>JANYKG010000088.1 GCA_025358205.1 Armatimonadota bacterium
GCTTCTTCGATGCTGTCGGCGTATACTTCTATCAAGGCGTGTTCCTCCTTCTTTCTTGGTTCCTCAACCCAAAGTTTAGAAAGAGGGATGCGCCTTACCTACCCAATTCCGATTCTACACACAAGAGTGTACACTGCCAACAATAACTACGGACTGGCGCACACATGAGCGTCGGTGTTATACTTAATACATATTGCTCGCCGAGATTCGCACGACGCGGACTATCAGAAGATTTCCAATGGAGTAACTCACCTGTCATGTCGCATGAAAACCTCGTTCTTGGAATCGATATCGGTTCCGTAAGCGTTGATATCGCTGTTCTGGATCGCTCATCCAACATCATCGAGACCAAGTACATTCGCCACAAAGGCAAACCGATGCAGGTCGTCGCCGAGGTGGTGGAACAACTTGGCGCAAAGTATGAAGGCGGCATCGGACTGATAGCTGCCACCGGCACAGGCGGACGCTTGATTGCCGAAACTCTGAACGGAGTGTTTGTCAATGAGGTAATCGCACAGGCTAAGGCCGCCGCTTACCTATATCCTGATGTGCGGACTGTCATCGAGATCGGCGGAGAAGACTCCAAGCTGATTACGATGAAGCCCGGCGAGGGCGGTAAACCGGTTATTGCTGATTTCCAGATGAACACGGTCTGCGCGGCGGGAACAGGCTCGTTCCTGGATCAACAGGCCACCAGGATGGGCATCAGCATCGAAGACTTCGGCGGACTGGCCCTCAAGTCGGAGCATCCGCCAAGAGTAGCCGGACGGTGCAGTGTTTTCGCCAAGAGTGACATGATACACCTGCAGCAGAAGGCGACCCCTGTTCATGACATAGTCGCCGGGCTGTGCTTTGCTCTGGCGCGCAACTTCAAGAGCACCGTTGGCGCGGCGCGTGATTTGGAGAAACCCATCGCGTTTCAGGGCGGCGTGGCAGCTAACCCAGGCATCGTGAAGGCGCTTGAAAGCGTCCTCGGACTGGAACCCGGCGAGCTTCTGGTGCCGGATCACTTCGCCTGCACCGGGGCCATTGGTGCGGCGCTAACCTCAGTTGACGAATCCGTGTCACCGGACATGTCCGCCGTTTCGAGTTTGATTGACCTCGCTCATGTCGTCAAAGCGCAGCGCATGGACAAACCGCTGAAGATCATTACTTCCATTCTGCCGGACGATCAGTCATGCGCTCCACGACCGAAGGAGAGAGTGCCGGCGTACCTGGGCGTAGACGTTGGATCCATCAGCACCAACGTTGTGGTGATTGACGCTGACAAGAACGTGCTCGCGAAACGTTACCTGATGACCGCCAGCAGGCCAATCGAGGCTGTGCGGCAGGGTCTTCAGGAAGTCGGCGATGAACTGGGCGATCTGGTGGACATACGCGGCGCATGCACCACTGGCTCCGGGCGCTACCTCATAGCGGACTTCATCGGCGCAGACGTAGTGCGAAACGAGATCACTGCACAGGCGCGCGGAGCGGCCGAGACCGACCCGGACGTAGACACAATTTTTGAGATCGGCGGGCAAGACTCGAAGTTCATCAGCCTGAAGCACGGCGCAATTGTGGACTTCGAGATGAACAAAGTCTGCGCGGCGGGCACGGGATCGTTCCTCGAAGAGCAGGCTGAGAAGCTTGGCATCAGCATCAAGAAGCAGTTTGGCGATCTGGCTCTGGCGGCCCCGTCCCCGGCGAACCTCGGCGAGCGGTGTACCGTCTTCATTGAGACCGAGCTGGTCAGACATCAGCAGGCCGGTGAGAGCACTGAGAACCTGGTGGCCGGACTCGCCTACTCCATCGTCCGAAACTACCTGAACCGGGTTGTGGGCACGAAAGCGATAGGAGACAAGATTTTCTTCCAGGGCGGAGTTGCGGCCAACCTTGGCGTAGTTGCGGCGTTTGAGATAGTGACCGGAAAACCGATACATGTACCCAAACACCACGAGGTCACCGGCGCGCTGGGGTGTGCGTGCATAGCGATGGACGAAGACAAGGGAAACGGCAGCACATTCAAGGGCTTCGACCTGAGCCATAGAAGCTACGAAATTAAGGCATTTGAGTGCAAAGAATGCGCCAACCGATGCGAAATCAACCGCGTAAGCGTTGAAGGTGAAAAACCGCTTTTCTACGGCAGCAGATGCGAAAAGTATGACGTTGACCGCCGAGCGTCTGCCGTCTCTGAGTTCCCGGATCACTTCGCAGAACGCGAAGAGATGTTGACTACGCCATACGTTCCCAGCGAGAAAGCCGTACCGAATGCCGCACGAATCGGGATTCCAAGGGCATTGCTGTTCTATGAACTCTATCCGTTCTGGCAGGCCTTCTTCAAGGAACTGGGCTGCGAGGTCGTAGTATCGGACCCGACAAGCAAGCAGACCATCCATTCCGGCGCTGAGGGATCGGTGGCCGAGACATGTTTCCCGATGAAAGTGGCTCTTGGTCACGTGCTGGATCTGATGGACAAAGAGATTGACTATATGTTCCTGCCCAGCGTCATCAACATGCCTTGTCCTGATTCGCGGATGACGGATAGCTTCGTGTGCCCGTATGTACAGAGCCTCGTCTACACCGTCAAGTCTGCGGTGGACTTCACGGCCAGGGGACTGAAGACACTGGAGCCGGTCGTCTACATGCAGATGGGCGAGAAGCACAGGATTACCGCTCTGACCGAAGTAGGCCGCACACTTGGATGTTCGAAGAGCGACGTGGCACGGGCTGTTCGGGCGGCTGAAGCAAATCTCAGCGCATTTCAGAAGCAACTCACAGATCGTGGCCGCGAAGCGCTGAGTGAAGTGAAACCCAACGAGAAGGTTGTAGTCGTCATCGGGCGCGCTTACAACACATGCGATTCCGGCGCAAACCTGGAGATACCGAGAAAACTCGCCAAGATGGGCGTCCGCTGCATCCCCATGGACTACTTGCCGCTCGACTCCGTGAAGCTCTCGGGCGAATGGAAGAACATGTACTGGCGGTATGGGCAGAAGATATTGACGGCTGCGGAAATAGTGGCCGACGATGCCAGGTTGTACCCGCTCTACCTAACCAACTTCGGCTGCGGACCTGATTCGTTCGTTCAGAAGTTCTTCCGTGATCGCCTGGGCGCAAAGCCTTGTCTGGTTATCGAGGTTGACGAACACAGTGCCGACGCGGGCATGATAACGCGTTGCGAGGCGTTTATGGACAGTCTGGCAAATGCGAGCGGCAAAGCGCACGGCGGTAAGGTCTACAAATCACACCATATCACCTCTGAGAGCAAGAGGATCGTACTGATTCCAAACATGAGCGCGGTATCACACACACTGGCCGCTGCCTTCGAGAGCGCCGGGATGCCAGCACAGGCTCTCCCCGAACCGGATGAGGAGACGCTCGAATGGGGACGGCAGTTTACCTCAGGCAAAGAGTGCTTCCCGTGCATCGTCACGATGGGCGACATGGTGAAGTTCGTCAAGCGACCCGACTTCGACCGCGACAAGTACGCCTTCCTGATGGGTGGATCGGGCGGCCCGTGCAGATTTGGCCAGTACAACACCCTCATGCGCATGGTATTGGACCAACTAGGATACCAGGACGTTCCTCTGTATGCGCCGAACCAGGCATCGAGCTTCTACGACGACCTCGGCGTGGTGGGCCGGAAGCTGCTCGAACAAGGTTGGAAGGCCATGGTCGCTACCGATCAGGTGGAGAAGTGCCTGCGGGAGACCAGGCCATACGAGAAGGCCAAGGGCGCAACGGACATAGCATTCGACTCGTCAGTTGCAATCCTGTACGACACGCTGAGAGCCGATGGGAACATGGTGGCCGCACTGCGCGAGTGCAGAAAACTGTTCGAAGCAGTGGCGGTAGATCGTTCCGTGCAGAAGCCTGTTATCGGGTATGTCGGCGAGTTCTACGTGCGTGCCGGCGCGTTCAGCAATCAGGACGTTGTTCGCAAGATCGAAGACCTCGGCGGCGAGGTCTGGGCAGCGCCGATCAGTGAATGGTTCCTTTACCGGAACGTCCGGCGAGCAATGAGAGCAAAACTGGCAGGTGACTTTGCGCTGTTGTTCAAGAACAATCTCAAAGACATTGTCATGCAGAAGATCGAGCGTACATATTCGGGAGTCTTCAAGGGCTACCTGAGGAATTATCACGAACCGACCTCTCATCAGGTTCTCGAAATGGCCGCGCCTTACGTTCACCGCAGTTTCGAGGGTGAGGGCGTGATGACCGTCGGCAAATCCATTGACCTTCTCAACAAACACTGCTCTGGAATCGTGGCCGTGATGCCGTTTACCTGTATGCCGGGAACCATCGCAAACGCCCTGATTAAGAGAGTGCGAGAGGATATGGGCGACTTCCCCTTCCTGAACATGGTATATGATGGAGTTGAGCAGGGTACCAGCCAGACGCGGCTGGAAGCTTTCATGCATCAGGCTCGTGAATATGCAAACCGTTAGCGCGGTTATCTCGTATCAACGAAAGTGGGACTCGCGGTAGAAACTGCTTCTGAACTCTGGTGACCATCGTTCGTCAATATGGTCTACAGGAGGTTCGTATGTATGCATCAATCCGAGATCATGTGGCGCTATGCGGATGGCCGACTATAAGAGAAGCTCTGAACGCGCTGAAGTTCAACGCAGTGGAGATGGAGTTCAGGCCGGATAACTCCGTATTTGCGATAACACCGTCGTCCAACGCACAGCGGTTCAGACTTGACGATCCTTCCGGGCTGGAGGCATTTCGTGGGCATCTGATCCAGAACCGCGTTCAAGTGTCATCACTGCTCATGGCAAACAACTTTGCCAGCGATGATTTGGAGGGTGAGATCAAGTGGACAATTGCGGCGATACGAGCAGCGGACAAGCTGGGTATAACCACGGTTCGTGTGGATGCCATGATGCATGGTGAAGGCGAAGATGCCGTAGAGAAGAACATTCGGGTATTCTCGGACGCCATGTCGAGAGTGCTGGACGCCACATCCGACTCAGAAGTGGACATTGGTATCGAAAACCATGGATACCAGGGCAACAGGCCGGACTTCCTCGATGCCGTGCTTCAGAAAGTCGGCTCTCCCCGCGTAGGGCTGACGCTAGATACCGGAAACTTCTACTGGTACGGGCATCCCATCGAGACGGTTTATCAGATCATCGAACACTTTGCACCATATACCAAGCATACCCACGCCAAGAACATCAAGTATCCGGCTGACATGAGCGGCATACAACGAGAAGTCGGCTGGGAATACGAGAAGTACGCCTCACCGATACCGGACGGCGATGTTGACCACGCGCGAGTTGTGCAAATACTGAAGTCGGCAGGCTATGACCGTGATCTGTGCCTGGAAGACGAATCACTCGGCAAATTCCAAGGCACTGAGCGAAGAGATGTCATGATTCGCGATGCCTCATATTTCCACAGCATCCTCTAGCAGGGATCGGATATAATCTGTAGTCGCACCCTTTACGGGTGCGCTCTGACCTCGCAGGTATGAACGGCTAGAATTCCGAGTTTATCCTAGTGATGGGCTGTCATGAGAGATCGAAGGAGAGTCTCACGAGCCTTTGCCGCCACATTCGGGTCGTGCGGGTTATCCAGCACACGATTCACAGCCGCCGAGATCACCGCTGAGTCCACACCAGAGGCCTCGCACGTCTTCAGCAGGTGGAAGTCTTCCAGACCTTGCCGCCATGCTTCCCACCTGCGCCCGCTGACCACACCATCCGTGCCGTAGTAGAACAGCGATGGGTCATAATCCGCCGTTGTCTGATGCCTGTTCCACGGGTCGCCATAGTGCTGTGTTGCCGTCCAATACCCAAACACGCCGTTCAGTCCGCGTGAATACGCGTACCAGAAATCCAAAATGTAGTCATGATAGGAATCCCGCGCCTTCTCATTGGATCCCTCGCTGTAGAAATAGAATCCTACCGGCTTACCGGTGGACTTCATGTAGTCAATGCTCAGTTTTACGCTGTCGGCAAAGTAGCTCTTGAAGTGCGGTATCCAGTAATCCGTATACTGATCCGCAGCCTTCACCTGCTCCAAGCTCTCACCAATGGTATCCTCGACGATCTTGATCTTCGGATCAGCTTCTTTGATGAGTCTGGCGATGGTGATATACCGTTCATCAATGCTTTCGTCAACGGGGCACACCATGTAGTCGGCATAGGATAATCCCAAACGCGTCAGCTCGCCGACCATCTCCGTCATGATCTTCTTGAAGGCCGTGTTCCAGCCCGGCGAACCGAATTTACCATTGTATATCGGGCGTTCTGCGGCCTTTTCCCAGACATCCGTGTTGATGTACAGCAGCCGTCCCGGTCGCCACATGAGCTTAACCTCCAGCTCAAATCTGCTCCAGTCAACCGGCTCCGTGAAGTTACCGGCATCGTCGGCAGTCGGGCGCGGCATATACCTTAGTCCTGAAATCAGATGAACGTTGATACCATGATCGGTCATAGTCTGCATGTATGCAGTCTCCAGCCCGCGCGCTTCCGCGTCACCAAGGTAGTCCCAGGTGAACGACAGCGGAGCGGCGATTATTTGAGGAGCGCCCACCACTTCGACATCCACCGCAATCTGCTTGTCCACTTTTGATGCCGTGAGCGGGTTGATAGTGATCTGTCCATGTATGACACCGGGAATACTACTCTTGATGTTGAGCCATATCTGTCTTGTCTCACCCGGCGGTATCACAATTATGCTTGCAGGATTCGACGGTGCAAGCGCGTCGGGATATGCCGTTCCATCGGTAGCTCTTACAAACATGGGAAAGAGGACTTCTACTGAACGAGCGGGGAAACCGGATGTCAGCACGCGCACTTCAATGGTCTCGGCGCACAGATTGGAAACCATCACTGCTCTGCTTTCAGTCTGACCGCTAAGAGTGATGGCGCTAATCGTCTTCGTATCCTGCCGCACTGCAGAGGAGTCCTCTTTCATAGCAAAGTGCCGCCACGGGGTGGTCTCCCATACGATATACTCAGGATTCCCCATCTCAGCGCGTCTGATTGACTCAGCAGCTATCCTCAGGCTGGAAGACACTTCCGCCAGCGACGACTGTGCGGCAAGATAGTCGGCTTCTGTGACAGGCTTCCCGACTGATAATCTGCTGCACTCTTTTTCCACGCTTCTACGCACGTTTGGAAATATATGCTCCGAGTCAACATTAAGGCTATGCGCTGTGGTTTCGAGACTCGCTGCCTTTACCAACAGATCACGGATGTCATTTTCGAGCTTGTCTGCAAATGAGCCGAATACGATCTCGCCAAAACTACCGGGCGCACCGAAACTGCCGTCCGTTCGACACCATGATGATAGCTCCTTTGACGGTTGCTCTTCTCTGCAGAAGTTCCCCATCCATGCCGTTCCACGAGCAGGCGTTTTCGCCCCCATCTCGTTGAAAGGAATCCTGATCTCCGCAGTCCACCCTTTTGGGCCAACAGACGACTTACCCTGCCATTTGGGGTTGAAGCCGTAGCTATCGTTGCCAAGCCCGTCGTACTGAGTCCCCAACGTGTTCAGGGCGAATTGGATGAATGACGTTCTTGAGGCGGATGGATCGAGGAATATCTCCACGCAATCATCGTCCCACACGCTGTTGTCTCTTCCAATGATATTTGCTTTCAGTGCGGCCATGTCACGTTCGGCACACTGGAAAGCTAGGTACAGCGCCTTGTTGTCATAGAGAAGCTTGACTGTGGTCTGATTCGCGATCTTTCCCTCGCCCTTATATTGAGCGAATGAGCGAACAGCGCCGGCGATCTTCCACGCTGGTTCGTTTATGTGCCCATCAATGGTTATCGCTGACTTGGTAAACGGCACGCACACTGCCTTTGGAGAAGCTTGACCAGCAATCGCGCATGTGGAAAGCAGTGTCAGTATTGAGATGAGTTTGATAGTGTACAAGGGTATTACTCTCTCCGATAATGTAGACTAGGTGTGTAGAACAGAGGACGGAGTGGGGTCTATTCCCGAAGCTTCCCCAGAAACTTGATCACAGCGAAAATGATCATCAATACGCAGAGAGTCACCACTGCCTGGATTACGCCGTGGCTCAGCGTGTGGGTAAGGCGTCCAACAGCTATGGCCGCTGCGGCCAGCACGGAGAATACCAGTATCACGTAATGCCATTTCATGAGGGCATGTACCTTTCAACACGGATAGCAGTAAACACTAACTAAGATACCATAAGTGCGCTGTGTTAGCAATATCCTGCGCAGACATACGAGATTACAGCATTAGTTCCTGCGTGGCGACCGTACCGTCCGGGTTCGCCGTCAACGTTTGCAATCTGCCCTGAGCATCTCTTAGCATGGAGGAACATGCTTTGGCCAGTCCTACTCCCTCTTCAAATACCTTCAACGATTCGTCCAGAGACAACTGCCCGTCGTCCAGCAACCGCACGATTTCCTCTAAACGCGCAATGGCTGTTTCAAAAGTAATTCCCTTCGGTTCATCCATTCTATGACCACCCTTCCATGGTTTCTTTCGCAATCGCGGCTATCCGGCCGTCAGATACTAGTATCTCCAATTCGTCTCCTGCACGGACATCTCGCAGGCTCTTGACAACTGTGCCGTCTGCAGCTCGTTTCGTTATGGTGTAGCCTCGTGCAAGCACGCCAAGAGGACTCAGGCTCTGGAGCTTGCCACTCATCCGCGCCAGATCCGCATCCAGACGCGACGCAACCGCGCTGAACGATGCGCCCAGTTTGCCCTGCAGGTTGTCCAGTTCCTGCCATCGGTTCTGAAGCAATCGCTCCGGCAACCTCATGGTTGCCGAGTTCATCATCATCTCCAGCCCACTGCGCTTCGCACTCAACATACCGGAGACCGCGCTTCGTATGGATGCAACGTATGAGTCCAGACGCGCAGTGACTTCCTGATAGTCAGGCACGATCATTTCAAGCGCGGCGGAAGGGGTCGGCGCTCGCAGATCGGCAACAAAGTCCGCCAGAGTGAAGTCCGTCTCATGTCCGACTGCTGATACCACGGGCGTGTCACAGGCCGCAATCGCCCGTACAACAACCTCGGAGTTGAAACTCCACAAATCTTCCAGCGATCCCCCACCCCGGCCAACCACTATCACATCTGCGCCGGCTTCCTCGTCAGCAACCCTAAGCGCACCGGCGATGCCGGCCTCCGAGCCTTCACCCTGGACCTGCGCAGGGATGAGCATCAGGTCAATGCAAGGCATCCGCTTCCGGGCGACGCTCACCATGTCCCTGAGCGCGGCTCCAGTCGGCGAGGTGATAAGAGCAATCTTCATCGGGTACGCGGGAATCGGCTTCTTCCGTGCGTCGGCGAACAGCCCTTCTTCCCTGAGCCGCGCCTTGAGTTCCTCCAGTTGGGCGTACAGATCACCAACACCATCCGCCTTC
>JANYKG010000124.1 GCA_025358205.1 Armatimonadota bacterium
AACATAGCAAGCCGCGTTCCGATGAACAGGCTTGGGACTCCGGACGATGTCGCTAAACTGATACTGTTTCTATGCTCGGAAGACGCGAGCTACGTAACAGGTCAGGTGGTGAATGTAGACGGTGGAATGGTAATGTAGATAAGGGGGTGACACAGTGTCAACATTTGACAGAGTGAAGAAGGTAGTGGTTGAGCAGTTGGACGCGAACGAGGATGAGGTAACCGCATCAGCATCGTTCGTAGACGATCTGGGCGCGGATTCCCTGGACGTGGTAGAACTCGTCATGGGCCTCGAAGAGGAGTTTGACGTAGAGATACCGGACGAGGACGCCGAGAAGATCGCGACGGTTGCAGATGCCGTCAGTTACATTGATGAGAAGTCAAAGGGGTAGATCAACCCTTTCACACCAACGGGCACGGGTTATAGACGCCGCAGATTTCGTGCGGTATAGCTTCGTGTCCGTTGGGCAAGTTTGGAGAGGTAAATGGAAGACAGACGGGTTGTAGTTACTGGTATGGGTCCTGTCACCAATGTAGGCATTGGGACAGACGCGTTTTGGCAGTCAATGCTGAACGGGGTCACGAATATAGGGCCTATCACCCGATTCGACACAACCGATTATACAACGACCATAGCCGGTGAGATCAGCGACTTTGATCCCGAGAAGTATTTTGAGCGCAAGGAAGCGAAACGCATGGATCGCTTCACGCAATTCGCCGTTGCCGGGGCGCTGATCGCGCTCGAAGATTCCGGCCTGAAGATTGACGAGAGCAATGCGGACAGAGTCGGCTGCCTCGTCGGGTCGGGCATTGGCGGCACCGGTACATGGGAAGAACAGCATGCCACGCTTATGCACAAGGGTCCCAAGCGTGTCAGTCCGTTCTTTGTGCCTATGCTGATCACGGATATGGCTGCGGGGATGATCTCCATCATCACCGGCGCAAAGGGTCCGAATTACGCGATCGTTACGGCCTGTGCTACCTCTACGCACTGCATCGGAGAATCCTTCAGGATGATCAGTCGCGGTGACGCGGATGTCATGTTTGCAGGTGGCTCGGAGGCTGCTATTTCCCCGCTGGCGGTGGCCGGATTCTGCGCGGCAAGAGCTTTTTCTACAAGGAATGATGATCCCAATCACGCCAGTCGGCCGTTTGATCTGAACCGGGACGGCTTTGTGATGGCGGAGGGCGCGGGCATTTTGGTTTGCGAGGCGCTGGACCATGCGTTGGCGAGAGGCGCGCACATCTATGCGGAAATTGTAGGTTTTGGCATGACCGCGGATGCGTATCACATTACTGCGCCCGCTCCCGGCGGCGGAGGTGCGGCCAAGTCCATGCAATGTGCGCTGAAGGATGCCGGTCTGCAGCCGGAGCAGGTGGACTACATCAACGCTCACGGCACATCCACCTCGGATAACGACAAGAACGAAACCGCTGCCATCAAGACAGTGTTCGGCGACTATGCTCTGGAGGTGCCGGTTAGCTCGACTAAGTCCATGACCGGGCATCTATTGGGCGCGGCTGGGGCAGTTGAGTCGGTGGCTTGCATATGCGCCATGAGAGACGGCATAGCGCCTCCGACGATCAACTATGAAACGCCGGATCCCGAATGCGATCTGGACTATATTCCCAACAAGGCGAGGAAGATGGAGATCAACGTCTCCATGTCGAACTCGTTCGGTTTTGGCGGGCACAACGCTACGCTGGTGTTCGCTAAGTATAAGTAGGTCAGCCTGCATTATGCGCGAAGGGCATAATGCAGGGCCTTCTAAGCATTATTCACACGCATCGCGAATAATGCGGGTAGGATAGGGCAAGCTAAGGATTAGGATTGCGCACAGGGTAGGGGGCGGCACAGCCCCGCAACATCAAGCCTGCACTATGCAGGGGATTCCGAGCATTATTCACGAGAAGCATGAATAATGCGGGCCAGCGTGGATTGACTATCCACGGCCTTAAGAGCATCATTCATGCCGTGCATGAATGATGCAGACAGGTGGTTTTATCATGATATGTCCCAGATGCGGTACACAGAATGACGATCAGCGGGCAGCTTGCTGGAGTTGTTTCGCCCAGCTACGGCCCATAGCAGGCGTGAAGCCGGTGAAAGCTGAGAAACCTGCAAAAGCGGAAAAGCCGGTTAAACCCGCGAAGGAACCCAAGATCAAGAAGGCCAAAGCTGTTAATGGCGCTGCTGTCGAGGTTGCGCCGGTGGTCGCCGAACCAATCGCAGACGCTCCCATCGAAATCGCGTCTGTCGCGTCTGAGATCAAGCCTATGGAGATGCCCGCAGCCCCAGTGATTGATTTGGCCGCAGCCCCGGTGGAAGAACCATATGTGGTGCCCGGCCTGGCGGAAGATCCGCATGCGTTGGCCGAGGACATACCTGACAACGATGATTTCGATTTCGGCACGGCGTTTGACCTCGATTCCGACGAGCCGGGCAAGAAGGACATCAAGGACAAGGCATAGCCGCACATCGAGAAGAATTGCAGAAAACCTAAGAGTATTACACAAGTGCGGATCCGCCTCGGCGGGTTCGCATTTGCATCCGTGGCGTCTCACAGCGCGTTTACATTCCTGGCGCAAACTGATAAACTGAAACACCGACTCACTGACAAACTCTGGAGGCTCAAATGAAGATTTCGCAAAGAGCGATCAACACCGCACCGTCACCCACGTTGGCAATCACTTCCAAAGCTAAGGCCATGAAGGCCGAGGGCATTGACGTGATCAGCTTCGGCGCCGGCGAGCCGGATTTCGACACCCCGCAGAACGTCAAGGACGCCGCATGCAAGGCGCTGGCCGCAGGGTTTACCAAGTACACTCCTTCATCGGGAACGGTTGAGCTGAAGAAGGCCATCTGTGCCAAACTGAAGAGGGACAACGGCCTCGACTATGTGCCTGCGCAGATCATCGCCTCCAACGGCGCGAAGCACTCGATCTACAACGCGGTGCTGACGCTCTGCGACCCCGGCGATGAGGTGATAATCCCCACGCCGTACTGGGTGTCATACCCTGAGATGGTTAAGCTGGCGGACGGCATTTCGGTCTATGTGCAGACCAACGAGAGCACCGGCTTCAAGATGACGCCGGAGATGCTGAAGGCCGCCATCACGCCGAAGACCAGAATACTCATCTTCAATAGTCCCAGCAACCCCACGGGCGCGGTATACAGCGGCGACGAAATTGCGGAGATCGCCAAGATCGCCGTTGCCAATAACATCTACGTCATCTCGGATGAGATTTACGAGAAGATCATCTACGATGGAAACAAGCACGTCAGCATCGCGTCCCTGGGCGACGACATCAAGAAGCTGGCCATCACCGTCAACGGCCTCTCCAAGAGCCATTCCATGACCGGCTGGCGCGTGGGTTACATTGCGGCTGAGCAGGAGATTGTGGGCGGCATGACGCGCATTCAGGACAACACCACGTCGAACCCGGTCTCGTTCGTGCAGGTCGGCGCAGAAGAAGCGCTGAACGGCCCGCAGGATACTGTCGAGAAGATGCGCATTGCATTCGACGAGCGGCGCAAGGTGATTGTGGACGGCCTGAACGCCATTCCAGGGATCGTCTGCCCCAACCCCGGCGGTGCATTCTACGTATTCCCGAACATATCGGCGCTGATCGGCAAGAAGTGTGACGGAAAGACGATCATTGATGCCGAGTCGTTTGCGGATTATCTGCTGACCGGCGATGCAAAGGTAGCGGTCATCCCCGGCAACGGCTTCGGCGCACCGCAGAACATTCGGCTATCCTATGCCACCTCGATGGACAACATCAAGAAGGGCATCGAGCGGATATCCGCCGCCGTCGCCAAACTGGAAGACTAGGTGCCTATGTCGTCCGTCGATCAAACGCCGTTTCGAAAGCTTGCGCGCAGGCTGAAGATAAACAAGCCGGACTGGGAACTGCTCACGCAGGCGCTCACACACAAGTCATACCTGGGCGAGATGGGCATGCTTCAGAGCAACGAGCGACTTGAGTTCCTCGGCGACTCAATTGTCGGACTCATCGTGTCGGAGTATCTTTTCGCGAGATACTCCGACCGACCCGAAGGCGAATTGTCCAAGGCCAAAGCGGTGGTCGTCAGCGAGCCTATTCTGGCAGAGTCAGCGAAGAAGATAGGCATACCGGACGCGCTGCTAATGGGCTCCGGCGAGGCTTCGTCCGGCGGTCGCGGACGTCCGTCCATCCTCGCTGATGCGTTCGAGGCGGTTGTGGCGGCGGTCTATCTCATCCACGGCTTGGAGCCGACCAGAGTGCTGCTCCTGAAAACCCTCGGCCCGGTGATCGAGGACATCGAGGGCGAGGAGCACCAGCGCAACTACAAGTCCGTGCTGCAGGAGCTGACGCAGAGCCGGTGCAAGACCATCCCCATCTACACCGTGCTAAGCTCGTGTGGCGCGGATCACGACAAAACCTTCACCGTGCAGGTTCATCTGGACGGCACACTGCTGGGAACCGGTGACGGCAAGAGCAAGAAGCAGGCAGAGCAGGCCGCCGCCGAAAAAGCGTTGGGCAATCCGCTGTTCGAGCTTGATCGGTGGAAGAAAGGGAAGCTATGAGCGAGACGCGAGCCGACATAGGCGTGTATGGCGGTTCCGGGTTCTACGAGCTGTTGGCCGACGTGGAGCAAATCACGGTGGAGACACCCTACGGCTCGCTGAGCGACAAGATTTGTCTGGGTACGCTGAACGGCAAGCGCGTTGCGTTCCTGCCCCGGCACGGACACTCGCACTCACTGCCTCCGCACATGATTCCATACCGAGCGAACGCGTGGGCCATGAAGCAACTGGGTGTCAGCCGTATCATCGGCCCGGCTGCCGTTGGGAGCCTTCAGGCGCACATCAAGCCAGGTGATTTCGTCGTTTGCGATCAGTTCATTGACCGCACTTCCGGGCGCAAGGACACTTTCTTCGACGGCCCGGATGTCGCGCATATCATGGGCGCGAAACCGTACTGCGAGGGCCTTCGCGTATTGGCAACCGACATCTGCCGGTCACAGAACATCACGGTTCACGATGCCGGAACGATGGTCGTAGTCAACGGCCCGAGGTTTTCCACAACGGCGGAGAGCCGGTGGTATACGAGCATGGGCTGGGACGTTATCAACATGACCGGGTACCCGGAAGTGATCCTTGCCCGCGAGCTTGGGATGTGCTACGTGAACATCTCGCTCATCACCGACTGGGACGCGGGGGTGGTCGGCATACAGGATACCGGCCCGGTGACGGCTAACGATGTCGGAAAGGTTCTGCACGCCAACAACGCGCGCGTGCGTGAAGTCATCCTGGAGATGATCGAGCGGATTTCAATCGGTGTTTGCGATCAATGCGATGAGGCAATGCTTCACGCGCGGATGTGAATGGGAGCGCATGTGTCCTCACATGCTCCGGATGCCGACGAGGACGTCGGCGCTCCCAGGAATGAATGATGAACCATCAACCATCAGACCATGAATTGCAGAGTGATCTCCAACCGGTGAGCTGGGAAGACGGCAAAGTCAAGCTGATTGACCAGACCCTCATCCCGGATGAGTTCGTCACGCTGGAGTTCGACGACTACAAAGATGTCGTACACGCCATCTGCACCATGCAGGTGCGCGGTGCGCCCGCCATTGGGGTCACTGCCGCCCTTGGGATAGCGCTCGCCGCCCAGACCATTGATGCTCCCGATTCAGAGCAGTTCATGCACCAACTGGAACCCATCGCTGAGGAGTTCCGGCAGACCCGCCCGACCGCAGTCAACCTCTTCTGGGCGATTGACCGCATGCTCCGAATCGCCCGCGAGTATGCGCACCTTCCGATAATTGAACTCCGCGCAACGCTTGTGGACGAGGCTCTGGACATTCTGCAGGACGACATCCGAATCAACCGCCAACTCGGCATGAACGGGGCAAATCTTCTGAAGGACGGCGATACCGTGCTGACCCACTGCAACGCAGGCGCCCTTGCGACCGCCGGGTACGGCACCGCCCTGGGCGTAATTCGTGCGGCGGTGGAGCAGGGGAAGCGCATCAAGGTCATCGCCGATGAGACCCGCCCGCGACTGCAGGGTATGAAGCTGACGGCCTGGGAGCTTCAACAGTCCGGCATCCCCGTCACCATCATCACGGACAACATGGCCGGTTACGTCATGCACCAGGGCATGGTCAACTGTGTGGTCGTCGGGGCGGACAGAATCGCGGCGAACGGCGACACGGCGAACAAGGTCGGCACTTACGGCGTGGCGGTCCTTGCGAAGGCGCACGGCATACCGTTCTACGTGGCCGCGCCGATGTCAACGGTTGATCTCAGCATTCCGGATGGTAAGCACATCATCATCGAGGAGCGCTGTCCCACCGAGGTGACGCACATCGGCGAGATCCGAATCGCGCCCAAAGGGGTCCCGGTGCTCAACCCGGCGTTCGATGTCACCCCGGCGGAGTACATCGCCGGAATCATAACCGAACGAGGCGTGCTCAGGCCGCCCTATACAGAAAGCCTAATCCAGCCTAACACCCACCACCAATCACCTACCATCCAGGAGGACTGACATGCTTGCTGAGTCTCTCATCCGCGATATCCCCGACTTCCCGAAGCCGGGCATAATCTTCAAGGATATCACACCTGTTTTGCAGGATCCGCAGGCGTTTGCGGAGGTCATCCATGCATTCAAGGAGTACGCAGAGCACGTGGATGCGGATGTTATCGTCGGCATCGAGTCGCGCGGGTTCATCCTGGGCGCACCGGTTGCGTTTGCGCTGGGCAAGGGTTTCGTTCCTGTCCGCAAGGTCGGCAAACTCCCGCATAAGACCGTTCAGTGCGAGTATGCGCTGGAGTACGGCACCGCCGCAGTCGAGATGCACTGCGACGCGGTGACGCCCGGGCAGAAGGCGCTCATCGTGGACGACCTGCTGGCGACCGGGGGCACGGCTGCTGCGGCAGTGGAACTGGTGGAGCTGCTCGGCGCTCAGGTGGTGGGCATCGTCTTCCTTGTTGAACTAGGTTTTCTCAACGGCCGAGACAAGCTCTCAGGACACACCATCAAGAGCTTCATCACGTACTGAAAGATGTGACCAATACGTCCTATGAGACCAATATGTCCTATCCCGTCATCTGCTGATGACTACCTACCCTAGAGGTAACCAATGAAAGAGTTCCTATTCTTGACCATGCTCATCCTGTTTTGCTCAGCCGCATTCGGGCAGAGTGCGCCCAATCCCGGTAAGTACTTTGCCATCACCGTCGTGGACGACGAGACCGGGCGGGGGGTGCCGCTGGTCGAGCTGAAGACGACGAACCACATCAGCCACTACACCGACAGCAACGGCATCGTCGCATTCTACGAGCCGGGGTTAATGAACACCGATGTGCATTTCCTGGTCAAGAGTCACGGCTATGAGTACCCCAAGGACGGTTTCGGTTATGCCGGGCTGACGCTCAAGACCGTCGAGGGCGGGAGCGCGGAGATACGCATCAAGCGCATCAACATCGCGGAGCGGCTCTACCGAATCACGGGCCAGGGCATTTACACGGACAGCGTTCTGCTCGGGCGCAAGGTTCCTACCACCAATCCGGTTATTGACGGGCTGGTCGTCGGCCAGGATTCCGTGCTGGATGCGGTATACAAGGGCAAGATCTACTGGTTCTGGGGCGATACCGGCAAACCAGGCTATCCGCTCGGCAACTTCCAGACCACCGGCGCGACGTCGGGCATACCAGGCAAGGGCGGATTGGACCCGGCGGTGGGTGTGGACCTGACCTACTTCACGGTCGCAGACGGGTTCACCAAGCAGATGGCTCCCATCCCCGGCCCCGGACCTACCTGGCTGGGCGGTTTGGTTGTGCTGCCCGACGAGACGGGCCGCGAGAGAATGTTCGCACATTACGCCAAGGTTGACCAGGCGATGAAGACGCTGGAGGCCGGCATTGTGCGCTACAACGACGAACAGGATATCTTTGACAAGGTCCAGCAGATGCCTCTGGACGCGCCCATCCTGCCCGGCGGTCATCCGTTCAGGGTCATGGACGGCGGCGTGGACTACATCTATTTCACCCCGCTGACACGCGTAAGGGCCGACATCAAGCACCTGATCGACGTGACCTCATACGAGGCGTTTACCTGCATGAAACCCGGCAGCACGAAGGAGAAGGCCGATCTCGACCGCGCGGAGAACGGTAAGGTCCGATTCGACTGGAAGCCGAACGCCCCGGCGCTCTTCACTCAGGATGAGGCTCGCCTGATCAAGGACGGGAAGATGAAGCCCGAGGACGCGCTCTTCCATATACAGGACTGCGAAACCGGGAAGCCCGTCGCCTACCACGGCGCGTCGGTAGAATGGAACCCGTACCGAGGCCGCTGGGTGATGATTCTGTCCGAGATAATGGGCACGTCGCTGCTGGGGGAGGACTGGTACCTGGAGGCGGACACCCCGCTCGGGCCGTGGGTCTATGCGCGCAAGATCGTGACGCACGACAACTACTCGTTCTACAACCCCAGGCACCATCCCCAGTTCGACAAGGAGAACGGCAGGATCATCTTCTTCGAGGCGACGTACACGAGTTGGCTTACGACGAGCGCGCCGACACCCAGGTACGACTACAACCAGATGATGTACAAGCTCGATCTGTCCAGCCCGAAACTAGCGCTGCCGGTCGCGGTATACGACGTGTCCAAGTACGGCGTGCCGGATAAGTTTGCTACAGTGTCAGGTGTGCCTACCCGTGCGCATGATCTGCCAATCGCGTTCTTCGCGCCGGACATGCCCGGAATTGGCTTGGCCCGCGTGCTTCAAACGGGCGGTAGACTGGTGGTAGAACCCAGGAATGGCCCGGAACTTGATTCCAAGCCGGTCTTCTATGCGCTCCCGGCAGACACGGAGAAGCCGCCGGCCACGACCATCGGACTCTACGAGTACATCCGGGACAGCGACAAGAAACATGCCTACACCACGGATGCCGCCTGGACAATGAAGGGCTTTCACCGGTCCGAAAAACAAATCTGCTATGTGTGGATGAACCCGATGACCGTGAGCCTGCCGCTGAACAGATATGCTCCCGGTCCATAGATCGCACGGCCAGAATCCTTGACTGCACGTCATGCCGATGGTATACTCATCAGTAGGTGCAGGGCGGTTGAAACGCCGCCTCGCAGGTTCTCTCGTCCGTATTCTCGTTCCCGGCTGAGGTAGGGCTAATGGAACTAGGCGAAAGAAGGCGTCAGATTCTCGCGGCGGTGGTTGATGACTACGTGCAGACCGCCGAGCCGGTCGGTTCGGAGCATCTGGTCCTTAGGCACGACTTTGGCGTGAAACAGGCCACTGTCCGCAACGAACTCGCAGCAATGTCCGACCTCGGCTACCTTCGCCAGCCGCACACATCCGCCGGTCGCGTACCCTCTGACCGTGGTTATCGCTACTACGTTGACCAGCTCATGCCCGAGCCATCGCTGGACTCGTCTGAGACTCGCCGCGTAAGGCACGGCATGAGTCGCCAAGAGAGCGAAGTCGAGGAGATCGTCCAGCAGACCTGCCGGATTCTCTCGGACATCACCCGCTACGCCTCGCTTGCCACGCCTCCGCAGATGGAAAGCATTTGTGTCAAGCATGTCGGCATTTCCGACATAGGCGAGGGCAAGCTGCTCGTCTTCACCATCCTCAGCACCGGTCGAGTGGATCACAGGGTCATTGAGACTGATGCGCGCGCCACGCAGACGCAACTGATCGCGCTGGGAAATCTGGTATCGGAGCGGTTCAAGAACGCGGACCTGAATGGATTTTCCAATCGTGCCGCCGATGAGCTTCCGACAGAGCTTCGGGGCTTGAAGTCGCTGTACAAGAAGATCGTCGCCGCCGCGAAGCAGGTCTTGGCCAACGCCGCCGAACAGGAAGTCTACGTAGAGGGGACAGGCCACATGCTGCGCCAGCCTGAGTACGCTGATAGCCAGCGCCTCGCCGGAATACTGGAGACACTTGATCAGCGTAGGTCTCTGTTCCAGATCCTCAGCAGCTCGTTCCTGGGCCGGAACGTCACCGTCATCATCGGCTCTGAGAACAGCTTGGACGAGATGCACGACTGCAGCTTCGTTGCATCCAGCTACTCGGTCGCGGGCAGACCATGCGGCAGCATCGGCGTAGTAGGCCCCACGCGCATGGACTATCGCCGATCCGTGGCCGCAGTTAAGTTCATGGCGGACAATCTCTCCAGCCTCCTCGCGTCCCTCAGCATCTGGTAGGCCCAAGGGGGATATGACGGAATGGCTCATGGCTTATGGTTGATGGGGGGACTGGAACTCGTAACCATCAGCCATGAACTATTACCCATTCTCTCTCGCCTTGCATTCCTTCCCTCCGGTCGTCTAGAATATACTCATGAACCAGAACCCCAAACAAACAGACAGTGCGCCGGATGAGCGTGTCTCCGCGCTTGTCACCAACGCCGCTGCGATACGCGCGCTTGCCTCGTCGGTGGAGGGCACGCTTGGGCCGAAGGGTCTGAACTGCATGCTGGTTGACCGCTTCGGCGACGTCACCATTACCAACGACGGCAGCACCATTCTCGACCGCATTGAGGCCAACCATCCGTCGGCTCGCATGCTCATCCGCACCGCGAAAGCCCAGGACTCCGAGGTCGGCGATGGGACTACCACGGTTGTCTGTCTCGCTAGTGCGCTGGTGGCCGAGGGAGTGGCTCAGGTCATGCGCGGGGTGCCGGTTACCAAAGTGATCGAGGGCATGGGCATAGGCGCGCGCAAGGCTGCCGAGGTCGTCGAATCCTCTGCCCGGCAGATCACGGGTATGGACGATCCGCTGCTTTGGCAGGCGGCTTATGTGGCAGCCAGGGAGAGCGCGGACATCGCCGATCTGGTCACAGAGGCGGCGCGGGTGATGGGCGAAGAGAAACTCCGAGACCCTGCGTTTCGGCTGGCCGATTCCATAACCGCCAAGGAGCACGCGGAGAACGAGGTATTCACCGGCCTCATCATCGAGAAAGAGCGTATGAACCGGCAGATGCCCGCATCACGAGATGATGCCCTGGTCCTGGTGGTCGACGACGCGCTGGAGCCGGAGCAGATCGAGGACGAGACGCTCGGCACGGAGTCGGGTTTTGCGCGATATATGGAGCTTCAGAACGAGTTTCGCGCGAACCTGCAGAAGATCGTGGAGATGGGCGCTGGGTTGGTCGTGGTACACAAGGCAGTGGACGACGCAGCCGAGGAAGCGCTGACGGACGCAGGTGTGATGGTTCTGCGCAGAGTCTCGGCAAGGGACATCTCACGGATCATCGAGCACACGGGCGCAAGAGGGATCAAGCGTTCGACCCTCAGAAAACCGGCTGACGAGTTGGCCAAGTTTGCGGGCAGATGCGCACGGGTATACGAAGATGAGCGGATGGAGCATACCCGCATACTAGGCGGAGTTGGCAAACCGGCTGCGACAATACTGGTCGGAGCGGCCACCAGCGAAGTGAAGGAAGAACGTGAGCGGATAGCCGAGGACGCGGCCTGCGCTGTGCAGGCCGTCGTTCGCGGCGGAGTGGTACCCGGCGGCGGCGCGGTGGAGATTGCCGCATCGCGCGAGGTGCTGGCGCTGAGAGAGAGCGTTCGGGGCATGGCTGCTTACGGCGTGGACTGCGTTGCTCAAGCTTTGCGAAAGCCCCTCTCCCAAATCATCTCGAACGCGGGATTCAATCCGCTGGAGAAGGTTGAGGACGTGATCGCCGCTCAGTCCGAACGCGGATGTCCGTCGCTTGCGATTGACTGCGACACGGGCGATATTGCGGACATGTACGAGGTCGGAGTCGTGGACCCGGCGCGAGTGAAGCTGCACGCACTGAAGGCGGCGGCGGAGGTAGCGGAGGCGGTCCTGCGGATCAGCGTCATTATCAAACGGCGGGATGATTCTGCCAGTGAACACGGTACGTCAGTTGGAGGTAGTTGAAGACATGCCACACAGACATAAGCATCAGGATGAAGATATGGCCAAGAATTCCGTTGCCGAGGAGAACGTGAGCGAAGACGTTCTTCTCGCGCGGTGCGAGGCGGCTGAGAAGCGCGCCGAGGAAGAACACGACAACTTTCTGCGCACGCTGGCCGATTTCAACAACTTCCGCAGGCGTTCGCGCGAGGAGATGGACTCGGCCCGAAAGTTCGCTATCGAGGATATGGTGATTCGCCTGCTCCCGATTATTGACAACTTCGAGCGAGCCATTAAGACAGCCGAGGAGAATGAGGAGTTCGACGGCCTGCACGAGGGCGTTCTGCTCATTCTTCGCCAGCTCAATGACCTGCTTGTGAAGGAAGGCGTGAAGCCGATTCCGACCGAGGGGATGGAGTTTGACCCCAACATCCACGAAGCCGTCATGCGCGAGGATACCGATGAGTATCCCGACAACCACATTGTTGCCGAGCTTCAAAAGGGCTACACGCTCGGCGAGAAGGTAATAAGGGCCAGCATGGTGAAAGTAGCTAAACACCCGTGAGAATGATGAGTGACGAGTGATAGGACACATGACAGCACGTCCCGGTCACCCCGCCTATCACTCATCACTCATCATCCACCAGGCCTATGCTCAAACTGTATGTATTCGACAGAACAAACGGTGTCAGCGTGGAAGCCGATCTCAGCAAGATCAGCGACTTCGTTGCCGCGTCCGGCACAGTCGTCTGGATAGACGCGCTGGACCCTAGTGCGGAAGAAATGAGCCTCCTCGCCTGCGAATTTGGCTTGCATCCGCTCGCCGTTGAGGACTACAATACGCCGCATTCCCGCCCAAAGGTGGATGAGTTTCCTGGATGCTACTTCATAGTTGTTCACGTTCTGGGATTCGATGCCCAGGATGAGGATCTCAAAACCGCAGAACTGAGCATATTCGTCGGCAGCAACTACATAGTCACAGCGCACAAGAACCGCGTTCCGCTGCTCGATAGAACGGGAAAGCTGTGGCGGAATGATCCTGGCTTGGTGGCTGACGGCGCCGGTATGCTTCTTTACGACATTGTGGACGGCCTGCTCGACTCCTATTTTCCGATCCTTGACCAGATGGAAGATCAGCTTGATGAACTAGAAGATGCCATATTCCAGTCGAACGGCGTGAGTTCCGCCGAGAGGATATTCAAACTGAAGAGATCACTTCTGGTATTCCGCCGAATAACCGCGCCGATGCGTGACGTGCTGAATGTGCTTATCCGCAGAGACCAGCCGCTCTTCAATGAGAAGGTTATCACCTATCTTCGCGATGTCTATGACCACACTTTGCGAGTGACGGATACCGTGGATACCTACCGCGATATCCTCTCAGGCGCGATGGATGCCTACCTTTCCGTCGTCTCAAACCAGCTCAACCTGGTGATGAAGAAGCTTACTGTGGTGGCCACCATCCTGATCTCTCTGCAGGTCATCTCCGGCCTCTACGGGATGAATTTCAAGTACATGCCGGAACTGTACTGGCGTTATGGATATGTCTATGTTCTTGGGTTGATGGCAGCCGTCTCCGCGGCTTTGTTCTACTATTTCAAGCGCATCAAGTGGCTCTAAATTCCGCCTGTTTCCCTCGTGTTTTCCTCTCATCGCTTGCCCTGTTTGCCCCTGCTTTCACACCATCCACTCATGGCTAAATTCTTGTTTAGCGGTATTTGTGCCTGGGTATCACCAAGCCTAGATTATGCATTCGCGCATAACCTAAGCCTTTCGAGTATCACTCACGATCTTCGTGAGTGATGCCATGTCTGCAATCGGGTGAATGCCCAAAACCAGGAGGTTTGTTGAAATGAGAATACTTAGATTCATGACTCTGGCGGCGATACTTTCGCTGCTGATCGCCGTTCCGTCCATGTGTGCTGTGAACAGCATAACCTTGAAGCCGGCAACGGAGCTTGGCTTAACAGGCGCTGCGACGGCGATCTCCGGTTCCTTCGGTGGGGCAACCCCCCACACGCGCGTTGAGATCAACGCGAAGTTGGATATGATGCCTGCAGCCGATCACGTATATGAAGGCTGGCTCGTTGACAGCAAGAACAATGTCAGGCAGAACTTGGGAGTTTTCAGAGGTGATAGACTCATGTCCATGATCTCGCTCACTAACTGGGCGCCGAACTCCACATGGACGTCGTTCGAGGTTTCACTGGAGCCTGCGAACTCAACGAATCAGGAACCGACAACCGTAGTCGCTACGGGTAGTCTTCCGGGCAGCACGGTATCAACGGACGACTTTGCCAGAGTAGCGATTCTACCGCCGGACGAGACGTTCCAGAGGCAGTTGGTGGCACAGCAGTTCGAGCTGACTGCAGATCAGGTCATCAACCTGCGGGCCATGGGACTCGGGTATCGAGAGATCACGTTGGCAGCCAACATCTCCAAACAGTGCAAGGAGCCTATCAATCAAGTGGCTGAGACCTATATGAAGGAAGGCGGCGATCTGGAGAAGGTGGCCTCCGCATTCAAGACCAGTGTGATGGCCATGACCACGGTTGCGCCGTTTACAGCGGTCGCGGGATCCATGCAGGAGACAGGTGAATCCTACACGCTGATGAGTGACGAAGCGTCGTCCGCGAATACCTATCCGACCGGCATGCCCGTTCTGAGCTACGACCAGTGGCAGAACTACTCGAACCTCGGGTACGCATGGATAGATGTTGCTGCGGCTGCGAACATCGCCGCGCGCACTAAGGACAACATGGATGACCTGCTGAGGATGGCCAAAGTCCAGGGCATGTTCTGGCACGATATCGCTGTATCGCAGGGTGTGGATTCCGACCGCGCACTTGACATGGGTGGTTGGACGTGGGAACGCAAGGGTCGCTCGTTCTCGATAACCGACACGGAGCGGCGGACTATAATGGGCACCCCGCATGTCAGAAAGATACCTCACACCAGGACCGAGAAGTACAAGACTGAAACAAGTACACCGGGCATTACATCGCCCAACTATGCGCCCGATATGGGTGAGGAATATTGAGAAGTACCCAACCGCTAGGCGCTCAAATTGGAGTATTTGAGTGCGGGGCAGGGGCAGGCCGATGGGTCTGCCCCCTTTTTGATTGCTCTGCCAGTTCTCTACCACACGTTGACCCATCCCCGCCATCGGTTTATAATGAGGGCATATTAGGGAGGGCGAGACTCCGTCGAGCCGAGTCCACCGGATGCTCAAGTTCTTTGGGTGTCGCAGGGACGCTCGCCCTACCGCACCGTGTCATACTATGGCCGGACTGGATCACAAACCATGACCGTCAAGAAACAGAAGCGCAGCACCGAGCAACCCATCCTCACCTGGCGGATGCCGGCTGGACAGCGAGTGGCGATCGCGCTCGTCAGCACTGCGGTGGCTGCTCTGCTTGCAATGGCTGTCCTGAATCTCTGCAAAGATCTGTTCTATGGGTTTGGACTCGTCCTGGGTATCGTCGTCGCACTGGTTGTTCTGCGCCCATCCATCCGAACCATAGCGGGGTTCGACTGCACTGGCACGGGACTTCGCGTCACGCGGATAGACCCCAGCAAGATAGTGCAAGCGCCATGGGGGAGCATTCTGAGACTCAAGCGTCTCGCCGGGCCGCTGGTCTTGCTCAGTGTCCGCGGAGGCTGGCTCCTGTTCTTCGCCCTGCCGAAGCCTGTGCTGAGCCAACTGATCGGAATTCTCCGCGAGACGTCCAACGCCCGAATCGAGGGGTTTGGGGAGAATAGGTAGACATGCCGATCAGCCCACAAGGAAACAAGGCCATACTGAGTTGGAGAATGCCCTGGTGGTGGCGAGTGTGCCTGTGGGTTGCCTGCGCTGTGGGCATATTGCTATTTCTTTTCGTCTACACGGCGCTGATCGAGATGGTACTCCGCACTCTTCCTCCTTTGGTGAATAAAGTGCTCATGTTCGCCATAGCATACCTGATCGTGCGCTCTCTGCCGGGAGGCGTCTACGGACTGGAATGCTGGTCCGATCTCATGAGCTTTACGGATTTCGATGACAAGCAGAACTTGACGCGATTGCAGGACATTCATGCTGTGAGGCGCATTAACCGATGGTTGGTCACGATAGTCATGCGCGAGGGCCTGGAATTCAAGAGCGGAATGGATCTGCAGGACGGCCGCCGCCGACATCCCGTGAGACGCTACATTCTGCTTGGCATGCCGAGGGACAAGCTCTCAACTCTGGTGAACCTCGTTCGAGAGGATAGCAATGCAGAGATCATCGGATTTGATGAAACTGCGAGGTAAGAGTACCGGGAAAGAGAGTACGAGTAGGAGTAAGAGTGGGAGGCGCGGTGCGAGTCGGATGTTCGCCGGGTGCCTTCTGGAATACGCAATACGGGATACGCAGTATGTGGCGCTCGGTTGGCCCAGAGGAGAGAGTACGAGTAAGAGTATGAGTAAGAGTAAGAGTACGAGTACGAGTACGAAATACGCATCACGAGGGAATCATGTTCGATCCAACCAAATACGAATGCCGAATCGAGGAGTCGAAGAAACGACAGCAGATATCAGCTCTGTGGCAGGAGCCGGACCGGGTGCCGATTCATATCAGCACCGGCGGGAGCTTCTACTCGCGGCTGTTTGGCGTCAACATTCGCGACTACTACACGGACATAGACACCTGCATTGACGTGAGGCTCAAGGGCATGGGATGGGCTTATGAGGAGCTTCAGGACGACCGCACGGGCTTCGGGTTGAGCCTCGATATCGGGCCGATATCCGAGGGGTTGTACTTCGGATTGCCTATCGAATATCCTGACGACACCTCGCCGTGGATTGAGAAGGCTTTCGAGACGCCCGCGCAGATAGACGCGTTCGAGGTCCCGGACCCGGCGGAGGCCCCAGGCATTCAGGAGCACATGAAGCGGGTTCAGGCGTTCAAGGATAGGGTGAAGGAGCGGGGAATTGACCTCCCGGCGGGCGGCGGACTCGGCATCCACCCGCCGATTAGTTGTGCCTGCGCGCTGGCCGACCCTCAACTTATCTACACCCTGATGTATGAGGAGCCGGAGCTGATCCACCGGTTCTTCGCCAAGCTGACCGATGCGTTCTGCCGGCTCATTGACTGGCAGGATTCGCTCAGCGGACACAAGCGCCAGAGCATCGGCCTCGCGGACGACCATTCGGCCTTCGTGTCGAACGCCATGTACCGCGAGTTCGTCTACCCGTACAACATGCAGATTCTGGAAAAGTACGGACTGAAAGGCCGAAGCCTTCATGCGGACGGACCGAACGACCATCACTTCGAGATGTACGCGAACGACATGAAGCTGACGAGCATGGACATCGGTGGGTTCAGCGACATCGCCAACGCGAAGCCCGCGCTGCACGGCAAGACGCGCTTCTCCGGCGGGCTGAACTGCCGGGACCTGTACTACGACCTGGCGACGGCGAAACCTGCCATTGACCGAGCGCTTCGCATAGGCGCGCCGGGCGGAGGATTCACGCTCGCAATCGGCGGCGAGACCTACGTCGGCGTCAATCCTGAAACTCTTTGCCAAGCTGTAGCGTATGCCAAGGAAGCAGGTCGCTACCCAATCGGGGTGTAGCATGACACGGTCGTTCGTGTATCTTACTCGTACTCGTACTCTTACTCGTCCCTATTACGCACACGCACTAACCGGAGGACAACTTGAATATCTACATCATGACGGACATGGAAGGCATCGGCGGTGTTCTCAACCGCAACCAGGTTATGAGCGATCAGCCGTACTACGAGAAGACACGCGAGTGGCTGACCGCCGACGTGAACGCCGCGGTGCAGGGCGCCATTGACGGCGGGGCGGACGAGGTAGTTGTGTGTGACGGGCACGGCGCAAATGCCGCCATCAACCTGCTGTACGACAAGCTGCACGAGGGCGTGGACGGGTTTTTCCAGGTAGGGGCGCATGCCATGGCCGGGACCAAGGGCGCGATACTTGAGCATACCATGAACTCCCGCGAGTGGTTTCAGATGCGCGTCAACGGCCGGGAGATGGGTGAGATAGGCCTGTGTGCCGCCATCGCCGGGCAGTTCGATGTCCCGTTCATCATGGTCAGCGGCGACGACAAGGCGTGTGCGGAGTCACAGTGCCTAGTGCCCGATGTGCAGTGCGCCGTCGTTAAGTATGGCATAACCCGCCACTGCGCGAGGCTGCTGCCGAAACCGGTTGTGCATGATCTCATCCAAGCTAGGGCGAAGTCCGCTGTGAAGAAGGCGAAGTCCGTAAAGCCGTTCAAGGTAGCTGGACCGGTCGAGATCGAGATAGACTACTTCCGCGCGGAGAGGGCCGATGCAATCCGCGAACGTGAGGGGGTTCAGAAGCTCAGCGCGCTGACGGTTCGCTACACTGCAGATACCGTGCTGGAGGCGTTCACTCGCGTACTCGGCGGATAGCGGGAGATTTTGCGCAACCTTGCTCTCCATACTGAGGCGAGGCAGGCCGATAACTAGAGTACCACGGGCCCGCATTATTCATGAAGAAACATGAATAATGCTCAGAAGGCCGCGGATTGTGCGGGAAATCCATAATCCGCTCTGGCGTGATTGTTGCCCATTGCGGGTAACTCTGAAGAAACCATGGGATAAGGAGATACAGCGTGATGAGAAAGCATTTTTTACTGCTAGCTGTTATGCTGCTGCTCATTGCGGTGGGCGCAAGGGCTGATTCGATTCGCATCTGGGAAGCTGATTCTGGACTGGGCGGCATTGCGGACAAGGCGACCATCAATTCTTACCTCGACAACCTGAAAGCCCACAGCGTCAACGGTGTGTGGATTCAGGTGGAGTTGTATTCAGACGGCGCAGTCAACTACAAGAAGACCACGCTCAGTAAGCTTCCCACTGCCAAGAAATTCACCACCGGTCAGTGGGCGGACGATGATTTCCTGGCGTATGTCATCTCTCAGGCCAGAAGCCGCGGCATGAAGCCCATGATCAAGTTCCACGGCAGCAACCACGCTGCGTGGGACAAGCATCCGGACTGGCGCAAGCGTGACAGCAATGGCAAGGAAGTGTTGTGGAACGGCACACTGAAGAACTTCTGCGTAAACTCACCTTACTGGGATACCATGTTCATGCCTATGGTGAAAGAGATCGCCGCGAACTACGACGTTGACGGCTTCTACCTCGATACCTGCCAGGTCGCCTATGAGACCAGCGATTGTTGTTTCTGCCCGTTCTGCAAGGCGCGCTTTGAGAAGGAAACCGGCAAGAAGCTGCCCGCCAAGTCCGTGGATAAGGCGAACTGGGCTGATCCGCTGGTGAAGCAGTACGCCGTCAAGCGTGTGGAGTGGGTCAACTCGTTCTACGAAAAATATTCGCAGGCCGTCCGCGAGGTCAAGCCGACCGCCGAGATTCTCCTGAACGCCAGCGGTGGGTACAACTCCTACAAGGATACCGTGAGCAGCAGGCACGCGGGCGCCTATGTGACCAGCTTGACGCCTGAGCCTGTGAGTACTCCGCGCATGTACGCCGCCGTTAGAAACCAGGCGCTAGTGAAGGCAAAGCAGAAGCCTGCAAGCGAAGACGACCTCGCCAGTGAGGACATGGTAACCGCCATGGATCACTACGGCTACATGCAGTTCACCACTAAATTGATGCTCGCGGACGGCGGACTCAAGCCGGTCGTTCCATTCAGTCGCTACTGGTTTACAGACGAATCCGGCATGGCCTCGACTAATGTGGCTATCAAGGAGATCGAGTCCGCTGTGGGCGCCGGTGCGAAGGGCTGGTGCTTTTTTGGCTACCTCGCTCATGCGCTGGAAACCGGTGCAGCCAAGAAGGGCGCATGGGCGGACCCGAAGTTTGCAGAGTATCTCAAGGACCTCGCCACCGGGCCGCGTTCACAGTGGATAGCAGACTGGCAGCCGGACTCACGCGTCGCCATTCTGGTGGACCGTGATGCTTCGTTCTGGAACGCCGACTACTGGGATGGGTTCAAAGATATCGGACGGCTCTACTCCTTCCTCCAGTACGAGCGAAAGTTCTCGATCTCCCTGCTGTCCACCGGCGAACCTAACCTGCCGGGCTTCCGTGGCACCGGCTACAAGCTTACAAAGGAGATGCTCTCGCAGTATAATCTGATCTTCTGCCCTGGATTGGACTACGCGACTGTTGAGGATCTTCAGGCGCTGAAAGACTATTATGATTCCGGCGGCAAGCTCATCATCATGGGGCCGGTCGGAACGCACGGCACGGGTATCGGCAAATCGCTTGAATCAGATGCCTATCGTCTCTTGGGTCTCTGCACAGTCGGCGGACCCACGCCGTCCGGCTTCATCAAACCGATTACCGCACAGAGTCCTGTTTTTATGCGTCCGGGAGGGTTCACAGGGCCTCAGGGTACATTCCGCTACAGCGCCGACAAGGAAACTGCTCTCAGCTATGACATCAAGTACGACGAATCCAAGTACGAGATATTGGCGCATGAGTTTGCGGACAATGGCAAGCGTGTAGCGATGCTGTATGGCAGAGATTCTCATTTCGATTTGCGGAAGGGAGCCATTGCCTATGTCAATACCGCCATGATGCGCGAAGTCACACCGGATATGCTCATAGTGCTAATGAATATGTCGGTGGTCGTATCTGGACGAACGGATACACTTTTTCCTGTGGGCTTTACTGCCAAATCAAGCGTAAACGCGTTCAGATCGGCTGACGGCATGACCCGGTACTTTCATATCTTCACCCCGGATGGGGAGACCGATGAGACGCTACGTGTACGCGCTAACCCGAATACCTACCCGGTGAAGGCGGAGATCATTATCAATGGCGGACAGCCGAAGAGTATCCCGATTGTCGAGGCGAGTCGTGAACCAGAGCCGAATGAGATGGTAGTTTCGACAAAAGGCAGTGGCACACTGAATCCCGGCCCACTGCCCGCAGGATTTGCAGTGATACGTGTGGAGTATGAGCATAGGGACTTCGGCGCTCCGAAACCTGTTCCGAAGTAAAGCCAAACGAAAGCCGAGAGGACTTTCGCCCTCTCAGCTTTCGTTTATTCCACCACAACCACTTCGTAAAGCTCCAGGCAACTCACTGTGAACTGCACAGCGCCTTCACTCCACGTGAACTCAAGCTCTCTGCCGGAGTTCAACTCGCGCACACGGCTGACCGGCATGTCGCCAACCCGAAGGCGGATCTTCACCTCGTTGATCGGGATGATTTCGCTGATCGGTCGCTGCATATCGCCAGTGTTGTTCACCAGGTGTACCATCATCCGTCGTGGATTGTTCTGCTCCCTATGCTCATACTCCACACGTATCA
>JANYKG010000148.1 GCA_025358205.1 Armatimonadota bacterium
GACGAACGGGACGCAGCCTGCGGTTGGGTACAAGTACTATGCCAACGGATGGCTGAAGCGCGTAACGAGCGGCACGAGTCTGATCTCGGCGTACACCTATGACGAGGTGGGTAACAGGACGAACGTGGTTCTTGGGAACAATGCAACAACCGACTATGGCTATGATACCGACCCCAGGTACAGGGTGAGCAGCATCACTCATACGCCGTACGGCGAGACTCCTGTGGTCATCAACTACTCCACACGCGATGGCGCAGGAAATCCGACAACCATAGACGGTGTGACTTATGGATACGACGCTAACAGCAGGCTCGCGTCGGTCAACAGCGTACCAAGCTACTACGACTGGGTTGGGAATAGGAACCCCGGAACGTGGACCTACAATGCGGCAGATCAGCTTGAGGCTACTCCAGGGCACAGCTTCGAGTACATTGGGAACGGAAACCTGGACGTGCAGAAGGACGAATGGGGTAATAACGAGAAGGTATACATATACTCGCAGAACAACCTGATGGAAACTGTCTGGCACGGTGATCCGCTGGCGGCCCCGGCAAGCTCCATGACCTGGGATGGTGACGGAAACAGAGTGGACTTCACCAGTTCTACCGGAGGGACGACGCAGTTTGTGTATGACACGACGGCGGGGATACCGGCGGTGGTGGAGGAAGTCATGCCGAGTGAATCATCGGTGTACTATGTGCGCGAGCCGAACGGGGCGCTGCTGGCGCGGGTTGAAGGTGAGGACATCAGCTACTATCACTTCGACGCGCTTGGCTCGACAAGGCTGCTGACGGATGGAGACGGCGCGGTAACCGACACCTACTCCTACGATGCCTGGGGCTTGCTCACGGACCACGAACGACTGACGACGGGTTCCGTTGACCAGCCCTACCAATACGTCGGCCAACTCGGCTACTACACCCACTACCAGGACGTGCATATGAACACGCTCCAGTTGGGCGTCCGCTTCTATGACCCCGCCCTCGGCAGGTTCACGCAGGTGGATCCGGCGCATGAGGATTGGAACGAGTACGCATATGTGCGGGACAGGCCGGTTATGTACACCGACCCGAGCGGACGACAAAGGTATGAACAAGACGACGAGGCTGAACTTGAATGCACCGCGAACTACTTGGCGTGTAACGAGCAGTCCAAGCTAAACGAATCCAGCTGTAAGTGGAAGTGCGGCTGGTCGGTTTCGTTTCCAGGGGCAGTCTGCGGTGTGGCGGCGACGGGATGGACTTGGAAAAAATGGAAGATACCCGGAGTGACAGCGGGCGTAGGGGTCGGGTCGATTTTGCTTGACATCGCCGCCTATGCGTCTTGCATGAAGAACTGCAAGGCCCAACGCCGAGTTGAGGATGACAGCTGTTGGAATGCCTACAGCGCTTGTATGTGCCGAGCCAAACACCAGAACTTGCTCCAGTGCGCGGACTGGAAGCCAAGATAATGGGAGACTACTGCAATGAGTAGAGTGAAGGAAAGCCGTGTATTCAGGTCTTCCTCGACCATGTGGAGCCTGCTTGGCCCGTCCATCCTGGCAGCCTTGCTTGGCGTGTGCGTTGTCCATATATTGCTTAACGCTCAGGAGTGTTTCGTCTATGGCAGAGAATCTGTCCACCCTGCGGCCCGGGCTGAGTTCTATCATCTCGCTCGGAACTGGTTGTATTTGGCGATACCCTATGCCATAGCCTTTCTTGCTTCCTTGTGGCTAGCAGTCAGATGCAGGATGGAATCACGGAAGACACTTGTGATTATCTCGGCGGACGGGGTGATGGTAACGAACTGGCGTGGCAATGAGACGCGCATCGGCTGGGACGAGATCACGGAACTGACTATCAATCTGCCGTCGTTTGTCGGCAACCCCCCGGTTAGTATCGGCTCGGAACGACAGCATGTGGTCATACCGCGGGATATTGCAGACCGTCAGCAGCTTATCAGAGATGTCATTGAAGGCGCAAACCTGATACCCATGCCTGGGACAGCCTTCCGTAAGACATATCGGCATGTTTGAAATATGTCAGGCATGCAACGAATGTTTGGACCACTACCTGCACCTATGACATGAACAACCGGGTTGTGCAGATCGACCATCCTAGTCCGCTGGGTTCGGAATACTTCGAGTACGATGTGATGGGAACCCTTGTCGGGAAGAAGGACGGCGAGGGCATTGTCACCGCCTATGAGTATGACGAACAGAACCGTTTGGAGAAGGTGGACTATGACCACGGCTCATGGCCGATTGGTACTATCACTGCGGATGTGACATGTACTTACGCCTATGACAGCGCGGGTAGACTTACGGTGAGCAAGACAAGTGATGTGGGAACCGGCGAATACCTGTATGACCGGGAGAACAGACTGACGAGTTATACTCCGCCTGCGCCGAGCGGCCATGCGGCGATAACGTATGAATACAACGCGCTCGGGCAGAAGATCAGCATGACGAACGGCGCGAACGTGGTGGAGTATGAGTACTACGCAAACGGCTGGTTGAAGCGGGTGACGAACGGCACGACACCCTATGCAGAATATGCATATGACGAGGTGGGTAACAGGACGAACGTGGTTCTTGGGAACAACGCGACGACCGACTATGGCTATGATACCGACCCCAGGTACAGGGTGAGCAGCATCACTCATACGCCCTACGGCGGGACGCCTGTGGTCATCAACTACTCCACACGCGACGGGGCGGGCAATCCGACGGCCATAGACGGTGTGGCCTATGGGTACGACGCGAACAGCAGGCTCGCGTCAGTCAACAGCGTACCAAGCTACTATGACTGGGTTGGGAACAGGAATCCTTCTACCTGGACTTACAATGATGCGGATCAGCTTGAGGCGACGCCGGATCACAGCTTCGAGTACATTGGGAACGGAAACCTGGACGTGCAGAAGGACGAATGGGGTAATAACGAGAAGGTGTACGGGTATACAGGAGCGAACTTGCTTGCGGGCGTCACGCATGATGATTGGTCTTCCGCCGAAAAAGTGGACACCAAGTGTATAATAGATGGAGAGGTGTTCAAGAATGGCAAAGCGATACACGGAAGAGTTTCGGGAAGAGGCAGTGCGGCTTGCATTGGAGAGCAACCTGTACTCGACTCAGCTTGCTCTCCAATGCAAGCCGCACTGCCTCTTCCCGAAACTCTTCCGTGTATCGCTTTGCCATTCTTGAACACCTCTCCATCTATTATACACTTGGTGTCCACTTTTTCGGCGGA
>JANYKG010000021.1 GCA_025358205.1 Armatimonadota bacterium
ATAATCGAGACCTTTGATCGCAACGGCGTGTCGTTTGTTAGCGTGACGCAACAGTTTTCCACGACGACATCCATGGGCAGGCTCACGCTCAATATACTGCTCTCGTTCGCTCAGTTCGAGCGTGAGATTATCGGAGAGCGCATTCGCGATAAGGTGGCTGCGGCTAAGCGCAAAGGCAAGTTCACAGGCGGAACGCCACTACTCGGCTACGATGTCGACCCAGAGAAGACGCGCCTGGTCGTCAATCGCGAGGAAGCCAAGGTGGTCAAGCATGTCTTCCAACGGTTCACGGAAATAGGGTCGCCTCTGACCATTGCGGAAGAGCTTAACAAGAAAGGCATCACGACCAAAGCTTGGATGACCAAGAAAGGCGTCTTTCGTGAAGGCCATCCCTGGAACAAGATGCATGTCTACCGGGCGCTATATAACCGGACATACCTCGGCGAAGTAACCCACAAGGACAAGACCTATCCCGGTGAGCACGAGGCGATTATCACCAGAGACCTTTGGGAACGGGCGCATGCGGTCATAGAAGACAACAAACGCAATCGTTCGCAGCATATCCGCTCGAAAGCTCCGGCACTTCTCAAGGGTCTCATCCGATGCGGGGCCTGTGACAAGGCAATGAGCCCTGTATCGACCGGCACAGCCCCGAAGAATTACCGCTACTACACGTGCGGCAGGGCAGCCAAAACGGGCTATCACAACTGCCCGGTGAAGTCCGTGCCTGCCGGAGAGATAGAGGGGGCGGTCATTCATCAGCTTCGGTCGATATTCAGATCGCCTGAGATGGTTGCTCAGACGTATCGCGCGACTCGGGAGCTTGAGGCAGAAGAGCTTGAACGACTGCGCACCGAGAGAACGGAACTGGAAGCGCGCCTCGCCGAACTCAAGCAGACCGCATCCAAGCTCCTGGATTCCGGATCATCGGACCGCGAGACCACTGATGAGATACGACGGACCAATGAGGAGTTTGTCGACACTCAGCACCGGTTCCAGGACGTGGACGACGAGATACAGGGGATGCAGGCACGGCTGGTGAGCGAGCGCGACGTTGCCGAATGTCTGCGCAGACTTGACCCGATCTGGGACGAACTATTCCCTCTGGAGCAGTCGCGAATCGTCCAATTGCTTATTGAGCGAGTGACCATAAGTACCGATGGCATGAACATCCGAATCCGGGGCAACGGTCTGCATTCGCTGGTGAGCGAGATGTGGGACACCACGGAGAAACACGAAAGGGGTTGCGCGGAATGACACCAGCAGCTACAGTGCAAAACGACGATCAAGGAATATCGGTCAACGTACCGCTAATGCTAAAGAAGCGTGGGGGACGCCGAGAGGTGATTCTGCCGCAGGCATTTGCATCGGGTAACCCGATGCATCCGTCTCACCAGGAGGCGTTGGTCATAGCAATCGCCCGCGCCCACAGGTGGCAGAAACTGCTCGACGATGGCAAGTTCGAGTCGGTCTCGGACCTCGCGCGGGAGATAGGGCTGGACGTGTCGTTCGCTGCGAGGCTGATAAGACTCACGCTCCTAGCGCCGGACATTGTTGAGGCGATCCTGATGGGCGAAGAGCCGAGCGGATTGTCGCTGTCGATGCTGACGAAGCAACTCCCACTGCTATGGAACGACCAGAAGGAACTTCTGGGACTCACTGCATAACTGCGCGATGCTACGGTAATACCCCTCCCCTGTGAATATCTTCGCCAATCGCGACGCATCTGACCGGAAAGCATGCGGGTGGAACCTGTTGACAAACACGCGGGCGCGCAATATAATGAGCATATGCCCATAAAGGAGGGCCGCAAATGCCAAGACCGAGAACGTGCAGATGCGTTCAAGCTCTGCCTAACGCCGACCATTTCCATCCATGCAACCGGCAGCCCACGGGCGAAGTAGTCCTAGCCGTCGAGGAACTCGAAGCCCTGAGGCTGGCCGATCTAGAACAAAAGACACAAGAAGAGGCGGCCAGCGGCATGAGGATATCTCGCCAAACGTTCGGGCGAATTGTAGAGTCGGCTCGGTCAAAGGTTGCGGACGCCCTTGTGAGCGGAAAAAGCATCTTGATACAAGGAGGCACGTACGAAATGGAAAAGCGCGAATTCAAGTGTGCGGATTGCGGCCATGTGTGGGAAGCCCCTTTCGGGACTCCCCGGCCGGATGAGTGTCCTGAGTGTAACAGCGTGAATCTGCACAGAGTCGGTGGGCCGCATATGGCAAGGCACGGCGAAGGCCACTGTTGCTGCAAAGAAGCGGGCACTGCGTGAGTGTAAACAAAGAAGTAGAAGTAATGCCTTATGATGAGTTACTTGAGCTAGGACAGAAGTTTCACGGACATAAGTGCCCGGCGATGCCGTTGGGACTGAGGGCCGCGCTGGCTGCGATGGATAAGCTCGGGGTCGAGCGCGCCACGGACAAGCAGCTTATGGCTCTGATTGAACTGGACGACGATCACTGCGCCACATGTTTTGGTGACGGTATTCAGGTCGCGTCCGGATGCACTTTCGGCAAGGGCAACATCAAGAAGCTCCACTACGGTAAGTGGGGAGTCACGCTGATAGACAAGCAGAGCAAGCGGGCTGTGAGGGTTGTTGCCAAGGCCGAGACGATGAAGAAGAACAAGGAGTCGGAGTTCATGCAGCTTCGGGCCTCCGGCGTTCCCGCATCCCAGATAGCATACGAGGTAGTGAAACCGCTGATAGAGATGGTATCAAGCGCGCCGGAGAACTCGCTCTTCAACATCAGTGAAGTGTTCGACTATGAATGGCAGGACGCTCCGCACACTTTTGAGTCAACCGTGTGCGAGTCATGTGGAGAATCAGTTGTGACTAGGAACGCGCGGGTCAAGGACGGGAGAGTGGTTTGTATCCCCTGCTCAGGATACGGAAGATAGACGATATGGCCACAGCTTGCATGGTAGGGCGCAATCAGTCGCTCCACCAAGCGCCTGAGATGTTACAGGGGTAATGGATATGGGGGGTGTGAAAGCAGCAATGACGAAAGACGGTGCGCCTGACACGAAAGCAGCTCACCCTTCTCTCGCTCAGATATTCTGGGCATTTCTTCGCCTTGGACTCACCGCTTTCGGAGGTCCGGCGATGGTGTCCTATATCGGGGAGATGGCGGTTACCAAGAAACGGTGGTTGTCAAAACCATCGTTCAAGGAAGGGGTGGCCGTTGCTCAGACGATTCCCGGTGCAACGGCTATGCAGACTGCCGCGTATGTAGGTTTGAGGATTCGCGGTGTTTCCGGCGCGGCGGCGGCGTATATCGGGTTCGGCTTGCCCGCGTTCCTCTTGATGCTTGGCTTATCCGCCGTATACGGTGCTACGCACAGCTCTCCAGCCAGCCTGTCGGTGTTCCGGGGTCTCCAAGTGATTGTTGTCGCCATCATCGCGAAGGCAGCTTTCACATTCGGACGATCTACTGTGAAGGCCTGGCAGGACGCTGTCATAGCCCTAGCTGCGGCGGTATATATCGCCCTCGGCGGGAACCCGATTCTGGCAATCGCGGCAGACGCGGCGGCGGGTCTACTCCTGTATGGAAGGAATGCGGGGATTGGCGAGACGGGCAAGTCTCACGAGACGCCATCGCTTCACTCCACCACTCGACCGGTGTTGCTGATCGTCCTGATCGCACTTGCGGGGCTGGCTGCGCTGCTTCTGGTAAGCCGCCGACTATTTGACCTTTCCGTCTTAATGCTGAGAGTAGACATGTTCGCGTTCGGTGGTGGGTTCGCATCTGTTCCCGTGATGCTTCACGAAGTGGTCGGAGCGAGGCACTGGATGAGCACTCGAGTCTTCATGGACGGGATTGCAATGGGACAGGTTACGCCGGGGCCGATTGTTATCACCGCTACGTTTGTCGGCTACCAGATAGCGGGGATCGCCGGGGCACTGGCCGCGACAGTCTACATTTTCTTCCCGTCGTTTGTGATCCTGGCGCTTATCGTTCCGCGTTTCGACGGCGTAAAAGCAAATCCGTATTTTCAGTGCGCGATGAAGGGAGTATTGGCATCGTTCGTAGGACTGCTTCTGGCCGTGACGCTCAGGTTCGGCCTTGCCGTTCCGTGGACACCTGCATCCGCGCTGGTTGCTTGCGGCGCTTTCACCGCGCTTATGCTGAAAGTTGAGGTACCGTGGGTCGTGATCCCAGGTGCCATAGTATCTATGATAGTGTTCCGATAACATTGCTCGGGCTAGTCTATGTCCTTGTCACCAAATGCCGATGCACAACTCATGCTCACCTTTCAACGCGGAGACGAAAGCGCATTCGCCGCTCTCTTCGAGCGCTACTGCACGCGTGTTCTAAACACCGCCTACCATTTCCTTGGCGACAAAGACGCCGCGCAGGACGTTGCGCAAGACGTGTTTGTCAAAATCTACACTTCACCCAAAGCCTACCGTCCTGACGCCCCATTCAGCACTTGGCTCTATCGCGTTATCGCCAACGCCTGTTTCGACGAGCTGAGGAAGTGCAAGCGGTCGTCAATCATCGTGCCGGAGGAGACCGCCGAGTCAGTTCCCGACCCTGCACCATCACCGGAAGCTCAGGCCGAGTCGAACGAGTTGGCGCGAGAAGTGAGGGCAGCATTAGCATCTCTCCCGGAAAACCAGCGGATTGCGGTAGTGCTCCAGAGGTACGAGGGGCTTTCATACCGGCAGATCGCGGACGTTCTGAATATGAGATTACCAGCCGTCGAGTCTCTCCTGTTCAGGGCGAAGCATACACTGAGAGCCAGGTTATCATCGTATGTCGAAGGTGATGATCTGACTCCGGCGGCGGAGGTTGCCACAGAGTGAAAAAACCTCACCTACACCGCAAGTATTAGCGGTGATGCTACGTTACATAGATAGAAAGGGAAACACATGGAATGCAGAGCGGCAAAAAGACTCATACCGGCATTTCTAGATGGTGAGCTTGGGCCTGACAAAGAAGAGCTTCTGAGCGGGCACTTAGCTTCATGCTGTTCGTGCCGTGCCGAAATGGTCGCCTTGAAGCGAACGATGGATATCGTTGGCGCATGTCCTGATCTGGAGCCAGCATTTACTCTCGCTGACATCAGAGCTCGCGCGGCGGAACGACAGACCCAGCGCGGATGGTTCTTGCTTGCGCCTCGCTGGGCCACGGCGCTTGGTGTTGCAGTCGCGATCTTCGTGGGGACAGTCGGAGGTATCGGTCTGCAGGCAGTACACCAATCCTCCACTCATTCTCCGGCAGTGTCGAGAGCGGTTTCTGACATCCTGGGTCTAGGAGCATCTGACGACCCACTAGCTAACTTGACGGTAGCAAGCGCATCGGAACCATCAACGACCCCAGGCAACGGCGGGACGGAGGGCAGGCCATGAGACGCGCTTATCTATTCTTGGCGCTGGTGATTCTGACGGCGGCTATCTCGTTCGGCGTATCAAGTCGGTATCGTTCGGAACAATCCCTTCCACGACCGTGTTCGCTCGAATCCCTGTCCGGCTATCTCTCGCTCACTATCGAGCAGCGGCGCGACGTAGAGCCGATGTTCGCGGAACTGGCGAAGAAGCGGGCAGAGATCCTGGGTAGGAGAGACAAAGCCGCAAGCCATCTTGTTTCCGTGCTGGAATCAGACACGACGACGAAGGAGCAAGTCGCTCAGGCTCTTAAGGCTGTTGATGCTGAGCAGTCGCAACTCCGGAGCCTGACAGCCCAACATCTGCTGCGACTGAAGACCGTACTCAACAAGAAGCAGACGGGCAAGCTGTTCGACTTGGTCCATCGCAGGCTGTGCGTCTCAGACGGCCAGGGAAGCGTGGCTTGCCCAGTGGCAAAGCCGTAACTCCATGATTTCGTGCTATCGCAGTGTGACCCTTTCTCAAGCGATGTAAGCGAGTAGACGACCTACCAGCAGCGGATATGCTGTTTTGGTATTGGGTCGCTCTGCTCTTGACCGTCTAGTAGAAAGGGAATCTCATTGCGAACTACCAGCATTTCAATCCTCGCTCTAGCGGGGATCGCGCTCTGCGGCATGTCTTGCGGCGTAGCCGGAGCCGACCAACCGAGTGGTGGCAAACCCGGTCCAGCGTCTGCAGCGGCAGCGCAGTCGCTTACACTCGATCAGTGCATTGCCATCGCACTGGGAAACCACCCATCCCTGCAAGGCGCTTGTCGAGAGGTGGCAGGAGCCAGGGCTGGAGTCAAAGCCAGCAAGGCCGCGACATTACCTCAGCTTACTGTAGCCGGAGCATACACCCAGAACAACGGCCAGCCTGTAGGCGGTTTCCTGTCTTCTCCTCCAGAGGGGTTCGCGGCGGCGATCTCAGCAAAGCAGTTGATCTATGACAGCGGGCGCACTCCCGCCGCCATACGCGACGCGAAGTACTCATTGGCCGCAAGCACCGCCGAATACAGCGATGTCGAGCAAACAGTAGTGTTGGGAGTTCGCCAGAGCTATTACAGAGTCCTCGCCGCCGAGCAGCTTGTCGCCGCGCAGACCCAAGCGCGTGCGCTGTCTGAACTCCACCTCAAGCAGGCAAGCGCGCGTCACGCCGAAGGGATTGCCCCCAAAGCTGATGTTACCAAGGCGGAAGTAGAACTCGCCAACGCCGAGTTGAACCTCATACGGGCCAAAAATGAAGTGAGTCTCGCATACGCTGCTTTAGATAATGCACTTGGTTTGCCTCCGGCCACCCCGCTCAAACTGGCCGGTCAACTCCAGAACACCCAAGAACAGCCAAAACTGGACGATCTCCTAAATATGGCTTACTGCAATCGTCCCGAGTTGAAGCGCATCGAGGCTCAGATTCAGTCGGGGCAGGCAAAGGTCAAGGTAACGGGAGCGGCAACAAAGCCAGCGGTTTACCTGGCGGGAGGCGACGTCTGGCCTCGCACGATATCAGGCATAGGTCCGGTGAACGGCTCCAACTGGACAGTCGGGGTGATAGCTTCGCTGAGCATTTGGGACGGCGGCAGCACCAAAGCGCGAGTCGAGCAGGCTCGTGAGGCAGTCGGTAAGCTGCAGGCAGATCTGGCGAATGAGAAGCAGCAGGTGGGACTGGAGGTTCAGCAAGCCTATCTGAACGTGGTGGAGGCAGATCAACTGGTGGTTGCCGCCGCCAAGCTGGTCGAACAGGCTGAAGAGAACCACCGGATCGCGCAGGGGCGATATGAAGAAGGAGTAGGACCGATGATAGACGTTGTTGATGCCGAAACCCAACTGACGGCTGCGCGCACAAGCTATGTGCAGGCGCAACTGGACGCGCTGGTGGGACGGGCCAAACTCGATAGGGCAACAGGACAAGCAGTTGCGGTGAAAGAGGCATCTAATGAAAGATAAGCGCTCACCAGCACGCATCGTGATCCCGCTCTTGGTTTTCATTATTATTGTGGTGGTTGGCCTTCTAGTCCGCAAGCATCTTTCATCAACAAACCAGAGTACCGGCATGGAAACCGCGACAGTAACCAGACGCACGCTGAACGCCACTGTTCTCGCCACAGGCACGGTTAAGGCCATTGTTGGCGCTGAAGTCAAGGTGGGTTCCCGCATCTCGGGGGTAGTTACGCACTTGCCGGTCAATATCGGTAGCGGGGTGCGGAAGGGGCAGATCATTGCGCAGCTCGACGACCGCGAGGCGCAGAGCCAGGTCGATCAGTCGCGGTCTAACCTTGCAGCAGCGCAGGGCCGGTTGGCGGAACTCGAGGCCGGGTACAGCGCGCAGGTAGTGCAGAGCAAGACGGACATTGAGCGGGCTGACTCGAACCTTGCCGCTGCTCGTTCCCGACTCTCCCAGGCTCGCACATCCGAAGGCACTGTCCCTGTCGAGATCACGGCGCAGATCCAGCAGGCCAGCACAAGCGTGGAACAAGCCGAGGCGAACCGCAAGAATGCGAAGGTCAAGCTCGACAGGATGGAGCACTTGCTTGCACAGGATTTCATCGCGAGACAGGATGTGGACAACGCCCGGACTGAATTTGAGGTCGCCGACTCCCAGGTTCGCCACGCTCAGGCAGTCCTGGCAGCGGCTAAGGCAAACGCCTCACAGACGGAGATCAAGAAACAGGACGTGACACAGGCTGAGGAGGGGCTGCGTCAGGCCCGGTCGGCCTTAAGTATGGCGCACGCGAATGTAGCCCAGGTGCGGGTCAAACAAGAGGCGATACGCACAGCCCGCGCACAGGTAGCGCAAACCCAGGCCGCTCTTCGCTATGCCGAGACCCAGCTTTCCTACACACGCATCGTCTCCCCCGTAAGCGGCGTGATCGCCTCGGTCTCGACGCAGGAGGGAGAGACAATCTCCGCCGGGCTTCAGGCTCCGACGTTTGTCACTATCGTCGACCTTTCCCGGCTGCAAGTTGATGCACTGGTCGATGAGACCGATATCGGCCGGGTTAAGGTTGGCGACTCAGCCACATTTACTGTTGACTCATACCCGGACGAGGAGTTCGAAGGCAGAGTGATGGCGATATACCCCAAGGCTATCACAGACCAGAATGTGGTGAACTACGATGTTGTCGTTACTATAACCAATCCTCGCGGCATGCTGAGGCCGGACATGACCGCCAATGTCACCATCAACATCGCTACAAAGAGCAACATTCTAGCCGTGTCAAACAAGGCCATCAAGCGTGAAGAGGGCACAAAGGTAGTCTATGTGATTGAGAATGGCAAGCCGGTGCGCCGCCGGATCAGGACCGGATGGAAGGACAGCGATTACACCGAGGTAACTTCAGGGCTCAGAGAGGGAGACCGTGTGGTCGTCGGAGATATTCCCGGCTCTACTCGCGAGCAATCCGGGGCGGCACAGTCCAATCTTCCCCCTGGAGCTACAGGCAGATAAAGGAGACAGATCAACATGATCATCGAAATGCAGGACATAACGAAAGTCTACGAGATGGACAGGCGAAGCCTGCGGGCGGTGGATGGCGTATCGCTCCAGGTAGAGGCAGGCGAGTTTGTGGCGATTATCGGGCCGTCGGGGTCCGGCAAGTCTACCCTGATGAACCTCATTGCCTGCCTCGACACGCCGACAAGCGGCACCTATGAGCTGGATGGCGTCGAGGTCGGCAAGCTGAACGACGATGAGCTTTCTCTTGCCCGCAACAGCAAGATCGGTTTGGTTTTCCAATCCTACAATCTGCTGGCACGCATGACCGCACTGGAGAACGTGGAGCTTCCGCTCCTTTACGGAACACACTCCGCCGATGGAACCGCTGCCCGGCGAGCTCTGGAGACAGTAGGATTGAGTGAGCGTGCCGATCATTGGCCAAGTCAGTTATCTGGCGGCCAGCAGCAGCGGGTGGCCATTGCCCGTGCTCTCATAAACGACCCGGCCATAATCCTTGCTGACGAGCCCACGGGAGCGTTGGATACCCGGTCTGGCCTGGAGGTAATGGCTATCTTCCAGCGGCTGAATCGAGAGGGCCGCACGGTTGTGTTGGTGACACACGAGCAGACAATAGCCGAACACGCGCGCCGCGTCATAAGCATCCGGGATGGACGCATCGCATCGGACGAACCTGTCGATCAGCCTCGCGAAGCCGACGCGGAGATCGCGAAGCTGCCGGTTGAGGAGGCAAGACAATGAGTTTGAGGTTGACTCTCAAAGAAGCGCTTCGCGGGCTTTCGGCAAACAAAGTCCGCACTTTCCTGATGATGATCGGCGTCATCATCGGTATAGCCGCACTCATCAGCATCGTCGCCGTCGGCCAAGGCGCGAAAGCCAAAGTCGTGAAGAGCGCGGGCAAGATGTGGGGCACCAATCCGATTATGGTTACAGCCAGCGCCGGTGGGCCGAATGCGGGTCCACATATGGGAATGGGCGTTGGAGTCGGCGCTCAGACTCTAGTGATGGAAGACCTGCAGGCAATAGAGAAGGAAGTGCCGAACGTGCGGAAAGCCTCGCCGGGTCTGCTCAAGAGTGATGTTCAGGTGAAGTATCACCAGCAGGCGAAGACGACCGAAGTCTTCGGCATCACCCCCGAGTTTCGCGAGTACCGCAGTTGGGACGTAGACGGCGGGGAGTTCATTTCCGATGATGATGTTCGGAGCTTGGGTCGCGTTGCGCTCATCGGACAGACCGTAGCCCAAGAACTCTTCGGCGACGCAGACCCTGTTGGATCAAGCATTATGATAGACAATGTGAGCTTCAAAGTCAAAGGACTGCTGATGGCAAGGGGAACAAGCCCCGAGGGCAGCGATCTGGATGACCGGGTCATGATTCCCGTCACGACCTTCTCCCGCAGGCTTTATAACGTAGACTATCTCAGCAACATTGTCGTACAGCTCAAGGACGTCAGCCGCATGGACGAGACAGCGTCAACCATTGCTGCTATGCTGCGTGATCGCCACCATATCGTGCCGCCCAAGCAGGACGATTTTGCGGTCCGCACTCCCAGTGGAGTTGTCCGGATGTTCGCGGGCACTAGCCAGACACTGACTCTGTTCCTCGGGATCGTGTCAGCCATCGCACTCCTGGTCGGCGGCTTGGTCATCATGAATATCATGCTTATCTCCATCGGCGAGCGCACTCGCGAGATAGGCATCCGACGAGCACTGGGAGCCCGCCGCAAGGATATACTCAACCAGTTCCTTGCTGAAGCCGTGATGGTTACGCTGACAGGCGGCCTTATCGGGGTCGCGGCGGGTGTTGTGGTTGCGAGGGTGCTCAGCTTGATGAAGGGGATGCCAATAGTGGTCTCCTGGCAGGCAGTCGGGCTGGCTGTGGCGTTCTCTGTTGTCGTCGGCATCGTATTCGGCGTACAGCCAGCTCGTCGCGCGGCCTGGATGAACCCGGTGGAAGCTCTCCGGGGGAAGTAGCGGGATGAGATATAGGCTCGGGATTCTTACTGCGCTGCGTGCTCTCTACGCACACAAGGTGCGCACTGGGTTGACTCTGCTCGGCATCGTCATCGGCACGTCCGCTGTCGTTGCGATGGTGGCGATAGGCCAGGGCACACGAGCAGAGGTGCTGCGCAAGGTCGAGAGCCTGGGCACGAACCTTCTCCTGGTAAATGCCGGACAGGTCAAACTCTATGCCGGAAGGCCGCGGCAGTCCGGCGCTGTAGTTATTACTCTTACGAACAAAGATGCCGAGGCCATCGCCGATGATAGCACGTCGGTGATGGCCGTTGCGCCCGCGCAGTCCAGGAAGATGCAGGTTAAGTACGGGGAGTCAACCACGACAACCTCGATTGTCGGCACGACTCCCCAATACCAGGATGTTCGCAACTTCCGCCCTGCCCAGGGGGAGTTCTTCGAAGACGATCAGGCTCGCAGTTCAGCAAGGGTAGCCGTTCTGGGACGGACCGTAGTCCAGAACCTGTTCGGCGGCAATGATCCGGTCGGAGAGACGATCCGCATCAACAGGGTTCCATTTGAGGTCATTGGCGTGATGGAACCCAAGGGCCTAGACATCTCTGGGCAGGACCAGGACGACCAGATATTCATTCCACTGAGAACCGCGCTGCGGCGAGTGTTCAACCTTACTTATGTCAGCACGATCTATGTCAGCGTCCGTGACAATCGGGAAATGTATTCAGCATCTCTGGAGATACGCGATCTCCTACGCGAACGCCACCGCCTGAAACCAAATGTGCCTGATGATTTCACAATCCAGAGCCAGACAGCGATTCTGGATGCCCAGGAAGCGGTTTCCGGCACATTCACGCTGCTTCTCAGCAGCATCGGTGGGATTTCCCTGATCGTGGGTGGGATCGGCATCCTTGCCATCATGCTTATCGCGGTGCGCGAGCGAACGCGGGAGATAGGCATCCGGCGAGCACTAGGAGCGAGGCGCAAAGATATACTCCTACAGTTTCTGATAGAGACGATGGTTCTGACTGTGTTGGGAGCGATAAGCGGCGTAGTGGTCGGACTTGTCGGCGCAAAGATAACCTCACTCGCCACCGGCTGGCCTATGCTCATTCCGTGGGTGGTTGCTGGCGCAACTGTTGTGTTCTCTGTATTGCTGGGACTTGCTTTTGGCGTCTATCCGGCGAGCAAGGCTGCGTCTCTTGACCCCGTGGTGGCTTTGCGCGCTGAGTAAGAGGTGTGACATGCCCCACCGATAAGCTACAGGAGCTGAGAGTCGAGTATAACACCCGCTACTCCAATCGTGCGAACGCGGAATGGTTGCGAAATGTACCAAACCTGAGATCAAAACCTCCTTTGGACTTAAATGCAGAAGTCCAAAGGAAAAAGAGAATACCCGCCCAATAAGAGAAAACGGGGCTTTGATGTGTGATTTTGGCCCGGAAGCCAGTCCAAAGGATGGGGTATTTGGCGATGGCGGATACATCGCCTCTGAGCACGATTTCCACGCGTAAAATGCCGAAAACGCCGGGATTCACATCACCGGCGCTTTCGCTAGAGAGAAACCTTGTTCCAGGTTGTTTGGTGGAGGAAATGAGCCCTCCGCAAAAAGTGACGGCGGTTTTCTCTCAAGTCCAAAAGAACCTCAGAGGCAACCTCGTCCGACATCTATATTGTAACACATACCCGCGAACCACGTGAAGCACGGCGGTCTTCTCTCAAGTGCAAAGGACCGTCGCTTGATTCCCCATCACCAACCGCTGCGCATGTTGTAGAGCGAGCAGGCTGATGTCAGTACGCGAGCAACGAGGCAATGATCACGTGCGCGCAAAAGTCGCCAACTCGTGCATGCTTACGCGGTCGGTGCCCACGGAATTCCCAGCGAGCTCCACGATGTGTCTATGGTGCGTGAAATAGAGAACCTGTGTCTTTTGGGAGAGTTGCGCAAGTGCTTCCAGGGCGGCGCAAGCCCTCTCGTCATCGAACTCGATCAACACGTCGTCCACGATAAGTGGCAGAAGCACTCCGCCTTTGAGATGTTGCTCAAGGCTCGCGATCCTCAGCGCAAGATAAAGCTGATCGCGCGTGCCGTCGCTCATCCCGCCAACATCCACCTGTGTCCCGCTTGGACGCACCCCCACGATTACCTGATTACCTTTCGTAGTATGCTGTGTCGCCACCTTCTCGAATGATCCCAGTGTAAGCTGCGGGAATATCTCACTAGCCCGCGAGAGCACCGGGTCCTGGTTCTCCTTTTGGTAGCGCTCTATTTCCATCCCGAGAATCTCGGCCGCCAAGTGCAAAGGTACATAGCGCTCAACCGCAGACCGCGCCTCCGCAAGCGCACTCTGTGCCTTCTGGACCTCTTCGGCGAGTTCGCCACTGTGGTCGAGATCGCCCAGTTCTCTCCGCTTATTCCCGCGCAGATCACTGAGTTCGTCACGCCTGGCATCAAGCCCTTGCAACTCACGCGCGAGCCCTGCGATCAGTGCGGGGAGTTCGTCCTCGCTTATCTCGGATATCTCTGCAATCAGATCCTCTACACTCGCTCCCGCAGAGTGAGCTGCGAGCATCTCATCGAGTTCCTTCTGCCGCGTCTTGAGCTGATAGTATTCCTCCGAATCCACGACCGCCGTTTCGAGCGCCTGCAGGTCCACACAGGCCACTTCGCCCGCCAACGCTATCAGATCATTCTCGGCTGTGTTCTGTGCGTCGCTTGCGTCATTGATCTGCGATTCAAGAAGGTCAAGTCCCGCATGATCCTTGGCTGCCTGTTCGAACTTCTCCTGGATTCCCTTTGCTGCCTCGCCAGCTTCCCTGCAGGCAAGCTCAGTCATCTGAGTCTGCGCAAGCATCTGCGCCACGTCTGAACTGAAAGTCGCTACTGAATTCTCCATCTGCTGCACCCTCGATAGCGCATCGTTGCCCTGTTCGACCTTGAGTGCGAGTTCCTTCAGTCTGACTGCCGACTCGATTAGGTCCCTGCTAAGGCTGATCAGATACTGAAGTGTGGTGTCATCGGGAATTACTGACACACCCACACTGGCCAACTCCTCGAGTATTTGCGTGCGGTGGCTGGTGATCGCCTCCTGTATCTCAGCAAGCTTGGTTTCCTTGTCGCGGATATCCTTGCAGAACTGAACCAACCTTTCATGCCTGCGCAGCCACTCCCGCATCTCTGCGGGACTAAGCGGTTCACTGATCTCTACCGGTGCCCAGAGCTCGGTCCACTGCGCATCTTTTTCCTGGTGTTGAGACCGGAGGTTCTGAAGGTCAACGCCTAATCCCTCGAGTTTGCTTTCGGCTTTGGCAACTCCCGCCTTAAGCTCTGCAAGGCTGGCCACTCGATCAGCCTCAAATCGCAGCCGATCTGCCGTGTCATCCGCCTTGTCTACGCTGATCTCATATGCTTGTTCGAGCGAGTGATCTGGATCGAAATGCGCCAACTCGGCGACGACAGGTTCTCCGTCGAGCCAGCCCCGGCGGACAAGTGCCCATCCTTGCTGCCTACGTTCGCGGTCTTGGGTCAGTTCGTTCTCGGTCGGGACGGGCCGCGTACCTTCGAGCACGCTTATCTTCTCTTCATTTGCCTCAAGGTCGCTTTCGTGCGACTGCATGTCACGCTCGATGTCACGAATGGAGCTGTCGATGCCGCTGAACTCACGTTCGAACCGGCTGACGGTCTGATCGAGCGGCACAGGAAGTTCCGCAAGCTTTTCGAGAGTACCCTGCCAGAGCGTCAATGACCTGAGAGCGTTGTCTGCCTCCTCCTTGAGAGCGGCAAGCTTCTTACACGCTTCCAAAGCAGTCTGCTCAATCCTGCCCTCGTCAGCCGCTGCCTCTATATGCCGTTTCAAGCCGGATGGGTCTTTGGCTTGGCTGGACAACACCTTTGTCCTCGGCATCTCGGCACCAAAATGCTTCATTGCGAACTCTGCGATGGCAGTCCGCTGAATGACGCCTATGCACAGGAACGGGGGACCGTGCAGTGCCTGTTCGACACCCATATCCTGTAGAATTCCCTTCGCGTCGGACTCGTGGCGGGTTTGCTCACCAGCTACTTTCGGCAGGTCTTTCCGCGCGGACTCGTATTGCAGAAGCCTGCTCTGCAAGCTCGCGATCTCATCCTTGTGACGAATCAATCGCCCAATCAGCCCGGCGTCGCTCCAGCGCGCCTCGATCTCACATTTCTGTTTTGTTATTCGGTCCCGCTCTGCAGCGGCATTCAGCAGTCTCTCGTTAGCGGATCGGTACCGCTCAACCTGAGACTCCGTTAGAATCTGTTCGGTGGGAAGATCGGAGAGGGACTGGTGAATCACACCACGTTGTGAGGCGAACGGGAACGCCTTTTGGAATCGCTCGAAGCGTGTCTTCTCCGCCAAGTGCTTGTCGTAAGTCTTCCTTACGTCTTCAAAGTCGGCCTCAATGCTCTTTATCTCATCTGCAAGCTTGTGCCATTCCTTGGGGCGCACCGCGAGGTCACCTACATTCTTCATAGCCTCTTTGTACTGTCGGAGCGCCGAGTTCATCACAGGTGTCGAGGCGTTTGACCTCGGCGAGAAGACACCATCCTTTTCTCGCTGCAATCCCTCAAGTACGCCGCGCAACCCGGTGATGCCCATCCCAGCCTGAAACAGGCTTTCAGCGAGATCGCCTTTGCCTTCTTTCAGGTCCTGCCTACCTTTTAGCAGGAGCTGGTAGTCGAAGCCAAACATCGTAGTAAAGGCGTTCATCGTAATGCCGCACAGGAAACTCGCAAGTATGCCTTCGTCGATTGGCTGTTGGTTCGCATCGAGGAGGGTGGCTTTGTTACCTTTCCTGCGGATGAATGTGGCCATGCCGCCATCCATCTTCCCCAGGGTCGCAGTCAGCCGCATATCTTCATATGAATACAGGAACGCGTCTGTTGTCTGGGCCGGGATGCCATAGAGCAGGTTGACGATGGCACGTAGCATGGTGCTCTTGCCCGCCTCGTTGGGCCCGTACACAATGTGGAAGTCGCTCGACCCGGTAGAAAGGTCAAGTAACTGTTCCTCAAAGGAGCCGAAGCGCTCAATTTTGAACGTATGTATCTTCATCTAGACCTCCTTGCCCAGAAGCCGCGAAACCAGTAATTGCTGAACGTCAGGAAGTGCCCGTACGACCACCGCCGGGTCGGAGAGAATGATCGGATCTTCTCCCGTGCGAAGCTCGACCGGCAGTCTCGTCTCTAACTCGGCCAGCCCGCGCAGCAATGCCTGCTGCGTTTCAGGCGAGTTGCCGATCTGCGATATGGAATCCAGCAGTTCCTTCCAACCATCAGCACATTCGTCGCTGTTCTCGTTTTCCGTGAGCACATTGACCTTCTCAATCCAGACCTGATCAGACACAGCATTCGCACGGATCTGGCTGCCCCAACGGTCAGTATTCGTGCGCAGTGTTGGGTTCGCAGAGCAACTGCCGCATATCTCAACCCGAAGAGCGAGTAGATGCTCTGGCGCTTTCGCCATCTTCTCTTCAACTGACAACTGCACGCGGTGCATAACATCGTCGGGAGTCGCTGCATCCGTTGCATCAACCGTGCACAGATACCACCGAACCACATCGAGGTCCTTGTGCTCAACGGTAGTGATCTCGCCGTCCGATACCGTGACTATTGTGCAGCCTTTGGGCCCAGTTTCTCTGGCATGACGGCCCTGGACGTTACCTGGAAAGACAACCCAGGGGGTCATACCATCTCGACCCTCGGGGCGACAGACTTCCTGTCGTTTGTGGATGTGCCCCAACGCCCAGTAGTCGTAGCCTTTTGCCGTAAGGCTTGCGACACTGCAGGGAGCGCATTCGTCGTGCCCGGAATATCCCATAGCGCTTGTGTGCAGAAGCCCTATGTTGAACAAACCTCGAACAGGGTCGGCGTAGCCTCTGGCAAGATCGGCTGCCACTCCTCGGCTCGCAAAGCTCTGACCGTGGACAGCCACCCCAAGGTCGTCCAATGGTATCGTTTCAGGATGGCTTGTGGAGAAGACTTTTACATTTGGCGGCAGGTTCAGATACTTCGTAATCTGGCTCTCCGCATCGTGGTTACCTTTAACAATGAACACGGGGACGTTCGCATCCTCAAGAATTGACATCTGTTTGGCAAAGAAGAGCCCTGTATTGTAGTCCCGCCAATCACCATCGTACAGGTCCCCGGATATCAGCAGGAAATCGATCTCTTGTTCAGAGTCTATTGCCAGGTTGACGAGGTTTTCCAATGCTCGCCGTGTCGCCCCGCGGATATCATCAGCAGGCGCGCCCTCATAATTGGACAACCCCCGCAGTGGACTATCAAGGTGAATATCAGATGCGTGAACGAACCTCATAACAGTCTGCCTCCTCGTTGATGCTGAAACTGCTCATCTATCAGCAATCTGGTTGCCTTTCTGTGTTCTTGCATGCACTACTTGAGCTTGACGAGTTCGTAATCCAGCCCGTGTCGTATCATCTCCAGACGACTGTTGCGCTCGACGTCCGAGGGCTTCAGCACTGAAATATCCAACGAAAACAGTGCAGGCGAAGCTCGAACTTCACTCAGCGTGCCAGAGGATGCACCGGACAACAGCATTGCTTCGAGAATCCAGGCGCTAAGTTCAGGATCAGTGATTCTCGTTCTCTGGCCCAGATGATAAACGCCTTTAACGTCTGTATCAGTCAAGACTCCCCAGTCGACAAATGACCTTAGAGCCCTTTGGCAAGATCGAGAGACTGTCTGTCGCTCCCCGTAAGTCTCCTTGATTCGGCGTAGCACTTGGGATACTGAAGCTGTGCCTTGCAGTCCCAAGAGTCGACCAGTGATCTCTGCGACATCTCTCCAGAATGGGTATGTAGCCATCAGCGCCGACCAGTGAATAGCCAAATGCTCATCCACAGGTGTCCGCCCAAGTATCTGCAATCCCGCATTCTTGAACGGTGAGAGGCGAGTAGGTGTATTTGCCCAGACCCGCATAAGCACGGTTATCGTCTTCTCTCTGCATCCTCTGCCGGAGTCACCTCCACCGGAGAGAACGTCTTTGAGCTTCTCTTGCAGGGCAGCCGCGATGTCTTCTTTGCTGTTTCCTGCCATAACCAGTGAAGCAGTATACTCCAGCCACTCATGCCTGATTCTTCGGTCAATCCCGACTGGTCTTTCCTGATTCACTGTTTCCCCCGCTTCACTTCAACAAACGGAACGACAACTTCCTCAAGCGATATTCCGCCATGACTCACAACTGTCTCGCCAACCGGAATGAACCCATATCGTCGTCCTGCCAGCAATGGCAAGTAATTCTCTGGCAGGCCAATAGCTGGCCATTCTAGGGCATCTGGGAACTGCGCCTTAGTCAGCGACCGCAGCTCAGCACTGGGGTACACCCGAACCCTCTCACCGCGAACATCGGCAACAGCGCCCTCGAGAGGACGACCGATTCCAGTGGATTCCACGTTTCCGTGGTCCGACGTCAGGAATACGCGGAAGTCAGCGTCAATCAGCATCCGAACAATGTCCGACAACAAGCCCTGCTGTACCCATTGCAGAACCTGATTCTGCATTCCTGCTGCACCGAGCTCCATCCCATGCATGATCTTGTCGAGTTTGTCGACCACAATTGCTAACGCACGCTTTCTCGAGCGACCGACCAACTCGGACAGATCGGCCAAGTCCCGGCGTTCGCCCATTCCCTTGATATAGCCGACCTCGGTCGCATTCAGCCCGTGTTCACTCCAGAACTGCTGCCACAACCTGGGCTCGGCATCAGTAGAACCTATGGTGGATGGGAAATAGAACGGTGGCTTGCCTGCTAGTATCGCCTGTCTTGATATTGAGGTAACTGTCGGCACCCATGCAAAAACTGCGTTCTCTCCAAACAACAAATCGCATTCTTGAACGATCAGAGCCTCTCGTATTGTCACCCATTGGTCATACGCCATTCCGTCCAAGATGACAAGCGCGATTTTTGCTTTCGGAGTGCCTTCCATCTGCCTTGCCAGAAATCTGGGGATGTGGTGCACCATGACTGGTGGCATAGGCGGCTGATTGTGCAGCACTATGTATTTCCTCAGCATCCAAGCAACAAACGCGGAGTCCACTCGTTCCTGGACTGATCTGAAGCAATCCGCGAGATCGTTTTTGCCATGCTCATCGGTCTTGTGGAAGCTGGCGGTCAGTTGTGCCCAGCGATGCGCGAAGAGCATCCAATCCTGATAGCTACAGTCCTCGCCCGGAATCGAGCGATCCGAACTATCGAGCATCTCACGCAATCTTGGTGTTGAGTCACCATCGCTCTCCGATTTGATGCCTACTGTGATCCAGCTATCTCTACCGGAGAGCCGCCCGGCTACGCCTGCATCATCCACTCCAACAGTGTGTAAGTACCCCTCGAGGAACAGATCGTCAACGTATACGTGCACATCATCATGACTGAATGGTAGGTCGGCCGGGCCGCTGAACTTGAGGTGCTCACGCATCTGATCCGGCATAACATTTCCCGTGTCGACCCCAAGCGTTTTGCTCACGAAGATCGGCCAGCGCTCCTGGAGAAATGCATAGAAGAATTCTGTATGCGGCACGATCTCTTCAAGTGGCCATTCATTGAACCCACCGTTCTGTCGAAGAATCTGGATAAAGCGATCATCCAGATTCTTCGGAATCCTTTGACCTGTGTAGTGACGGCGCAGAAGTACACGCAGTAGATCAGGCGACGTCTTGATCAGTTCCGGAGCGATTCCGAAAACGTGCCGTAGGATGAATTCCCTTGTGGAATTGTCGCCGAGTCTGTCTGGATTCTGTTGTTGTTGAGCGATGAAAAGGCTGTCCAGATCGGCACGATCCAGCGTGGATACTACAGAACAACTGAGGTTAGGAAACATATCTCCGATGCTAAATGAAAGCAGCCTTCCGCCTTTCAGTAGATCGTAAGGCACGGTGCGCGGATCATCGGTGTCAAACCTGACCACCACTGACGAGTCCAGCGCCTCTCCTATGTCCCATCTCGAACGGTACTTCGATTCATAGGTGTAGCGGAATGAAACTGCGTCTTCGAAGCTAATGATGTCAAACCCCTTGCTTCTTACACCATCCGCCAGACGTTCCTCTCTGATCAAGCCATCGGGGTCCAACGCCAACGTCAGACTCGATACATCGACAGTGAATCTTCTTAGTATCTGATCACGCCATCCGCTCACTGACCAGACCCTCCATTGACTCGCACGATTAGCAGAGGGAACATCTCGGGACTGATCTCGGACTTCGTCTCAAGCTGCCGCAGCGATTCATTCTCTTCTTGGGCCAGCTTCATAAGCCTGTGGTCGCGCACGGCGGGAAGACCGATCCTTGACACTGCGATCCTACGTCGGGAGAAGGCGTAGTCTCCCTTCTCTCGTTCGCGAGATAGCCTGGCGCGATGCTCTTGCACCAGTTCATCGTATATACTCCTACCAATGTTCGTGGCTGCGTTCTCGCTGCTCTCATACTGGTGCCCAGCATCCTCTATGATCTTGCTGTCGATCTCAAAGCTCTCTGCGAGTAGCTGATCCCAGATGCTGCGCGCAGTTGGCGTAAGAACCCGTCCGTCGTCGTGAACGAATATCGGCATGACCCTGCCCTGATTCCAGTCTGGAGTACGCAGGCATATCTGCCAAAGAGACCATATTCCACTCACATCACTGGGGAGAGAATGCACACGAACTGCCGGAAGAGGTTGCCCTTTGGCAAACCTGGGAAGGCGCATTGCGAGACCTCTCACTCGGGTGTCCTCGAGCGTAAGATGCCGTGCTACGGGGCTGATCTCTGCGTCTCGTAGCGTGAACACCACGCTGTCTTCCTTGATTCCATCGGGCCAAGTGATCTGCCACGTGCGTCCGTTTTTCGCGGCGCTCCCATTGTGAGACAGGAGATAGCTGGTTGTCATCTTCTCTACCCAGTCGGGCAACGGGTGAGTGCGCAACTTTTCGGCATCGCCGGGATCAAGTTCCGTTGAAGAACCCAAGACTGATGAGGTTTCCCGTGCAACCTTTGCTTGTTCCTGGATCTCCGATACCACGGCTTCCACTTTGGTGCTGAGGCTGTCCGGGTCGAGTATGGCATCCACGTACAGGCTATCGAACATCTGACCTGACTGGGCGGAGTCAAGCACGTCGCTGGTCTTATCAACGCCAAACTCTTCTAGAATGATGGCAAGCTTCTCTTCCAGGACCTGCCGCACCCGAAATTCGACGGTGTCATTTAGGACGAAGTTGAGAGCACGCACAACGTGCTCCTGGCCGATACGGTCCACGCGGCCGATGCGCTGCTCCATCTTCATCGGATTCCAGGGAATGTCATAGTTGATGGCCACGTGGCAAAACTGCAGATTCAGACCCTCGCCACCGGCGTCGGTAGAGACCAGTATCCTGGCGCTTTCGGCAAACGTTGCCTGCGCCTTTTCCCGCTCTTCAAGGCTCATTCCGCCATTCAATGTGACAACCGAGAAACCACGGGCGGTCAGAAACTCACGCAGCATTTCCTGGGTTGCCACGAACTCCGTGAAGAGAAGCACTTTCAGGTCAGGGTCGCTTTCCTCTTGCTGAAGTCGATATATCCAATCGAGAAGAGCTACCGCCTTTGCATCAGGTCCGCTTGCTTCTGTAAGTTTGGCGAGATCGAGCAAAGCCTTTACTTCGACGCGCTCGTTTCTCATAGCCGATACCCGAGCGGACAACAGGGCGTCAATCTGCTCTTGACCATCCATCTCTGACCAATCGTCTTCCATCAACGAAGGGAACAGAGACGGCTGCTCACTTGACGGTTGCAGTATCTCCAGCCTTCTTTCCAGCATAGTTCGAATCGCTCTGGTAGAGGATGTCACTAGTCTTTGGGTCAGGATCATGAGGAAACCGAGATAGTTCTTCCGCTCCTGGACGGACTGGTTGTAGCCTTGCCGAACATACTCGGTCGTCGCTTCGTACAGGAGTTTCTGATTCCTAGACCTCTCATCCCAGCACACGGGAAACAATTCCGTCCGTCGCGGTTTGAAGAGCGGCTTCCCTTGCGCGTCTATCGCATTCCGCTTCTCTGTCCTGATCACGTAGGGCTGGACGCGTTCCCGTGTCACACTTGCGGCATCAGGAAAAGCGTCCGTGTCGATCAGAGAAACAAGTCGATGGAAAGCATCGCTTTTCCCCTGATGAGGTGTGGCCGACAGTAGCAGCAGATAGGGAGCAGCTTCGGCTAGTCCTTGGCCAAGCTTGTACCGTGCGACTTGCTCAGTGCTACCACCAAGGCGATGCGCTTCGTCGACCACAACCATATCCCAGCCTGCGGATATCAGATCCTCAAATCGATCTCTGTTGTAGTCGGAGAGTCGTTGCTCCGTCCATCCGCGTCTGCCCTCAATAGGCTTTACCGAATCTAATGAACAGACGACTTGGTCAAAGCTGCGCCAGATGTTATCTTCACGGACGATCCGGCGATATGCCTCAAAATCGCTTGGGATGAGCAGTCGGAAATCCTCACCGAAGTGTGTGCGCATCTCCGCCACCCACTGATTCACAAGACCTTTGGGCACGATTATGAGTATTCGTTTGACCAGCCCGCGCAGCTTCAACTCGCGGATAATGAGCCCTGCCTCGATGGTCTTTCCTAGACCTACCTCATCAGCCAGCAGGAAGCGAACACGATCATTGGAAACGGCTTGGGACAGAGCTCGTATCTGATGCGGTAGCGGGATCACAGATGCCTCGATTGGCGCTATCAACACGTCCTTAGTCAGGGCGTCGGCAACTCGCGAAGCTGCAGCAATGTAGGTTATCATCTCAGAGCTCATCTGCAGCGATTCGCTAATCGGTTTTAGCTTGTCGGCAAGGATGCGAACAACAGTGTCTTGGTCTGGCAACCAAACACGGCACATGGTCTGCCCCCACAGAGTCTGTTCGTCGAGAACCTTGCACAAGCAGTCGTGGATAGTGCTGAATTGCCACTCAGATTCCATCACTCGATACCTTCGCTCAGTTGCTGGATTTGGATGGCAGGCACAATCCGAGCGCGGATTTCGTCATAAACGGCAATATCGACACCTTCACTGACCTCTAAGGAAACAGCCATGCCATACGGAATGGGCGTAATAATCTTTCCTGCATCCTCACGGCAATTGACCTTGATCTCCATAGCATCACCATCAATAAACGGCTCCGCTCTTTGACCCTCAAGAACCTCATGCTGAACTGTTCCCCGGCGTACTGCCTGCCAATCTGCATCACTTCGGGTTGGAACAAGATTGCTGTTCTTAGTTTCGAACCACAGACTTGCTGTCCGGTATTTCTGCGTGTTTGCGGACAAGGGGGAAAGCCATGCGAGAGTAACGGTCAGTCTTCTCCATTCGGGGCGTGAACCAAGAGAAGGCGGCAGGGGCAAGCGGAATACGTGTGCTTGGCCATCCGTTAGCTGCCCGAATCCCAATAGAGAGGCGCGTTGCTCAGTGCAATCAAGGACTCGATCCATCTGCGGCATGCCGTAGCCTAACCAACGAGAGAGAAGTTTCTTATACTGCCTGTTTACCTCTTTGACTCTTTCAGCAGGTCTAGAATAGAGATTCTGAGCCCTTTGAGAAATGGAATCCCCAATCTCCGAGTTCGCGATGGCCTCCAGTAGCCTTTCGCCCATGTCAGCCCACATGCATCCGTGAACAAGCATCGCCTTGAGCAACGGGGTGATATAGACATCGGCGTTGATATCAGATGCCTGATCGCTGATTATCTGCATCAACGAGTCATAACAGATCCCTGCAGATCGGCTGATCAACGCAGTAGCATTGCTTGTTCCACAGGAATACGAAGTGGCCGTAAGCTCTCCCTCCAAGCTCCCAGGCGATGCCACCTTGTTCCCAGGTGCTACTCGAAAGATAGCAGGCTCAATGACCGTTGGATCGGTTCGTGCTAATGGCAATCGGTACCATTGTCTCCCACCTACAAACACGATGTCGGGCTTTACAGATCTGCGGTAGCCGCTTCCAAAAGCAGACACTGGGCTGGGAAACACCTGCTCGAAGGGGTCAAATCGACTCCTTGGAACAATCCCTTCTGATCTGTCAAAATGCACGGCACCAACCGTTATTCCGTTGAGGCTCTCCGCTGGAGAAAGCAGCTTGCGGTGTCGTGCGTCTTCATAGAGGGATTTGATTGTGGCCTTTTCGAGTTCGTTGGGCTGAAGCCCTTCGAACTCATCGCGAGTAATGCCCAAATGAATTGGCGTGCAGTGGTTCCCTGCACTGATGATGAACAATACATTGTACCTGACGCTCAGCCAATCCAAGAGCCTTGCGACAGGACTCATTGCCTGTGCGAAATGCCTACTTGGATCCCCTATGGACAGATTGATAATTCTGACGTGCGGGGCAACTGGTTCCTCTCCCGCATCGCCCTCAAAAATCCTCTTTACCGCACGATGAATCAAATCTACTGCAAGAACGTCGTCTGGCACATACTCACGCCGTGGTGTCCGGAAATCGTTTGGTAGTGGTTTCGTAATTGGACGGACGTAGACGGGCCGCGCCAGCGGTGAGACACCATCATTCAGGTCACCCTGCACAACCAAGGAAGCCATCGATGTTCCGTGAACGCGTTCTGATGCAGCATAATCGGAAGACCAATCATCGGGATCGTCAATCACCAGTCTGTCTGCCAACAAGCGGTGATTCGCCAGTGGAAGCCCATCTAGGATTGCGATCACAGGATCGCCAGTCGGTAGTGGCATTTCCTCGAATGTGCTGATCTCAGGCTCACCTTCGGCTGGGTGATCACCGGCTGACATCTGCCCAACTGGCCTAAAGAACATGACATTATCGCACTTGACCAATTCAGTTGTCGGATCACCGATTATCGTCCGTACGGAGTTGGCTGGCAGCTCAGCTAGTAGCCCATGATAGGCGATTTCCTCTAGAACAGATTGGCCCAGGACGCGCCCTCCAGCTTGCTGTACCAGATTTTCGACTTGATTTCGGCTGAGCTGCCTCTTCTCGTCGCTTCCGCGAAACCAGAGCTCAGCCTCGAATCGGAGTAATCTGTCGCCATCATATTCCAGGTCCTCGCGCCATGCGTCAATGACGCCAGTCTCCAAAAGACGGTCTTGAACATCCCACCTGCGGATATCTTTGAGACAGACAAAGACATCCCTGAATCTGGTGAATCCGCGCTCGAATTGCATATTGGCATCAGCCTGATATCGACGCCATAGAGAGAGCATTTCATCTAGTGCCCTCTGATTGGTCATTATCAAATATAAGCGACCGCTCAGTTCCTTTGCTGGCTTCGATGCATCGAAGAAATCCTCATCAGGAGTTATCTCATCGACTTCGATCTCTCCCATCCACTCCAAGCCTTCGATGTATTTCACTGCGTTAGCGAACTTGTCAATGCCTCCGATGGTCTCAATAACAAGAACCTGTTCGGGATCAATTCCGGCAGTTGACTGCTGTATTTCAACTCTTCGGGTTTCGAATGCCTCCTGAAGATGGTTAAACATCGGCACTAGCCGATCCCCTTGTCGTTGATGAGATGGCTTTGCTATGTTACTCGGGCCTCCACCTGGGCTTGATTTGGATGCCATTTCCGGTGCTGGAAAAAGAAGAAGCGGGCGCTCAGGCATCATTCACCTCCATCTCACCTTGCTGCTCCACCTTGACAGATCTTGCAGACCACTGCTGGAGAGTTCTGGTGACAATCTCCTTCATGTCAGAACCGGGCTGTTCCAAGACATACTGGCGGAATGCCGTTGTTCCAAACTCCTCCACTTCCGCGAAATTCGATCCGAGTAGTCGTTTGGCCAGTGTTGCCGGGGAATGGCCGAGAGACACATTAATACGGCGTTCGTATCTTTCAAACCACTCAGTCAACCGCGCTCTGGTTGGTTCAGGCAGGTTCATGCGAACTTGAAAACGCCGCCATACAGCGCGGTCGAGGAGTTCCGCATGATTTGTGGCACCGATCACCATGACATGACTTGGCAGGCTGTCGATCTGGAGAAGCAATGAACTGACAACCCGTTTGATCTCCCCTGTCTCGTGGGTGTCTCCGCGCTCCTTGCCGAGGGTCTCGAACTCGTCAAAGAAAAGGACGCATTTCCTAGTAGCAGCATATTCGAAGAGTTTCCGCAGACGAACCGCAGTCTCACCAAGATATGTGCCGACCACGCTCTCGTATCGGACAACCAAGAGGGGTACGAGCAAAGCTTCTGCGATGGCTTCTGCCAAAGACGTTTTCCCATTTCCGGGAGGCCCGATGAGAAGCAGGCGATTGCGGGGTTCTAGGTTATAGGACCGCAACAAATCGGAGCGATGGTGCTCCTGCACAAGACCCTGGCAGATCTGAATGACGTGATCGGGCAGTATAAGGTCAGCCAGTTTCCATTTTGGCATGATCTCGTGAACCATGTTTGCCATGCGCTGGTCGAGCATGGGCATGCCGTTTGGTACAGGACGGTCCACCGGCGTACTGTTCAGTATCTCCTCAAGTCTTTCGGCCAGCACTTGGTGCTGCTTGGATCGTTCCTCCGCTATAATGGCCTCAATGACCTTGCGCAATGTAGCCTTGTCACCCTGAATGCCTGACTGAACCAGGCGGATCAGTAGGTCCGCTCTAGCCATTAGTTACCTCCCATCCTGGTCACCGCTTGATCGTACCACATCAACAGCTTCGGATCTTCCTGGAGCACGGCGTCAGGTATCTTGTTTGCGACTTCAATGATCGTTTGGTAGTCTCGGTCTTGCCAAGCTCTTCTGAACCCAGCACGGACGGCCTCCAATCGGAAAACTTTCAGCTTTCGCTGCGCAGACTGCCGATAGTCCTCGAACTCTCTGAGCAGGGTGCGCTCACGCAGCTTTTCCAAGTCGCCTGCCTTGTTGGGATCAGGCACATACCAGCGATCCTTGGCTTTGTTCTGAAGATCTGGATCATCCTTGGTCAGATTGCGCATCTCACGGAAGTCCGTAGAAAGGTAACTGTGGATCTGGCTTGGCACATCGCCCTTGCCGTCATAACGGAGGAAATTCTGCTCCAGCAGATCCGAGAGTTCCAGTGCCTTCTCGTGCTTTGCCCATCCGCCAATCTCTCTCATGAACTGCGGGTGCATATCCTGGAATGTCTGCGGCTTCTTCGTGAGTTGTTGTTTCAGCCACTGGATGGCCGACGATTCATCCGTCACGAATAGATCAAGCTGCAGAACCTCGCTCACGGTCATCCGCTTTCGGTCGTACTCGGCAACCTGATCGGACATGAAGTACATCCCGTCCCGGACTGGGAACCTCTGCTCTAGTCCAGCATAGAATTCTGCTGCGGACGCTGGCACAGAAAAACCCCTCTGGACATGGAATGCGACCATACGGTCGAAAAGCAGGTAGTTCTGACGTTCCACAACAACCTGAGCTTTGCCATCGTCCGCAACGAATACGGGCAATTGCGTCAAGTGAGTGCGTATGAAATCCCAGACTCCTGCCTCAGTACCGGCATCAAGCTTGAAGCGCTCCTCAAGTCCGCCGTTCGGCCTGTAGGCTGAGATGACGAGGTCCTGTTTGGCGATGTTTGCATGTGTTCCCTGCAGCATGGTGATCTTCCTACGATCCAGTACGCGGACATCGGCAATAACCAGTCCTGCCTGCCACAAAGCGGTCTGAATCGCTTGCCACACCGAGTTGTTGGAATTGTGGAACTCGATTGTGACCCATCGGCCAGGTTTGAGCACGCGGTAGATCTCGTGAAGAGCACGTGTCATTAACTGACGATAGCTGTCCAAGTCCTTGTGCTGTGTACTATTCTGGATCGCCTCCGGCTCTGCATTCGTGAAGACTCCGAGCCAGTATTCGTTCAGGAAGTTGAGTTCCGAATACATAAGGTTGGCACCGAACGGAGGGTCAATAAAGACATAGTCTATGCTATCATCTGGGATCTGTGACACTGCCGTAGCCGACTGTGTACTAACGATGTAGTGCTGAGTAGCCAGCATCCGAGCGCACTTCCTGTGAGTAGGCACTTTGTCTCTCAAGTAGGCGATGGGCTCTCTCTCCACCTGCAACGGAGGCATATAGAGAGTGCCTGAGAACGGCCCAACGACCCCGCTACCGTTCTTCGTTGGGATAAACCTGTTCATCCGTGTAAGACGGTTCAAGAGCGACGTGAACACGAAGAGACCGTAGTTCCCATATGCGCCTACCAGAGCTTCACGCACGTCGCAGGCTATGCATAGGACTCTGGCATCGAAGAACTGGTGCACGTGTGTCATTCCGAAGTGGTAGCCAGACCGATACATGTCCCCCCTAATGAGCTCACGAGGAGTTGGTAAACCTGCTGGCAATCTTGACTCATATTCTCCGGCAATGCGCACATCCTGTTCATCAGGATCCTTTTCCCTGCGACCATCTATTGCCTCATGATTGATGAGGACGAGTTCGCGCTTGATGCGTTCAGCAGGCGCAGCTAACACTGCATCGAAGTAGGATTCATGCACCTTCTGGCACGTTAGACTACTGATGGCAGCTCCGCAATGGGGGCACCCGAATTCCTTATGCATTTTGCCTGTCTGGATCTCCACGCCATTTCCCCAGAAAACAACCTCGTGTGAGCAATCGGGGCAGTATACTATGTCGCTCCAAACGCCGAACTGAATGTGGGCTTGCTTGCCGTTCACCAGGGTCACTATTCCGTCCCTGTGTTTCTCCTCAAGTGTCCTAATAATCGATTCCACACCAGGAAGGGCGCGCCTAGCATCCGGCACAAGGTAGTTATGATTGATGAAACCACAGATCGGTGACAGGTCTATACAGATAGGGATTCTTCCGGCCAACGAGGCCGCTACACCCGTCATACCACTACCGGCGAAAACATCGAGCACAAGGTCTCCCGGCTCAGTGAAATGATCAATGAAATGCGATATCGACTTGTAAGGCACCTTGGTATGGTAGCTGTGTAACTTGTAGATCGGATCGTTCTTTCCCTCACTAACATCCACAGCGAATGGTTCTCTATGGTACGGCGTGTTCGGGTCGTACGGTTTGCCGTGGTGCGCAATGAACTCAGCGATGAATGGATTCGGACAGGCCGTGTAGTACGGCGGATCCGACAGACGCAAGATGTCCTCATCGCTGCCGAGCGGGAAGCCTTCGATCTTCCTGAACTCGGTGTCCTGCAGCTTCTCCCGCAGCTTCCCGAGGAAATAAGCCCGGCGGGCGTCATCACTCTCGAACGTCATCCCAAGGCATTCCACACGCGCAGACTCATTGGCTAACTGCTCAGGAGTCTTGTCGATCAGGTTCATTTGCCCATCTTCTCCTATGAACAATCCACCCGTGGCTGAGCTAGATCGTCGGCGTTTGCTCATTTCTCATCTCCATTGCCAGTCTTTGCATTCGTGGAAAGACGTCTCGCCTTGAGCTCGACTCCCGCCTCTGTTAGCACATAAGCTTGCCCCGGGTGATTCGGCTGCTCAGGGTATTTCAGCCGTAAGATGTTGCCTAGGAGCATTGGCTTCAGGTGCTTTCGCACAAAGAATGATCTGTGTGTCAGTTTCAGGTGCTCCATTATGCTATCAAGCGATTGTGGAACGTCGCAGAGCATCAGGATTCGCCACTGAGTCTCGCTTAGCTCCTTGAGAACTACACCTTGGTCAGTGACCAACTCCTCTCGATTCCTAGGAACTTGGTCAGTGACTAAGTTCGCTTCAGGCGTTTCAGGTTGGTCACTCTTGACCGTCCGGGGCGCGAATCTCCCTTTGAAGTGTTCCTTGACGATATAATGCGCCTGATGAGAGCCGTCGACACGGTCAATCAGCGACTGCACGACCAACCTATCAAGTAGTTCCTGGGCATCCGGCGAGCTGAGTCCCGTTACCGCCTTCACATCCACGAGCCCAACCAAGTCTTGTCGACAAGCGAGGGCAAAAACGGCCGCTTCAGCTTTGCTTAGGCGAACGCCTATGCCCGCCTGGAGTAACACCTGCTCCTCTGTGAGCAGCTCCTGCTTCGGTAGCACTATCTCGAATGAGCCACCAGCCTTGTCATTGCGTATCTCCGGAGGAATCCTGCCCAACTCGCGCCAGCTCTTGAATATCGCCCGGACACCAGTTCCAGCTTGCTCGCTGAAGCCAATCCTGCGGAAGGCATTGACTATTCGAGGATTGCGGACCGGTTTCTGACCCGGTTCCAGAAGCTCCTCTGTTGAAGAGTCCCCAGGATTCCACAGGACCGTGCAATCCCGGTAGAACTGCACAACCGGAATGCGCTTGTGGTCTCCATAGTCCTGATGAATCAGCAGGTTAATAACCGCTTCGCGCATGGCGATGTAGTCCGGCGGCGTGTCGTCGCGCTGCAGTGTCTTCGAGTCAACGGAGAAGGGATTCTCGCTGTTCTTTCCATAGCGCTGAACAAAGCCACGCCACGCCTGAATGATATTGGCCTCGACGACCAAGCGGTCATCCCAGCGCTTGCTGGGTAACTCATCAAATCTGCTGATGTTAACCCACTGGCAATCGAGCACGGGTCTTGGGAGCACCTGTCGAACGACTTGCTCAGCGCCGAATACGAGAATTCCCGCCCTCGTAGGCAAAAGCTTTTCGGGTAGCTCTTTGACGAGTCCCCAGTGGTGAAGATACTCCAAATCTGTGAGCGTATCGTCATTACCCGGATGGAGGTTTCGATACCATTGGACCGAGTCGCTATCAAAGCAATGCTCAGGATCGAAGTCAAGAGTCTCACCATCGTACTCATCGCCTGCGGCGTCGCGCAGGAACCGATGGATCTCGTCCATAGTGCACTTCTCATCGCAGGCACCACGGCGGACGTATGAGCGCTTGATATCGCCGTTCAGGCATACCGGCTTGTCTTGACGCCGAGCCTCTGGAATGCGAAATACTAGTAGTGTTTTACTTTCATGGGACAGCATCTGTTCGTCCGGATTGACTACCAAGCCGAGCTTGTCCCCTGCACGCAAACACGATAGGAAGTCATTCTGAACCTTGTCTACTTCTATTACTCCGACGATATCGTAGGTCCCGCTCGCCTCCTTGATGCCAAAGACAAGCCAGCCTCCAGAAGTATTGGAGAATGCCGAGACAGTCTCATAGGCAGAATCAGACACTTGCTTCTGTGCCGCCTTGAACTCCACATCCGTCCATTCATAGCCCTTGAGCCTTTCGAGCAGTTCATCTTTGGTCATATCGTCTACTCCAGCACTATCCGGACTTTGTTCGCATCCTTACCCTTGGCTAGTTCCGCGAGGAAGTCCTCGAACCGACCGCGCAATTCAGAAGGAGTCGCGGGCGATCCGCCCTTCAGTAGTGCCACGCGTAGCTCGTCCGACTTGACGGCCACTTTGCTCAGGCCGGACAGCACCTCTTGCACCGCGTGGATGAAGTCCTGGCTAAGGCTCTCTGGCAAGCTCCTAGACGTCAAGAAACCGTCCACCAGCGTCTTTGCGTCAGGCTTGAGAAGACTGAGGTTCTCACGGGTCACCGGATCCTCGAGATTCGCAAGGAGCGTGTTTGTCCACCCGGAAACCAAAGCATCCAGTTCACCATCCAAGCCCGAGAACACTGTGCTGGCAGATGTCAGCACGAATTCAGCGCTGGGTCTGAAACCACAGTGAGGACAGACCGGGTTAGCGAGCAGTTCCTGTTCAGTCAAAGCGAAGCATGATCTCAGCTCGGCCAGCTTATCTTGGAAGTCAATTAGCTGCTGACGAGGCATCAGGTCTATCGTGGATAGCTTCTGAAGTCGACCCAGACGGTCGTCCTGCGTCAACTGCGCTTTGCGCTTATCCTCGTTAGTGCCAAGTCTCGCCTTCGAGTGCAACGATATGTAGGTGGTCACGTACGTCGACTTTAGATCCGTGAGCTTCTGAGTAACCTGCTGACGAAATGTCGGTTCGGCACGCTTTGCGTGATCCAGCAGTTGGGCTAATACATCGTCGCGATCTGACTTCATCTTCGCGGTCCATCCGCTATCCATCGGCAGGACGGCCTCTGCAGTAGACAGGTACGCAGCAGTACCGCCGAGATCGACGGCAAGCGCCTGCAGCACCTCGATCTCACCGAGTACCTCCAGACCGGCCCGTCTTGAGGCTACGTCTGCAACGTCGTATCGAAAGTTCTTCAGTTTGCCCGGTGACGAGTAAGCCTGCAACGACTCAAGAAATGTCTTTACGTCTTCGAGGCGTCCACGGTATTGCTGTGACTCCTCTTCTCCAATCAACGTGCGGCCCCAGAACGGTATGTTTCCTTGCAGACTCTGCTGCGCCCTCACGAGCCTGTCTACCCTCTGAACCACGGCCACCTGCATCTGCTGAACGGCCTTGTCCGCCGAATCGCCGCCCAGCGTGATATCATTTGCCAGACCAGGAGGGAGACTCAGCACTTCGAAGAGCGCCTTGAGAGCGGCCAAGTTCCATTCCTTCGGCCTTTCCACATGCTTGAAGTTCGCCAGATCATCAATCGCCGTACCCGCCAGCACTGCGAGGTTTGAAGAGTCAAACTTCGACCCGGGAATCGCCACAACGAGCTGTCCATCGTAGATAAGCCCAGCCAACAGCACTACAACCCATTCAGGCTCCAATCGAAGAGTCCCTGGGGCCATATACTCAACGCCCAAAACATCCTGAATGATCTCGGATCTGTTCAGCACCTGACCTTGTCCCTTTTGGCTGAGCAAGTTCCTGACAAAGCCAGCGTATTTCGAATTGGAGGAATCCAGCCTATCGCCATCCAGAAGCTCAAGTGCATCCAGCACGGCGGTGGCTTGTTTTGTCCTAGCCGCGCCACCGATGGCTCTCAGGGCATCCTGCGCTGCCTGGCTGCGATTGGCCCCAGTTACCAGTACGGAGAATACCGGGTAGTCAGGAGCATCGTCCTCAAAATGGGCGGAGAAACAAACCGATGCGACCGCATTCACAATGTCTCTCACGTTGGCGGTGCCACCACTTGCACCAAGCCTCCCCTTTACCCAGTTGAGCAAAGACTTCGTCTTGCCTTGGTACGTCACATCAAAGGCGGTCGTGATATGCTCTTGCAGCCACTTGACCAAATCACGCAGGAAGTCAGATGCCTTGGACTCGTAGACTGATTTTGCCTGCCCGGACGAGGTGGACGCCAGATCAAGTGCAGCGGCATACGATTTTAGTTTTGTTCTGAAATCGTCATCTGCTCCAGTAAGGCTAAAGAACACCTCATCAGCATTCTTCTCATCCCTGTAGTGCGGAGCGTCGTATAACTGTATGAAGTAGAGGTAGAAATCGCGCGCCGGTACGGCTGTGGATCGTTCATTGGGTGCTCCGAAGAAGAGATAGCCCTGCCTCGTAGCGCGACGTTCTGTCCATTCCACTTCATACTGCCAAATCCGGTAACCGGTAACATACGTCTGATCTGTCAACTCCATCACACGCTTGAGCGCTTCATAGTAGTAACGATCCAACTGCGAAGACTCGAGACTCTCGGCCCTTTTGTCGATAAGGGCGTCATAGTCGTCCGTCTTCTTCAGGTCCAGATAGAACTGCCGGTTGTCTTGATTCGATGATATGAACTGCCCGCTGACAGTCTTGTGGATCTCTCGCAGAACCGTCTCCACTAGAGATAGCAGATCATCCGCAGGTTCGCCTCCGAGGTCTTCAATGCCTGGTTGATACAGACAAAGGCCATCGCGAAGCTCATCAGGTGTTGCGCCCATCGGCGAGTAGATATCTCCGGTAGTAAGCCGGTGAACGGAAAGCCCGTGAA
>JANYKG010000188.1 GCA_025358205.1 Armatimonadota bacterium
GCGAACGCCAGGCCGAGTTGGCCGTGGTCGCAGGATCAAACCGAACTCGGAACGAACGACTTCCGTGGCGCCAAGTTCAACATCTACGAGGCATCGCTTACGGCTTCCGACGGGGCAGGCGTGAAGGTCTATGCGCGTGCGGACATGCACTCTCGCTCATGCCTTGCGGAGAACGGGGTGAAGTTGCACATCCTCTCACAATGCCTTCGTGGGCCGGTCATGCTCAAGAAGGGCGACAAGATTGCGGGTGAGTTTGGTCTGGAACTCCTGCATCGGTAGGTTCATCACGAGGCACAGTCAATGGTAAAACGCATCCACCTGATATTCAAGACGCATCTCGATATAGGGTTCACCGACTTGGCGGCGAATGTGTTAGGTCATTACTTCGAGCGCTTCATTCCCAAGGCGATGGAGCTTGCTCGGAAGACAAGGGAAGGCGGTGGAGATCGGTTCGTCTGGACCACCGGTTCGTTCCTGGTCTATCAATTTATGGAACAGGCTTCACCAGAGGAACGTCGGCTGATGGAGGAGGCGATACAGGCGGGCGACATCGTATGGCACGGTCTACCCTTTACAACCCATACGGAACTGATAGATGAGTCTCTGTATCGCTTCGGACTGGGCATCTCCCAGCGTTTGGACAAGCGGTTTGGTAAAACCACCATCGCCGGCAAGCTGACCGATGTCCCCGGCCATACGAGAAGCATGGTGCCTCTACTAGCGGAAGCGGGCATCAAGTTCCTGCACATTGGCGTGAACTCCGCGAGCACGCCGCCGGATGTCCCGCCGCTTTTTGTGTGGAAAGACCCCAGCGGGGCTGAAGTCATGGTAATGTACCAGAAGACCTATGGCGATACCATGGTTTTGCCAGGCACGGAGGACGCAGTGGCGATCAAGTTTACCGGTGATAACCGTGGGCCTCAGACACCGGAAGAGATAGCCGACGTGTACCGGAAGGTAGGGGAGCTTTTTCCCGGCGCAGTGGTTAGCGCCTCCACATTTAATGAGTGCGCGAAGCTAGTCGAGTCGGTGCGGAATACGCTCCCGGTAGTCACCCAGGAGCTTGGCGATACGTGGATACACGGCGTGGGCACCGATCCGCTGAAGGTGGGACAATATCGGGCGCTTAGTCGTGCGAGGCGCTCCTGGATAGCATCCGGTGCTTTGGATGCCGGCAGTCCCACTGACATGGCGTTCAGCCTACCGCTGCTTATGGTCGCGGAGCATACCTGGGGTATGGACGTGAAATCCCACCTCAAGGACTGGGTACACTATCGGACATCCGATCTGCTGTCTGTGAGAGACCAGCCGAACTTCCGCTTGGTGGAGTCTTCCTGGGCGGAAAAGCGGGCGTATATCGGTAAAGCGGTATCGGCGCTTGGCGATACCCAGCTCGGAAAAACCGCGAAGGAACTGATCCAGGAGTTTGTGCCGGACGAGCCGGAGCTAACCGGGTTCTGGAAAGCGCCTGATCCCGCCGTGCTGTTTCATTGCGGGAGGTTCGACATACGGTTCGATCCGCAAACCGGTGGGATTTGCAGGTTACAGGACACGCAATCCGGGCGAGACTGGGCATCTGCGGACAATCCGCTTGCGCTCTTCGGTTACCAGACCTTCTCGCAGGAGGACTACGACCGGTTTTTGACGCAGTACCTGACTCACCAGGCCGACTGGGCGATCAAGGACTTCTCGAAGCCGGGGATCAAAGCGGCGGGGGCCGCGCACAGGTGGGTAAAACCGAAGATGACGGCCCTATACAATCGCGACGATGAGGATGGTAGTAGTTTCCTCGTGGAACTGAGCGTCCCAGGCGCGGACGGTGGTGATACCGGCTGCCCGAAGAGGCTGATGCTCATGGTTGAATTGCCATCCGCCTCGGATGCACCGGTTTCACTGGATCTGCGCTGGTTCGACAAGCCTCCGTTCCGGCTACCGGAAGCGATCTGGCTTTCATTTTCCCCTAAGATCAGTCGCGCCGACGGCTGGGTTATGCAGAAGATGGGTCGAGACGTTTCTCCGCTTGATGTGGTTCGGAATGGAAACTGCAAGCTGCATGCGATAGACCGGTACGTAGCCTATTCAGACGACCACGGCCGTATTGAGATACAGTCGCTCGATGCACCCCTGGTTGCGCCCGGTGAGCCGTCGCTTCTTGACTTCAACAACCGTCGTCCGCCGATGCTCAAGGGTATGCACTTCAACTTATACAATAATGTCTGGGGTACGAACTTCCCGATGTGGTACGAAGGTGACGCCAGGTTCCGATTCTCGCTGGTCTGTCGGTGAGCAGATGGAGGGTGAAGATGATATCAATGGATAACATATGCAGGTTTCTGGTGGGTATGGCCGTCGTGCTGAGTGTATGCGTTGGATTGGGAAAGGAGGCGGTTGCCGTGGAGCAGAACGCCCCGCAGATCAAGATAGCCCACATCTGGTCGGATAAGCCGCTAGCAAAGACGGGCGAGACAATCAAGTATAGCGGTTTCATTGAGAACACTGGCGGTCTGACGGCGCGCGATATATCAGTTGAGTTGAAAGCCCCTGAGGGGATCACCGTCGTCAATCAGGTAGCTAAGGTGGATGTCCCCGCAGGATCGTATCGGCGGGTGGACTGGACGCTGAAGGCGGTTAAGTCAGGCACAGCGAACCTGGAAGTCACCGCATCGTGCGGCCCGGCGGTTGAGAAGGCATCGTATCGCATTCTGGTGATCGCCCGCTCGGCAAAATACACGCGTCAGGAGTTGTGTACGGACAACGGCGGCTACTGGCGTATACTCGACCGGCCTTCCACGCTCCAACAGGAGAACACCGCTGGTCTGAAGCCGATCAAGCACAAGAAGTCGTCAGAGATCAAGCGCAATACCTACGGCATCTGTACCCATGTACCGAGATCGAAGGACTACGAAGATCCGTTCAACCCGTCGCACCTCATAGACGGTGATCCTGAGTCATGCTGGTCGAGCCAGCAGAACAACTCGTCGTATCCCGGAGTCCCGCCGTGGGCGGAGATTGACCTCGGCAAGGCGCATTCCATCCGGCAGATCAACCTTATCCCGTACTGGCACAACACCGATTTCCCGGTCGGGTTCAGCGTACACACGAGCCTTGACGGAAAGACCTGGAACACCGTTCTTCGCACGGAGAACTACAAGGTGACTGACCACAGCGAGAAGAGGGGCGACAAGCTCGTTCAGCCCTTTACTCTTGAGCGAGCTGTGGAAGCGCGGTATGTGCGCATCGAGTTCGAGCGGCTCCCACTTTCCGGCGGCAACTACGCGGAGGTCTCGCAGGGCTGGAAGGCCAGGCTCTCAGGCATCGAGGTTCTTGACAACAAGGGCGCTAACGTCGCGCTGCTCAAGCAAGGCGCAAGCGTGAAGGCAAGCGACTACTTCACCGGCTGGCAGAACACCGCCAAGACCGTGGATGGGTCGTTCGGGCGCATCTTTGACATCGGCTACAAGTGGGTGCGCATCAGCCAGTGGGGCGATCAGACCGAGTGGGCGGCCGTCGAACGTGTAAAGGGTATGTTCCATATGGACCCGAAGACCGACGCGGGGATCCACCGGCTGCTGGACAACGGCGTGGACATCCTTTACACCCTTGACTATGGGAACGCCCTCTATGACCGCCCCGACCAGCCCGGCGACATCGGTCCGATCTATAGGGAAGGCCACCCCTTCTCGCTGAACTGGGGTCCGCGGACGGAAGAAGGGCGGCAGGCGTTCGTCCGATATACTGATTTCGTTGTCCGCAAGTACGGCGACCGGATAAAGTGGTGGGAGCTTTGGAACGAGGAAAATGGTTGGTATCCCGGCTTCGAACCGGAGCTTTACGGCAAACTCCTCTTCGCTGTGTCGAAGCATATCAAGGAGATCAATCCAAGCTGCAAAGTCATGGTCGGAGGCACAGCCGCCCCAGCGCCCATTACTACAGAGATCGCCCTCCGCGAGGGTGCGGCGCCTTACGTTGACGCCTATGCGTTCCATCCCTACGGCATAGACAAACCCGAGGGCGGGATGGGCACGATGGAGCAGTACCAGGGCAAGAACCTCGGCCAGTCCCGCGAGCAGACCGGTTGGAACCACCTGGAGGAGATCATTGAGGGTGTGAAGAAGCCGTTCGTCCAGCACGGCAATCCGAACGTGGAAGTGTGGCTGAACGAGTGGGGGACGAATGTCTCCGGCCTCGACTTTACCTACAACCCCGGCATCGGCGAGTATGCTTGTGCAAAGTACATGATGCGGTTCTACGTCTACAGCGGATGGCTCAAGCATCCCGCCGCCTGGTGGGCGCTCTACAATATGAACAAGAGTCAGGACTGGGGTATCATTGACCAGCGCGACTACGGCTTCCGGCCAATGTCCTACGCGGTTCAGAACATCTGCAGCATGGTCAGCGATGTTGACCCCATCCCTTCGCTAGACTACAAATACGACGGCGCTGCGTCCGACCCGAAGGTGGTCAGCTACAAGAGGGACGGGACCGGCGACATGCTTGTCCTTGTATGGGCGGCGGATACGAACACGGACGAGGTCAGGTCTTATCCCAGCAAGCTCTCGTTCAAGCTGGACTCCCTCCCGAAGCAGGTAACGCTCACCGACCTCTACTGGGGTGTTTCCCAGCAGGCTGTGTGGTCTTACGAAGACGGGCGCGTCACGGTCGAAGGCCTGATCGTACATGACTATCCGGTCGCAATCGAATGCCGCATGAAGTGACTGATCTCGCAAACGGACTATGGGGAACAACAGGATGCAATCATCAATTCAAGGTGGACTTTGCCGGGTGCAGCCGGGAGTATGGCGGCTTACCCTCGGCGAACCGGAGGCTCATACGCCATCGTCGGTGTTCTCGTATCAACCCGCCGAATCCGGCTTGAGGGAAATGCCGAACGTCGAGGATTGCCCTCTGTCGGTGGACGCCATTACCGGCAAGCAGATCTCTCGCGGATTCCAGGTCACTCTGCCGCTCGGCGTTGACGAGCAGCTATACGGTCTGGGCCTTCAGTTGTTTTCAATGAACCAGCGCGGGAAGAAGAAGACCCTCAGGGTGAACAGCGATCCGGTTGCGGATACCGGCGATTCCCACGCACCCGTGCCGTTCTATGTCACCACGAGCGGCTACGGTGTCCTGGTTGATACTCTCCGATACATGACTGTATACTGCGGCTCGGCGGCCAGGCGTTTGGATGCGGACTGTGCATCGTCCAAGCCCGGAGGCGCGGCCTCAAGCGCCGCCGGAGCGGAAGAGTTGTACGAATCTCAGGCGAGAAGCGGCGATGCTCAGGTCATCATAGATATTCCCAGCGCCCGTGGAGTTGACCTCTACCTATTCGCTGGGCCGGACATGCAACAGGCGGTACAGCGGTACAACCTGTTCTCGGGCAGTGGATGCCTGCCGCCTATGTGGGGGCTGGGTGTCTGGTATCGGTGTAAGTCGGATTTCACGGAACTCGATGTCCTTGCCATGGCCGAGAAATTCAGAAACGACGGCATTCCATGTGATGTTATAGGGCTTGAACCGGGATGGCAAAGTCATGCCTATTCCTGTTCTCACATTTGGGGGCCAAAATTCCCGCAGCCAAAACAGATGATGACCAGGCTCTCGGAGATGGGACTTCATGTGAACCTCTGGACGCACGCATTCACTCATCCAAGCTCTCCGATTCACGAGCAACTGAGTTCGCGCTCCGGCGACTTCCTAGTCTGGGGCGGCCTTGTCCCCGATTTCGCCGACCCAGAAGCAAGGCGGATATTCGCTGATTTCCATAAGAAAGAGCACGTAGACCTGGGCGCTCCGGCGCCGGCCCCTACGGCCTCATGGCTGCCCCGGGGCGCTTCCGGCTACAAGATGGATGAGTGCGATAACTCCGACTTCATACGCTCGGCCTGGTCGTTCCCGGAGGTCAGCAATTTTCCATCAGGGCTGGATGGTGAGCAGATGCACTCGGCGTTTGGCCGCCTGTATCAGCAGACAATCCAGAGCATCTTTGACGGCATGGGCCGCCGCACCTACGGACAGGTTCGGTCGTCCTGGTCGTTGTCCGCTGCCCTTCCGTACGTCCTGTACAGCGACCTCTACGATCACAAGGCGTTCATCCGCGGTGTCGTCACATCGGGGTTCTCCGGCCTGCTCTGGGGGCCTGAGGTAAGGCATGCGGTGTCGGCAGAGGACTTGATCCGGCGCATCCAGACAGTGGTCTTCTCACCGAAGGCCCAGGTGAACGCGTGGTATATCAAGAATCCACCGTGGGAGCAGTGGATCAGAAATGCCAACAACGCCGACCAACTCCACGAGGATCGTGAGTGGGTCACGGAGACGATCAAGAGGTTGTTCGAGGTTCGGATGCAGTTCCTGCCTTACCTCTACTCGTCGTTTGTGAAGTATCACCAGACGGGTGTGCCGCCGTTCCGGGCGCTGGTGATGGAAGACCCGACTGACCCGAACCTGCAGAACATAGACGACGCCTACATGATGGGCGACCGAGCGCTCGTGGCGCCTGTGGTTGCCGGCATCAACGAGCGCGATCTGTACCTTCCCAAAGGCGCATGGCGGGATTTCCAGACCGGGGAGCGATATGAGGGCGGCCAATCCCACCACTTCGATGTGCCGCTGGACAAAACGCTCGTGTTCGTAAAGGACAACTCGGTCCTGCCGCTTGCTCAACCCGTGCAGAACGTCTCTGATCCGGCATTGCGGCAGATCACCGTCAATGTATACGGTTCCGGCGAACTTGGATGCACGCTCTTCGAAGACAACGGCGAAGATATGGAATACAAGCGGGGACAGATGAATACCGTCCGCCTCGCCTGGGACAGCTCTACGCAATCCGCGCATCTGGCTCGTTCAGGCAATGTCCAGGCCCCTCGTTACGAAGTGGGCGGTTGGAATCAGATTTCGTAGGAGCGTGCCTGTCCATGACATCCCGCGAGAGAGTCAATGCCGCAATAGAGTTCAAGGGGCCGGACAGGGTTCCGTTCACGAATGTTTTCTTTCCAGGCGCATTGTGGCGTCACGGGCGGAAGTTAATTGAGCTTATGGAGCGCCATCCCGATGACTTCGGCAACAAGGGCTTCCAGATTCCACCGGAACCGGATGTGGTTATCGAGGAGTACACTGATGACTGGGGCGTTACGTGGCGGCGGAGTAAGGGCTACTCCGCGGGGGAGGTTTTGAAACCTGCGCTTAATACCTGGGACCGCTGGCCGAGATATGCCTTTCCGCACGATCCGCCGGAGAGCAGTTGGGATGGACTGAAGGCATGTTTTGCGAATCCAGAGCGAGATTGGTACGCCCTGACCGGTTGGATTGACCTTTTCGAGCGGATGCAGTTCTTACGCGGGACGGAAAATCTGCTCATGGATTTCGCGGGAGACAGGACGGAGCTTCACGAACTGGCCGACCGTATTCTAAATCGGAACATACGGCTCATCGAGGGCTACATTCGGTCCGGCGCAGATGGCATATGGCTTTCGGACGACTGGGGTTCGCAGGACAGATTGCTCATTAACCCGGATCTGTGGCGGCGGTTCTTCAAGCCGAGGTATCGCCGGATGATCGAGATTATCCGCGACGCTGGGAGGCATGTCTTCTTCCATAGTTGCGGCTGGACGATGGACATATGGGATGACCTGATCGAGCTTGGCGTGAATGTCATCAATCCGCAGAACGCTCTCTTCCCGCACGATGTGCTTGAGGACAAGCTGGCCGGGCGAATCTGCGTCTTCGCGGATGCCGACCGTCAGCACGTTATGCCTTTCGGGACGCCGGAGGAAGTCAGGGCATTCGTGAGGAACACGATCTCTACCTTCAACCGTTCGGGCGGCGTCATGCTGCGGTTCGAGCTTGAGCCGGTCTGGCCTTACGAGAACATCGAGGCCATGTACGCCGCGTACGAAGCTTTCGGCACAGGAACCGAGGAATAGATGAAGAAGAATCCGTCAACAGAAGGTCTGTCACCGGAGAAACGCCGCTTTCGCATGCGCGAGGTCAGCATACTGATCTCCGTCTTCCTTGCCATCTCGGTTTTTGGACTCCTGAACCACCGTTTCGTGGGCATCGAGTCGGCGACCGCGATTCTGGAAGGCGCCTCCACCGACGGCTTGATGGTGATAGGCATGACCATCGTGATCGTGTGCGGGGCGTTCGATATGTCGGTCGGCTCGCAAATGGCGCTCTGCGGATTGGTGGCCGCGACGCTCATGAAGGCCGGGGCGCCGGTTCCAGTCGCGATTCTGTTCGCTTTGCTTACAGGTGTGCTCGCGGGGTTTATCAACGGCACGGTCGTCACCAAGCTCAAGATAAACCCGTTCATCACCACACTCGGCACGATGAGCATATTCCGCGGCATAGTCCTAGTCGTCACCAAGAGCAATCCGCCTACCGGATTCCCGGAGAGTTTTCTGAACCTCGCGTGGAGCAATGTTCTCGGGATTCCGCTGCCTATTATCTTTCTTGTAATCGCGATCCTGCTCGGCGATCTCTTCCTGCGAAACCTGTCATATCTCAGGCAGGTCTACTTCATCGGCAGCAACGAAGAGGCCGCCAAGCTCACCGGTATCCGCACCGACAGGGTGAAGACCTCCGCGTTTGTGATGACCGGCTTCCTCGCCGCGCTGGCTGGTGTACTTGTGGCCGCCAGGTCGAATGCGGTGGATCCGAACGGCGGTATGGGCGCGGAACTCCGAGTCATCGCTGCGGTCATAGTCGGCGGCGCGAGTCTATCGGGCGGACGAGGCACCATTCTCGGTTCGTTCCTCGGGCTGATGCTGATGCAGATCATTACAACCGGCCTCGTGTTCATCAACGTCGCCCCAGAGGCCCAGCTTATCGCAGTCGGTCTCGTGCTCATACTCGCTGCGGTGATAGATCAGGTCGGCTCGTCGTTAGGCGGCAGTATTATTTCGTTTCTTACGAAAACCAGGAGCAAAGAATTGGAAAGAATCATCAACGTGATCCTCGTCATAGTCATCATCATCCTCGCTTTCCTGAAATTCGGCCATCAGCCATCAGCCATCAGCCATCAACCATCACCGAGAGATCAGCAGTACGTGATGATAGCCGCTGCAACCGGCGCGCCTTACTGGATAGACTCCAAGGCCGGCCTGTACGACAAGGCGAAGGAGCTTGGTGTGAAGGCCATCTTTACCGGCCCTCAGACCGTGGATGTCAATCAGCAGATAGACGCCGTGAACCGCGCTATCGCCCAGCATGTGGACGGGATCATCATGGTTCCGATGGCGGATTCAGTGACTCCCGCGATCAACAAGGCTCTCGACGCCGGTATACCCGTCGTCTGCGCGGATGCCGATGCGCCGTCGAGTCGCAGATATACATTTGTCGGAACCGGCAACTACCATGCCGGATACCAGGTCGGTGAGCTACTTGCCAAGAAACTGGACGGCAGGGGTGAGGTTGCGCTGATCTACATCCCCGGCGCTGATAACCTAACCCAACGCCTTGCCGGCTGCAAAGATGCGCTCAAGAAGTTCCCGGACATCACGGTCGTCGCAATCGGGAACGACCAGGGTTCGCTGACCGAAGGCCAGAAGGTCTGCCGCACCATCATGCAGGCGCATCCCGAGTTGGCGGGTTTCGGCTGCGTGGATGCCGGGGGAGGGCAGGGGGCCGCCGTCGCAGTGAAGGAAGCGGGCAAGATCGGCAAGGTCCATATCATCGGCATGGACCGGGATGAGGCGACTCTCCAGTTTATCAATCAGGGGATCATTGACGCATCTATCGGCCAGCGCACGTACACGATGTCATACACCGCTCTGCAACTGGTTTACAATCTGCGAAACGACCAGATACATATGGTCCGCGACTGGAAGAAGATAGGTATCAGTCCTATGCCGCCGCTGATAGACACGGGGAGTTTCGTAATAACGAAGGATAACGTGAAGGAATTTTACCACGGAGTGACGAGTGATAAGTGAAGAGTGAACTGCTGCCATGGTTCTACCTAGCCTTCGAGGGCAGTTCACGTATCACTCATCACTCATCAGGACACATGCTATGAACCACCCAGTCCTTGTGCTAAACGTCATACGAAAGAGCTTCGGCGAGGTCGAAGTCTTGCACGGTGTGGACCTGGATGTCATGCCGGGCGAGGTGCATGCGCTCGTCGGCGAGAACGGCGCGGGCAAGAGTACGCTCATGAAGATCGCTGCCGGCATCCACGCATCAGACGGCGGCTCCATGACGTTAATGGGTCGTCCATACGCGCCGAACAGCCCGCTGGACGCCGATCACATGGGGATCGGCATGGTGCATCAGGAACTGAGCCTCGCTCCCGACCTATCCGTAGCAGAGAATATCTTTGCGGGCCGATTGCCGACCAATGGCTGCTTTGTGAACTGGCAGGAGTTGAACTCACAGGCGTCGAGGCTTCTGGCCGACTTCGGTCTATCCATTGACCCGCGAACCCCTATCTCATCCCTCAGTATCGGATATCGCCAGGTTATCGAGGTATTGAAGGCGCTGGCATCCGATCCGAAGGTGATAATCTTCGACGAGCCGACCTCGTCCCTTGAGGCGCGTGAGGCCACCCTCGTCCTTGATACGATCAGGAAGCTTGCGGCGAAGTCAATCGGTGTGGTCTACATCTCACACCGCATGGATGAGGTTTTCCGGATCAGCGACCGGATCACCGTACTCCGCGACGGCTCGCTTGTGGGTACGTGGAATGCGGCGGATGTCTCGCGAGAGTCGGTGGTGCATGCGATGATCGGCAGGGAGATGACGGAATTGTATCCGGATAAGGCATCGGCGGCAGGAGATGTGCTGCTGAAGGTAGAGGGTCTTACTCGGACAGGGGCATTCCGGGACGTCAGCTTCGTCCTCCGCAAGGGGGAGATTCTCGGTTTTTCCGGGCTGGTGGGCGCCGGTCGCACGGAGGTCATGCGCGCCATCTTCGGCGCGGACATTGCTGATTCCGGCGCAATCTACCTTGGTGGCGTGCTGTTGGATATCCGATCGGCGAAAGACGCGGTGGATGCGGGAATCGCCTATCTGCCGGAAGAGCGTAAGGCACAGGGGCTGTTCATGGAGCGCAGCATCGAGGACAACATCCTTTGCGGTAACATCGGACGATGCTCCCGGCGCGGGATCGTGCGTTCCGTCCTATCCCGCTCTCTGGCCCTGGAGATGTGCGGCAGGCTTTCGGTGAAAGCGAAGAGCATCGAACAGGAACTGCAAAACCTATCCGGCGGCAATCAGCAGAAAGTGCTCCTGGCACGGTGGCTGGCCATGAAGCCGAAGGCGCTTATCGTTGATGAGCCGACCAGAGGTGTGGATGTCGGGGCCAAGGGTGAGATTCACAGGATGCTCAGGGAGTATGCGTCCGCCGGGAACGGCGTTATAGTCGTTTCCTCTGAGATGCCGGAGATCATCGGTCTCTGCGATAGGATCATCGTGCTCCACGAAGGCTGCATCTCCGGCGAAGTCGAAGGCGCTACCGCGTCTGAAGCTCAGTTGGCATCTCTGGCATTCGGCAATCATTCAGCCCCGCATTGACTTCTGCTCCGCCTTCACCCCTATTTGCGCTGAACGCTGCGAACTTGGCGCTGTTTGACCCATATGCCTTGCACAGTACATTGACTCACATGTGACATGTTCGCCTGGACTTGAAGATTCACGCGTGCAAAATACTGTGCAAAATACCGTTCCGAAACAATGGTTGACACAAAACTGTATTATGTTATACAATAATCTTGCGGATCGTCGCTGGAGAGCTTCACTCTGGAAGCAGGTGAAGAGAATACAACCGGTGGTCCATGGATTTGCCATCCGTCTACAATTTACTTAGGAGTTCTAATGAAATTCTGCAGCACGAAGACACTGGTTGACAAGGCTCGACATGGAGGATATGCAGTTCCGGCGTTCAACTCAAACGGCGGAACGTATGATATCGCCCGGGCTGCTATCGAGGCGGCAGAGGAATTGCAGTCGCCACTGATCTTGCAGACCTACGAGCCAAATGTGGCGTACCGAGGCTTCGAGTATTGCGGACTGCAGGCTGCCCATCTTGCAAAGGATACAACCGTTCCGATTGCCCTGCACCTCGATCATGGGATGAGCTTGGACTCGGTGATGGAGGCGGTTCGGGCTGGATATACAGGCGTGATGATTGACAGCTCGCATCTGCCGATAGACGAGAACATCCGAATTACAAACGAGGTTATCGCGGCCGTGCGTCCACTGGGAGTGGCTGTCGAGGCGGAGATCGGTCACGTCACAGGTGGAGTCCACTCATCCGGCCACGGCGGCTGCACCGACGTTTCGGAGGCGTTGAGGTTCGTCGAGGCGACTGGTGTTGATATGCTCGCCGTGGCGAATGGCACCCAGCACGGGATATTCGATATACAGGACGATGTTGATCTCGATCTGGTCCACGAGTTAAGAACGAAGGTGCCGATCCCGCTTGTCCAGCACGGAACCTGCGGAATCCCGGACGATCTGCTGAGCATGTTAGCTCAGGCCGGGATGGCAAAGATCAACTTCGGCGAAGGCTTCCGCTCCAACTACATCATATACTTCAAAGAATACGCAGACACGCTCGATCACAAGGGCCATCCCTGGAAGATTATGCAGGCCGTCAAAGACCGGCTGAAGCAGGACATGAAGGCGCTGATAGTTGCTCTTGGATCAGCGGGAAAGGCATAGGTAATGATGAGTGACACGTGATACGTGAACTAAGCCTGACGGTCTGCGTGGACCTGTGGAAGAAGTTCTCTCGTCACTCATCACTCATCACTCACACCATGTGGAATTACAGACAGCCAACAGATATACGTTTTGGAGTCGGAACGCGAAAAACACTACCGGATGTTATCGCGAAATTCGGCGGACGGCCCGTGCTCGTGACCGATGCCGGCCTCGCTTCCATGGCAATGACCTCCGAGGTCCTTGATCTACTTGGGCCGAGCGCGATTCTCTTCGCTGAGGTCGAGCCGAATCCGACCGTGGGTACGGTAGACAAGCTCGCGGAGACAATTCGCGGACACCTTGGCGATGTCGTCGTCGCGTTGGGCGGTGGCAGTTCGCTCGACTGCGCGAAGGCGGCCTGCTCGGTTGCGATTCAGGGCGGTCCAGCGCGAAAATATCACTCCGAAGGCGTGGCGCTCGACTCGCGGCACCTGCCGTTGATCGCTGTGCCGACCACCGCCGGTACCGGAAGCGAGGTCACCCCGATCGCGGTTCTGGACGATCCCGAAAAGGGCATCAAGGCTCCCATCGCGCACGACAATTTCTATCCGAAGCTGGCGATAGTGGACCCGGAACTCACCCTCACCGTGCCGAGGCATATCACCGCAATAACCGGTCTCGACGCGCTCTCACACGGTATCGAGGGCTACTGGTCGAAGAACCATCAGCCGATCTGCGATCTCATGGCGCTGGAGTCGGTCAGACTGGTGTTTCGGCACTTGTCCGCGGCGTTGGCGAATGGCTCGGATATCAAAGCGCGGACCGGCATGTCATTGGCGGCGCTGCTCGGCGGGCTGGGGTTTCAGCTTCCGAAGAACGCGGCGGTGCATGCATGTTCGTTCCCGCTCTCGAACAAGTACCACATGCCGCACGGATCTGCATGCGCCATGACGCTCGACCATTTCGTCCGCTTCAACTCAGAGTCCATGGGAGAGCGGGGGATAGCGCTTGCACGGGCGGCGGGCTTCGCGGGCATGAATGACCTGGCTGATGGTATCGCCGAGCTAAAGGCGGAGGCCGGACTGCCCACCACCCTGCGTGAGGTCGGCGTATGCGATAACAATATTGACGAACTGGTCAAGAACAGTTTCCATCCCATTATGGGAAACAACCCCAGGGAAGTGACACCGGATGCACTCCGCGCACTGTACCTGGAAATGCTATGAGGAAAGGAACAGCATGAAAGATTCTTTTGACAAAGTGGAATTTGATCGGCTCGCGGGAGAGTTCCGGTTCGTGATAACGGACATGATCTGCCGCGCAGGATCAGGGCACCTTGGAGGCGCGCTCAGCCTCGTCGAGGTGATGATCAGCCTCTACTGGCGCGTCATGAACCTTGATCCGAACAACCCGAAATGGGATGACCGAGACCGATTGGTGCTCTCGAAGGGGCATGCCGGACCGGTAAACTATGTCTCTCTGGCGTATCGGGGTTACTTCCCGAAGACAATGCTGAAGACGCTCAACGAAAACGGCACGTACCTTCCGAGTCACATGGATCGGCTTCGGACGCCGGGCGTGGACATGACTGCCGGATCGCTGGGCCAGGGACTCTCCGCCGCCTGCGGGATGGCATTGGCCGCCAAGCTGGACGGCAAGAAGCATAAGGTCTTTTGCATCATCGGCGATGGTGAGAGCAACGAGGGCCAGATCTGGGAAGCTGCGATGTTCGGCGGGCACAAGAAGCTGGACAACTTGATCGCGATATGCGACTACAACAAGCTCCAGATTGACGGGTTCACAAATGATGTCCTCACACTGGAACCGCTTGCGGACAAGTGGCGGGCGTTCAACTGGGAGGTCATGGAGATGGACGGCCATGACTGGGACAACATTTACGAGACGCTCAACCGTGCGAAGGCAGTGACCGGCAAACCGGTTATGATCCTCGCGCATACCATCAAGTCGAAGGGCCACTGCGTGACGGAGAATAGGCCGGAGAGCCACAACATAAAGGTGGACGACCAGGCTGCGTGGGACCGCAATATGCAGGCGCTAGACCAGAAAGATTACGTACTCCCATACTGACGAGTGATGAGTGATGAGTGAGATACTCCCGAGAGCAGTTCACGTATCACTTGTCACTCATCGGTCACTGAATTCCTGAAATAAGGACTGAAGAGGTTACATATGTCTGAACAACTACATGATCTAGAAATGCGCGCTGTGTATGCGCGAACACTGATTGAATTGGCGAACGAGAATCCGAACATCATCTGCATGGAGGCCGACCTGAGCAAGGCTTCGGGTACGAATCCGGCCTTCCTGACGGCGCACCCGGACCGATTCATCAACGCGGGCGTCGCTGAGGCGGACATGATCTGCATCGCGGGGGGGATGGCTGTCGAGGGCAAAATCCCGTTCTGCGCGAGCTTTACCCCATTCGCCACGCGCCGGGTCTACGACCAGGTGACCATCTCGGTCGCCTATGCGAATACGAATGTGAAGATCGTCGGCACCGCGCCGGGGATCACTGCGGGACCGAACGGCGGCACGCACATGTGCTTCCAGGACATGGCGATTATGCGCGCGATGCCGAACATGATCGTTCTCTCGCCGTGCGACACCTACGAATTGCGCGAGTGCATCAAGTGGATGGCGGCGCACGAGGGACCGGTGTACGTGCAGCTCAGCCGCATGAAGCAGCCTGCCGTGTTCGACGAAAGCTATCGGTTCAACCCCGACAAGGCGGTCAAGGTTCGCGAGGGGAAAGACGTCACGCTGGTGACCACCGGGTACATGACTCAGTTCGCGGTTAAGGCTGCAAATGAACTGGCAGCCGAGGGCATAACCGTTGACTTACTGCACTATCCGAGCGTGAAGCCGTTCGATACTGCGACTTTGATCGAATCTGCGAAGAAGACTGGAAAGGTAGTGACTGTCGAGAACCAGAGCATAATCGGCGGTCTCGGCGGTGCGGTCTGCGAGACGCTTTCGGAGAACCATCCGACACCGGTGAAGCGGCTGGGCATCCCGGACAAGTTCGGCGAAGTGGCGACTGAGGACTACCTCTTCGGCAAGCATGGATTTGGCGTAGAGCATATCAAGAAAGCATGCCGCTAAGGGCGAATTCCAATATCCAAATGCCAATTTCCAAAGTGCGGACCGTCCAACGGCCTCCGGTTGGAGCTTGGATTCTGGAACTTGGGATTTCCACTGACTAGTTACACAAAGGAGTCAAGTCATGAAGATAGTGGTTGGTAGTGTAGTGAAGGGCTTTGCCCTGAAAAGCGTTATCAAGAGTTACCTGGAGCAGAACGGGCATGAGGTAGTGGACGTGGGGTGCTATGACACGGCTGTGTTCGCCAAGTTCTCGTCAATCGCTGAGCGAGCGGCGAAAGTTCTGCAGGATCGCAATGCCGATCTCGGCGTTCTCTGCTGCGGCAGCGGCACCGGCATGGCGCTGGCATCCGGGAAGTTCGCTGGGATCTGCGCGATATCGGCCGAGTCACCGCTTGCAGCGGAGTTCGGTCGCAAGGTGAATGACGCCAACGTCCTGTGCATGGGCGAGTCGCTCGTTGCGCCGGATATGGGCTGCAAGATCGTGGATGCGTTCCTGTCAACTAAATTCCAGGATGCGCCTGCAATTCCCGAGAAGATCAAGAACTTCTGGGCAGAGGCGAGAGACGAGATATCGGCTCGCGGTCCCCAGGCTCGGGATCGGGACATAGAAACAATAGCGTAGAGTGGTTTTGGCGCCTGTGCCAGCCGTTGTACAGAAGGGATTTCAATGTCTCAGTTTGAGGTACTTGGTATCATCGGTCTGATAATTCTCGTCACGCATTTTCAGGAGGGGATTACGGGTTTTGGGTGTACGGCCCTGGCGCTGCCGTTTGTCCTGCTGCTGGTAGGGCTGGATACGGCGGTGAAGTCGCTGTGTATCATGGCCTGGCTGCTGGCGGTCTGGATCGTTATCATCGCGCGTAAGGATGTCGTCTGGAAGGAATATTGGCATATCGTCATCCCGATGGCGGTTGGGCTGGTGATCGGCATACTACTGAGAGACCGCGTATCGGACTACTGGCTAAAGTGGGTGCTGGCGCTCTTCATGGCATTTGTCGGCATCCGAGGGGTGTTCCTTAAGCCGGTAGAGGCTTCCACCAAGACTGGAATGAGCAGGGCCTCGCGGTTTCTGTACGGTGGATTTCTGCCGGCTGGCGGAATTATGCAGGGCATGTTCGCATCCGGTGGGCCGTTACTTGTGATATATGCAACCAAAGCGCTGCCGCAGAAGGGCGTTTTCCGGTGTACCCTGTGCATGGTGTGGGCCACCATTAACGCGATACTGATCTCCCAGTGGGCGGTCCGCGGTATGCTCGGCAATCCGCAGATCTGGAGGATAGTCGCGGTCGGGATTCCGTTCTCGCTGATCGGGATGGTCGCCGGGAACTGGGCGCACCACAGGGTCGATGAATTCAACTTCAGGCGGATTGTGTACGCCGTACTTATCGTCTCCGGCCTGATGCTTGCCTATCCCTTAGTCAAGAGCCTGCCAATCTAGCATGGAGTGAATTGCGATGCCCGAATATGTCAGATACGGACTGGTGATTCTTGTTGTCTTCCTTACGCATTTTCAGAACAGCATAACCGGCTTCGGGTCGGCCGCGCTGGCACTCCCGTTCCTGGTCGTGCTGATCGGCATGGGACTCTCCGTGCCGACGCTGTTGATCCTGGGATGGCTGATCGCTGTGCTCATCGTCGCGCAATCCTGGCGGCAGATCGTCTGGGCTGAGTATGCAAAGATTATGATCCTCACGCTGATAGGAATGCCCATCGGCGTGAAGGCCGCGGGTGTCCTGCCGGAGCACTACCTCAAGTGGGCACTCGCGATCTTTATGGTGGCGGTCGGCATCCACGGACTGGTAAAGCAGTATGCGAAGAGCAAGGCGACGGCTGAGATCAGCCCCGCGAAGAAGCGGATGCTGAGTGGATTCGTGCCGGTCGGGGGAATCATGCAGGGAGCGTTCGGGACGGGCGGCCCACTGATCGTGGTGTACGCAACGCAGGCGCTGGCCGAGAAGAGCGCGTTCAGGGCGACGCTCTGCCTCGTCTGGGTAACACTAAACCCGGTAGTCCTCGGCATGCGCTGGGCGGCGGGAAAACCGGTAGGCATGGACGTGCTCCAGGTAGTTGGAATCTGCCTGCTTCCTATGGCGCTCGGCCTGGCGCTCGGGAGCATTGCCCATCACCGGCTGAACGAGAAGATGTTCCGAAGAGTCGTCTATGCTGTGCTGATTCTGTCGGGATTCATGCTTGTCTGGTCGCTCATAAGAAAGTAGGCGCCGAATGACAATGCAAGAAGGTTCTACGACCTCGGTTAGTTCTGCCAAGCGACGGCAGAAATCCGCCGAGCGGACAAATATCAACCTCCTCCGATATGTGCTCGATTATCCGGGTGCAACCTGCAAAGGCGCGGCGGAAGACCTGACGATGAGTCTTCCAAACGTCTTCCGGCTGGTCGCGGGCTTCAAGGACTCAGGGCTGATAGTCGGTCGCTATCAGGAACAGACCGGCAAGCGCGGCCCATGGTCACAGGTGATCTCCCTCCGATCCTCACTCGGCTCAACGGTCGGAGTAGACATCGAGGCAACCAGTATCCGAGGTGTAGCGCTCAACTTTGCCAACGAGGTTACCTCCGAGATACGACATTCCCTGTCACCATCAGCGAAACCTGATGATATAGTTGCATCGGCGGCTAAAGTGGTACTCGACTTGGTTGAGGAGTCGCGCAAGCAAAACCTCGATGCCTGCGCAGTCGGCTTGGGGCTTCCGGGTCCGGTGAACGACGTGACCAAGGGCAGCGTGCGTACGGAACTCCAGTTCGGAAAGGCATCACTAGAGTTCGTCCCGGCTGTTCACTCCGCCTGTGGTCTTCCCGTCACGGCATCCGGCAACAGCTACTGCTTCACCGCCGGTCACCACAGGATGCACAACCCGCGAGGAGCAGGGATCGAGATGGTCATCTTGAACCGGTTCGGACTCGCGGCGGCGCTGATGTGGAACGGTCAGCTTTACACCGGCGCATCACACTATGCGGGCGACCTCGGATTGCTCCCATATAAGGATGGCAGGCGCTATCGGGACGTCTGCACGGGCGCATCTCTACTGAAACTCGCGCGGGCGAATGGAGACGGCCGCTCCTTCCACGATCTGCTTTACTCGCCGAACGATCCGCTGGTATCTGAATGGATGGAGACGGCGGTACCGGCCTTCATTCTGACCATTTGCAACGCGGTGATTGTGTACAATCCAGACACGGTGCTGATCGAGGGGATTTTCAACAAGTTTCTGGAGCAGACAAAGCGCCGCATACTTGATGGTGTCGTTGACGAGGTCAACCGAGTTGGAAACATGCTACCGGTAATCAGCTTCTTCGAGGGCGACGATCTGATGGGCGCTCGCGGGGCCGCGTTGCTCGCAAGAGACTCTGTCGCCGACAAGGTACTTTCTCAATTGCTTGCCAAGGAGGAATGAAATGAAGCATCGTCATCTGATTGTTGCGGTTATGGCCGCGCTTATCATCGGGATTTGTGTATCGGCCATGGCCGTCATGATTCCGAATGACTCGAAGTACGTTCAATCGCTGAACGGCACGTGGCGTTTCAAGCTGGAGCAGCCGGGGACGGATGCCTCGCATCCGCGGATGCTGAAGACGAAGGAGGCCATTACCACACCTGAGACGTTTGAGCCGTTCTTCACGCCGGACTACAAAGAAGACGGCAAGTGGAACGATCTGGCGGTTCCCAGCAACTGGGAGATGGCCGGGTATTCGCCCGCGACCTATGACAATCCCGACAACGCATCGGGATTTTATCGGAAGTGGATCGAGATTCCCGCATCCTGGAAGGGACGCGAGGTACACGTGAACTTCGACGGCGTGCAGAACGGCGCGGAGATCTGGCTGAACGGTCAGCCGGTGGACGTGATGGAGCCTAGCTGGGGACGCGCGAACTATCATGAAGGCGGCTGGACCGCATGGCAGGCCGACCTGACTCCGCAGGTGAAG
>JANYKG010000190.1 GCA_025358205.1 Armatimonadota bacterium
ATCATGATCTGCCACTTGCCTGAGCGAACCGGCTTGCCGCCAGCTTCGAGTGACTTTTCTTCGTCGCCCGGCTGCTTCCAGCACGGGAGGCCCCACTTCTCGAACAGGTGAACTGAATCATCTACGTGACGACCCACGTCGTAGATAAGGTCGTCGCGGACGATGCCCATCAGGTCGTTGGCGACCATGCGGACGTAGTCAGCGGGATCCTGTCCGCCGAGGTAGGTGTTGATGGCCGAAAGGCCCTGCGCGACGGCGCCGGAGCGGTCCATCGCTGCTTTATCAACAAGCATGACCTTTAGTCCGTACTTTTTGGCATAGGGCATAACTTCGAAGGCGGCGCCGCAGCAGGCCATACCACCACCGATGAGAAGGATATCCGTATCCATCTCTATAATTTCTGGAGCCTCGCAATAAGAGGAAGTGCAGCTTTCTCTCTCTAATGACATGTTCGTCCCTCCTTGAACCTTTTATGGATTAAATCTGTTGTCCCGTTTAGTCGCTTAGTACTTCGCCGGAAGGGTCTTGCCCTTTTCGGTGAAGAGAAGCTCATTATCCAGATCCGCCGGCTCGTCACCTGCCGCGTACGGAACGATTGAACCTTCCGCGGTGGTTCTGATCGGGAACTTGAACCTCTTGAGCTTGCCATTGCGGAACTTGACGGTCCACATGATTGAATCCGTACCACGAAGCGGCACGACGCTGCCACCAAGCGGAACGATGTCAGCATAGGCCCTGACTTCGATTGCGCTCTGCGGGCAGATCTTCACGCAGCTGTAGCACTCCCAGCAGCCTTCCGGCTCCTGATTCCAAGCCTTCATGAGACCCCGGTCAAGCTTCATCAGGTCGTTCGGGCAGATATACTGACAAGCAGTCTTGTCTTTGCCCTTGCAACCGTCACATTTTTCAGTGATTACACAGCTCGGCATAGTTGAGCACCTCCTGCAAAAGTTATTCAGTTCTTGATTCCCGCCCTGTAAAAATGACGGACCCTTAGCCATAAACCCTTATACTACAAAAACCCCCAGGCCAATCACCGCCCGGACAGTTTGGATGCCCGGGCGGTATAGGGGCGCTTAAAAACTATTTACCGCCGGTCTCGGCGTGCTTGTGCATCTTGATCTCGACCTTCTCGGTGAGTGACTCGTAGTATGCGCGAAGCAGTACGAGAACCTCCGGACGGCTGAAGTGATCCGGGACTTCGTCGCCCTCGGAAAGCATCTTGCGAAGCTTCGTGCCGGAGACGATAAGCCTGGACTCTTTGCCATGCGGGCAGGTCTTGTCAGAGGCCATGCCGTCGCACTTGGTGCAGAAGAAGGAGAGGTCGATCTTGATCGGGGCGGTCTCGAGTGCGTTCTTCGGGATCTTGTCGAAGATGTGGTGCGCATCGAACGGGCCATAGTAGTCGCCGACGCCAGCGTGGTCACGGCCGACGAGCAGGTGGCTCATGCCATAGTTCTGACGGAACAGCGCGTGGAGAAGCGCCTCGCGCGGGCCGGCATAACGCATCTCCATCGGGTAGCCTGAAACTACACAGGTGTCCTTGACGAAGTAGTTGTCGACCAGGGTGTCGATCGCCTTCTGGCGGACATCGGCCGGTATATCGCCTGCCTTGAGCTTGCCAAGCAGCATGTGGATGCAGCAGCCGTCGAGGGTCTCGATGGCGATCTTGGCAAGATACTCGTGCGAACGGTGCATCGGGTTGCGGGTCTGGAATGCCGCGACGTTGCTCCAGCCCTTGGCCTCGAACAGCGCGCGGGTCTCGACCGGGCGCATGTAGATGCCCTTGTAGGTCTCGGGATAGTGGGACTCGGAGAACACCTTGACGGTGCCTGCGACGTTGACTTCGCCCTGCGCCATGACCTTCTGAACGCCCGGATGCTCCATGTCGGTCGTCGTGAAGATGGACATGCACTCGTGGTTCTTGTCGATCTCGTACATCTCGGAGATCTTCATCGAACCCATGATCTCGGAGGTTTCCTCGTCAACGAGGGCGACTTCCTGGCCTACC
>JANYKG010000023.1 GCA_025358205.1 Armatimonadota bacterium
AACCTGTACTCGACTCAGCTTGCTCTCCAATGCAAGCCGCACTGCCTCTTCCCGAAACTCTTCCGTGTATCGCTTTGCCATTCTTGAACACCTCTCCATCTATTATACACTTGGTGTCCACTTTTTCGGCGGAAGACCAATGGGAGTACTATCATGGGCAAACTTAACTGCTGGGAATTCAAGAAATGCGGACGTCAGCTCGGTGGTGAGAAAGTGGCCGAACTTGGCGTGTGTCCGGCTGCCTCTGCGAAGTGTACGGATGGCACGAACTGCGGCGTCAATGGCGGACGGGCGTGCTGGGCCATAACAGGCACATTTTGCGGCGGCAAGGTCCAGGGGTCATTCGCCACCAAGCTTCTGAACTGCAAGGAGTGTGAGTTCTACGGCATTGTGCGCAACGAAGAAGGCGCGAACTACGTGGGTAGCCGACATATTCTCGAAAAGCTAGCAGCCTGATATCATCTGAGTACACACGTATTCACGGTGTTCCCAACTACTTATCGAAACAGGCCCGACACTGCCGCCGGGTCTGTTTTGCATTCTCCCTCCAGAATAACTTGAAGTTTTTTCTTCAAACCCCTTGACAACCTCGGGCCAGGTGATATACTGTATTACGTCACTACTACAGTATGTCCGGTGAGTCATGATCTTCGACATTGATACAACCAGTTCGCTTCCGATATATGCGCAGATCGTCGCGCAGGTGAAGCATGCCGTCGCGGCGGGGATTGTACGTGCCGGTGACACCCTTCCTTCGCTGAGGGAGACGTCTTCGCGCCTCCGCGTGAACCCGCTCACCGTATCGAAGGCATACCGGCAGCTTGAAGCGGAAGGGATCGTAGTCACAGACCACGGGCGCGGCACGTTCATCAGCGCCAAGTTGGCGGACTTGGGCGAGGAGTATCGGCGCAAGGCATTGGACAAGGCGGCGGACAGGCTGCTGGTGGAGGCATACCACCTAGGCGCATCGGCGGACGAGATTCGCCTGGCTGTAGAGAATCGGCTTCGCAAGATGAGAGACGTATAGGTCATATCAGGATAAGGGAGAGAGTATGAGCACAGAGTACGCAATCGAAACACGCAGTCTGACGAAACGCTACGGGCGGAAGGAAGCGGTCAGCGGGCTGAACCTTCAGGTCCCGCGCGGCAGTGTCTTTGCCTTCCTTGGGAGAAATGGCGCAGGTAAGACGAGTACCGTGCGCATGCTGCTGAACCTGCTTGACCGCACGTCCGGCGAGGTGTCCGTTCTGGGACTGGATCCCGCGCATCGGGACACGGAGATCAAGCGCAGAGTCGGCTACGTCGCGGAGAACCAGCGTATGTATGACTGGATGACGGTCTCCCAGATCGCCTGGTTCTGCTCCGGGTTCTATCCGACCTGGGACAAAGCCTACTGCACCGATCTCATGAAGCAGATGGGGCTTAATCCGAACGACAAGATCAAGAGCCTCTCCATGGGCACCAAGGCAAAGGTCGCGCTCCTCCTCGCCATGGCCCACCGTCCTGAACTGCTCATCCTCGACGAGCCAACCTCCGGCCTGGACGTAGTCGTACGCCGTGACTTCATAGAGGGCGTGATCGAGATGATCCAGCAAGAAGGCCGAACCGTTTTCTTCTCATCGCACCTGGTCCATGAGGTCGAACGCGTTGCGGACTGGGTCGGTATCGTAGACGGCGGGAAGATGATCGCCTGCCAGCCGATAGACGAGCTGAAGGCGAGCGTCAAGCGGGTTAGCATGGTGTTCGAGGAAACCGCTCCCCAGGTCAAGCTGGATGGCATGATCTCGGTCGAGTGCTCGGGGCGTCAGGTCAAGGCGATGGTCTGTGACTTCTCACAGATCACCATCGAGAAGGCGAAGGCGTACAATCCGCGGTCGGTCGAGGTGGAAGACCTGTGTCTGGAAGATATCTTCGTCGCCCTCGTCGGCGAAAAGGAGTAGGGCCATGCGCAGGCTTCTGTGGATCGAACTGAACGACACTAAGTGGTTCGTCATCACCCTTCTGGCGCTACCATGGACATTCGGCCTGTGGGCACATCAGCATCTGCACCTGGAAGCGGGGATGCTGGTGTTGATGTGCTTCACCGGGAGTATTCTGACTGTGGCATTCTGGGGAGCGACCAGGGTGCTCAGGGACATTCAGCCAAACCATCTGAGCGTGTACTGGCTCCCAGTCAACCGATGGGTCGGATTCATCGCGAAGTTCATGCCTGGGTTCATCTTCGCGATCCTTCTGCCTGCCTACATTCTAATGGCGGTGAGAGTCATTACCGGCCACTCTGGGGGTTCGGGGTATGAGGTGGAGGCTTCCATGGCCTGTATCTACGCGTCCTCATTCGCCGCCTCCATGTTCCTTCCGAGCATGGGCGCAGGACTCATCGCTACGGTGCTGGACCTGATCGCCGCTGCGCTGATCCTCCCCAGGCTGCCGGACTACGTGCCGAAGGATGCCGTCATCCTCGCCTTCGCAGCGCTGATGTTCGCCGTGTGCCTGGGCGTCTGGTCCCGGCCCGCGAGCGCGAGTCTTCGGCAAAGGGCGTCCGGCGCACTGAATGGTGTACTCGCCGGCGTTATCCCCATGCTTCTGGTCGGGACTCTCGCAGCCATATGGGGAGCCGGAGGGGTCAAGCCCCTGCGCACCGCGTATGATTCATATCAGGCCGCCATCACGTCCGAGGCCGCCATGAGCAGCAAACCTTATGTATCGCCAGGCGCCGTAGTCTCCCCGGACGGTCGCTCCGTCGCGGTTGTCACTTACCTGCGAGCGACTGCCAAGGATCTGGGTCCGGGTTCGCTTGTGATCTCAGACGCGGACGGACGACAGACCATCATTCCAGTCAAGGACGCATCTCCCGTCGCATGGCTCAGCAGCGGCGACCTGCTCTTCTACACCGGACGGCAGGGGCGCGACATCTACCTCAACCGGTTTGACCGGCGCATAAGCCGCGTGGTGCGCTTGGCATCGTTCCCGCCGCACAGCGGACAGATGAACAGGATAAGGCCCATCATTTCAGTGGTTCCGGAGCCGTCCGGTGACAGGGTCGCGCTGGTGGTTGGATCCGCTACCGGCGACTTCCATCCAGACCTTTGGCTACTGAACACTCGCACAAGGGTCCTGAGGCTCATCAGACCGGGTCTCAATACTGTCTGTGAGGGCAGCTACATCGCATGGGACGGCAACTCAATTGTGATCGCTAGGTGCTCCGAATACTGGCGCATCCCTCTGGACGGCTCACGCCCCATGTACGTCACCGACAAGGCGAAGGAGGTGCGCAATGGTTAAGCTGTTGTGGAAGGAACTTACGTACAACTGGTGGCTCGTTCTCGTCGGCTGCGCGATATCGCTCGCCGTCATTCTCACCGGCGATCCCATGTTCTACCGGGGCGATGAGCCATCGCTCACGTCGTCCTGGGTGTTCCTGCCGGTCCTGTTCCTGGGGCTGAGGGCATACTCGAGCGAACTGGCCTGGGAAAGCGTCCAGTTCCTCGGCTCCCGTCCTATCAGATGGTGGCATGTGTGGGTCGCGAAGGCAGCCGCCGGGCTTCTGCAGATTGCCTCCATCCTGATCGTTTCCGGCCTGATCTATACGCTTCTGGCACCCGGTCAGTACAGGTCGTTCGCGTTGACCGGGCTTATGGAAGGCGTAGCGAAGGGATTCTGGCCTGCCGTCATCCTCTATGCGTTGGGATTCTCGGCGTCCGTCGTCTTCCCGGGAGTCTCGCTCTCCCTCTCTATGCTCGGCTTAGCGACCATGGGTTGTCTCTTCCTCGAGCGCATGATACTGCGATCCATAGGGAATCTGAGTCCGCACCTCGGCATCGTCGCCGCTGCCACGGCAGACAACTGCGCGTGCTTCGCCATCATCGCTGCTCTGTTCGGCAGCATGGCGGTGGCCAGGAAGATGCCGATGTTTGACTCGAAGCGGCGAGGACTCCTGCTCCTGAGCTTCGTGCTCGGTGCATTCGTCTTGGCAGGCATTACGGCCGGTATCTACGGGGACGTCGCACCCTGGGCACACGTGCCGCACAGCGCCTGCGTCTCGCTCAGCCCCGACGGGAAGTGGGCGGTATACGAGGTGATCAGAGACAAGCGCGACCATACATACCTGATGGACCTTTCACACGGCAGGCGATCTTTGGAACTGCCTGATCCCCAGCAACTGGGATGCGCTTGGTCGTCTGGTTCCGCCGGTCTGGCATACTGGGTTGGCGATGGTCAGATACGTATCGTCGTCATTGGTCCGAAGCCTTCCCTCAAACCGCTTGTTGCCACGCATTTCGGGCGTGCTCTGTCCTGGTCTGCATCCGGCGACCGGTTGGCGGTGGTTGACCCCGCTCACGGCAAGGTCGTGCAAGTCATCAGCGTTGTGCCTGGGACCGTCGGGCCACAGCCGTCTACGATGGGTCCCCAAGTTCTGCAATGGCCGGGTTCTGACGGCGGGCGTTTCACGACTATCGTGCAAATTTCTCAGTCCGGTCCAAGAAATGTCGAACAATAACCGGGGTTGTCGTGTCTATTCAGTTGGTAACGCTCGATGGAACACTTTCATTGGGAGGGATCTAGTGAAACGACTTAGCATTCTCGCACTTGTTCTTATAATCTGCGCATCCGCCTCGGCCGATATGTCCAGGTTCACGCCGCCGGATTCGCGGCTGGACAAGAAGATCACACTCGATGTGAACAACACCAAGCTCGAAGAAGTGGCAAAGTCACTGGCGGAGCAGACCGGCATCACCATCAAGGCCGGCAGCGGTCAGCGTGATTGGAAAGTCCGTGAGCGCACCGTCACCATACACGGCAAGGACGTAGCGGTTGGCAAGATGCTGGATGACATAGCACGGGTCCTCGGCTTCTACATCTCGCGCGAGGGCAAGGACAAGGAGTGGAGCTACATCATCTGGCAGGACAAGAAGTCGCGCGACCTGGAAGCGGAGATGGTAACGGCTGAGAAGGAAGCGGAGGCCCAGCGTATCAAGGATATGCGCCAGTCCAGCATGGATGCCGCTGCAGCGGCACTGAAGATGTCTCCTGACGAGGCGATGAAGCTGAAGGACAAGGATCCCTGGGCGGCCTTCCTGGGCGGAACCAAGACGGGCCGGGGATTTGCCGGACTTCTCTCATCCCTGCAGTCCCAGTTTCCCACCGAGTACGATCTGATGATGCGTGGAAAGCGCGCCGCGTTTCCGTTGGCCGGGATTTCCCCAGGCATGATGCAATCGGCTCAAGACGCGACCACAGGCGGTTTCGCTGCAATGATGAGAGGTCAGATGGGGGACATGGCAAAAGGGCTTGCGCCCACCCAGCTTACCACCATGCCTATGGATGATATAATGAACGGCGATATGGCAGGCCAGATAGGATGGAGCGGACTGTTCTACATCAGCGGCATGAAGCCTGGGTCGGGACCGGCGGACGGCAATCCCTTCGGCGGTATGCCCATGACCTTCTTCCCGATGATCGCCCCCAACTCGGTGGGCGCGTCCGTGTTTGGCTCTCTGCTCCTGGACGTGGAATCCGGTACGCCGTTCGATGAAGCTGAGAGGAAACTCGAGCCAAAGACGAGCGATCCGGCGTTTGCGTCAGAGATGATGGCGCATGACTCCCCGACTGAGAAAGAGCCGCCGACGGACCCGGAACTCACGCGCGAGATAGAACTGAAGTCGGATGCGCTCCCCAAAGCTAACACGCATCCGTTGGACGGCGGCACGAATCAGGAATCCCAGGGCAAGGTGATCGCAGAGATTTCTCGCGCGCTCGGGATGCCTGTGCTCATGGAGTCTTTCAACAGTGTGATGCCGCTATCCACTTTCGTAAAGGCGGGCAAACAGCCTGTCTACAAAGTGCTGGTCGCGCTTGAGAAAGCGAATTGCGCGTGGGAACGAGTGGACGGCTCGCTGACAGTTCGACCAAAGGATTGGGCGCTGAGGCGCTCGTACCTGATCCCCGAGAGCTTCTTCGCCTACTACAAAGCCCTCATCGAGAAGCAAGAGAGCCTGACGGTGGACGACCTCGCTGCTATCGCGACCGGTCTCACTGACGACCAGATTCAGCGGACGCTTGTATCTGAACCGGATTTCACCTTCCTGAAGGTGCCGATGGGCGGCGCTATGTTCGGCAATACCCGAGATATGCTGCGGCTCTACGGGTCGTTTGCCCCGGAACAGAAGCTGGCGCTGCAGTCGGAGGGCGGGCTTCAGTTCAGTCAACTCACCGACAAGCAATGGGACCAACTGAACATGCTGATTACTGACCAGTACGGCGGTCTATATGTGCTTGACGGCACGATAAAGATGAATATACCGGACCCGAAGAAGGATTCGGCAGTCGGCAAAGTCTACATGTTTCCCTTATCCGTCCAGGTGAACGGAGAGGACAAACCGCGTGCGATGACTCAGATTATTGTGGTGCCGGGGAAAGCGGATATCGCCGCCGCGCGGAAGATGGTGAAGGACATTCAAGATAAGGCGAAGGCCGCTGACAAGAAGACGGGTGCCAAGCCGGCCGACCCTGACGCTCCGAAGCCGCCCGCGCCGGCACAGACGAAGTAGCCTCGGAGCTTTGAACGTTCCGGCCAACCTGCTACAATATAGCCTATGAGAGACGAGGCGCGCATAGACCGGCTCTGCCGGTTCCTGCTCAAGAAGGTGAACAAGGCGGTGTACGGCTTTGGCATGATAGAGGACGGCGACCGCATTGCAGTGGCGCTCTCCGGCGGCAAGGACAGCTTCAGCCTCCTGGATGTTCTGCGCGCCCGCATCCGGTATGTGCCTGAGGAGTATTCCGTCTGTGCCGTGCATGTCGTCGGCGATGCGCGCGGCCCGGAGGCGCTCCCTTGGCCCACCGAGATGGAAGATTGGCTGAAGGTGCGGGAGATCCCCTATACTATTCGTCCCAGTCACCTCGCCGATGATGAGC
>JANYKG010000030.1 GCA_025358205.1 Armatimonadota bacterium
GGCATCGAGACCTTGGGCGGCGTCATGACAAAGCTGATCGAGCGCAACACCACCATCCCGACCCGCAAGAGCGAGGTCTTCACCACCGCTGTTGACGGCCAGACCGACGTGGAAGTACACGTCATGCAGGGTGAGCGCGAGATGGCCAGGGACAACAAGACACTCGGCAAATTCCACTTGGTGGGCATCCCGCCCGCGCCCAGGGGAATCCCGCAGGTCGAGGTGACCTTCGACATAGACGCAAACGGCATAGTGAACGTATCCGCCAAGGACCGAGCGACCGGCAAGGAGCAGAGCATCACGATTACCGGCTCTACCAGGCTGAGCAAGGAAGAGCAGGACAAGATGGTTGCCGATGCCCAGCGCTTCGCCGAAGAAGACAAGAAGGCGAAGGAGTCTGCCGAGACTCGCAACAGAGCGGACAGCCTGGTCTATCAAACCGAGAAGCTGTTGGTGGATCTGGGCGACAAGGTTCCCGCGGATCAGAAGACGACAATCGAGGCAGCGATCGCGGAACTGAAGTCGGCATTAGGCGGCGAGGACATAGAGCGCATGAAGACCGCGTCCGACGCGCTGCAGCAGGCGTCCTACAAGCTGTCTGAGATAATGTATCAGCAGGCCGGCGGCGACCAGCAGCAGGCTCCACCGCAGGAACCCGAGGCTGGCGGTGGTGAAGCCCCGCCTCAGGACGGCGACGTGATAGACGCCGACTTCAAAGAGCAGTAAGACAGGTCAGGTCAGTCTGACTCGTCCGACATATCGGCCGGGGTCCGGGCCACATGCTCGGCCCCGGCGTTTCGCGTATCAGCAAACCTATGGATTACAAAGACTACTATGCCACACTGGGCGTAAGCAAAGACGCCACCGAGAAGGACATAAAGCAGGCGTACCGCAGGCTGGCGCGCAAGCACCATCCTGACGTCAACCCCGGCAGCAAAGAAGCCGAGGAGAAGTTCAAGGACGTCAGCGAGGCCTACGAGGTGCTGGGCGACAAAGAGAAGCGCGCGAAGTATGACAGCTTCGGCCAGCAGTGGCAGGGCGGCGGTGGGCAGCCTGGGCCGGGCTACGGCGCACCGGGCGGCTTCCGGTATGAGAACTTCGACGGCTTCGACACAAGCGGCGGCGGGTTCGGCGACTTCGATTTCTTCGAGATGCTTTTTGGGCCACGCGGCGCGGCGGAACAGCAAGGCAGGCGGCAGGCGCGCGGGCATGATGTAGAGGCGCAGATCGAAGTCACCATCGAGGAGTCATACAAAGGCGCGGCAAAGTCTTTTACCATCGGCACGGGCGGCAGAGGACAGTCAAAACGCCTGGAGGTGAAGATACCACCGGGTGTTCGAGATGGGTCGCGCATCCGCTTGCTCGGTGAGGGCGAGGCTGCCGGGCACGGCGGCAAGAAGGGCGATCTCTACCTCATCGTCCACATGGCGCCGAACTCCACATTTGAACGCAAAGGCGACGATCTCTACACCGATGCGTCCGTGCCGTTTACCACTGCGATACTTGGCGGCGAAATCCAGGTCGGAACCGTCAACGGCAAAGTCACCATGCGCATACCGGCAGGCACACAAAGCGGGCAGACCTTCAGGCTGGGCGGCAAAGGCATGCCCAGGCTCGGCAAGACCGGTAGCGGCGATCTGTATGCCCGCATGCGCATATCCGTGCCGAAAGACCTTACACCAAGACAGAAAGAACTTGTGCAGGAACTGGCGACCACTCTCTAACGCGCGCGGTCTGACCGCGCCCAGAGAGGATGTGAGAACATGACGCAGAAGGACAAGAACGAACCGGTATACATGATCAGCATTGCGGCCAAGCTGTGCGAGATGCATCCGCAGACGCTCAGGTTATATGAGCGCGTGGGACTGATTAAACCGCAGCGCATCAGCATGAAGAACCGCATGTATTCCGACGCGGACATTGAGCGCCTGCGTCAGATACAGCGGCTTACCCATGACCTCGGTGTGAACCTCGCCGGAGTAGAGGTAATACTGCGCTTGCTTGAGCAAATGGAAGAGATGCGGCAGCACATGGAGGAGGAAGCCGAGCGCCTTCACGCAGAGCTG
>JANYKG010000042.1 GCA_025358205.1 Armatimonadota bacterium
GATCAGGTGCGCGGCTACCTGGTACTCGATGCCGGTCCACACCTCATCGGAGTAGACGAACGGGAGCGCCGGGCGGTTACCGTGGGGCCAGGAGCAGAGCAGCAACCCCGCCTCGTCGTTCAGCGCGTACACCCTCTGCACGTTGCTGAAGCTGCCGACGGAGGGCATGAAGTTGTGCCTGAAAATGGATCTCACAGCGGTTGCGACCTGATGCTGGTCCAGAATGTATCCCACGCCCGCGACGTGCGCCGACAACTGGCCCAGGAGTTGGTCAGACAGACACCCCTCGCCATACTGATACTTCGGCATCACATCGCCCTGACCGAGCGCAGACGCCTTTCCGCCGGGCGACTTCTTGCACTCGCACTCCGGGCCGCACGCGAGTTCGGGACTTTTCAGGTTCTCCGGCACAGTCACGCCGTCCACCAGCATGACCTTCTGCGTGTAGTATTCGCCGTTCCAAAGGCTTTCCTCCACCTTGGCCCGCCCGCTCTTGTAGATTGCGTGGTACTCGTCCGCCTTGCCTGCCTCGCCCAAGTGCCGAGCCATCATCTCGCAGGCTCTCAGCGCGCCCAGGTACATGGCGGTACACATGGTGTTCGGCCCGAAAAACTCGATATCGTAGGTGTTGTGCTGCTCGCCTTCCATCAGGCCGTCTTTGTCAGGGTCCCAGACCGAGTCAATGCTTCGCTCGCCCACTTTTCTGGGCGGCGTCAGCTTGTCGGGCTGCATGGTCCAGGCGTACTCCAGCGCAAGTTTCACCTTCGGCCAAATCTGCTTGAGGAACTCGTCGTCGCCGGAAAGCTGCCAGTCGCGGTAGACCTGGATGATCGTGCCCATCTGCCCGTCCGCGCACGGCTTGAAGTTCAGCAGTCCGCTGTCCCTGGGTAGCTGGCATCGGAAGGCCATGTTCCCGGTATCGCGCGTGTTGTGCAGAAATTCCGTGTCGCGCATGGTCCGCTCAAGCTCCGGGAACAGGAACGCGACCGCCTGCTCGTAGTTCCATACGTGCGTGCAGTTCCCGTGGCAGCATCCCCACTGGTCGCCGCAGCCTTCCCATCCGTAGAAGTTGCCGTCCGCGAGTAGGAAGCAGGTGGGCGACCGCATTATGCTCGCCTGCGAGGTGACCGCATCCAGCACGTGGGCCGGTAGCGTGCTGTCGAAGATGGTCTCTTTCCACAGGTCGGTCTCCGTGCGAAGTCGGCCTATGTGCTTGGTCACGTACTCCGCCACCGCCCATGCGTTGTCGAACTGCGCCCCGGCGTAGGTCTTCAGCGGCTTCGGGTCGGCCATTCCCTCCGGCGGCCAGGGGTTTACCATGCTCGCGAACAACCACGAGATGTGGACCGGGATAGTGATCTCACCGCCCGCCGGTATCGTCGCGCGCATGACGAGCGAGGATGTGTCCGCGCCTCCGCCCGACGGCTGAGTATCTAGAACAGGGGTGAGCCTGCCGTCCGCGCTGAAATCATCCCAGAACTGGTGGCATTTGTCCCACCAACCCCCTCGGTACCAGCGGGTCTGCGCATCCACATCGTTCCATGTGGTGGTGAGCGCCAGCGTGCCGGTCGCAGGATCGTCCGGGGCGGCCTCGGGGTTGGAGAGCAGGATTCCCTTGAGCGCGCCGACCGCCTGATACGCATTCGTGCAGCCGTCGCTGACACGCTGCTTCTGCTCGTTCGCTCGGGTTGTCGGGTTGGTGATGCTCGCGGCCAGCGAGACTTCCACCGGCTCAAGACCGGAATTGCTTATCGTCCACTCGAAAATCGCTGTGGGCAGGGCGCTGTCCTTCACGTTCAGTGGGATGAAGGGGTTCCATGCGCGGAGCTTGGCGGTCACGGGAACTGCGTCATCCGTGAGTTCCATGCTTGCCACAGGATATTCGCCGGTGAAGTAGGTCTGATCAAACCTTGGAAGTCCCTGAAGCTGCGCCTGAGGCTCACCGAAGCCTGACCGGTACGGCGGCGGTATCTGTCCTTCGAGGATTCTGGCGACCGGCTTTCCGCCCTTCCGTTTCGCCCACAGAGCGAAGAAGGTGAACGGCAGCACGTTGCCCTTTGCGGGTCTGCCGAATATCTCGAAGTCGCGAAGGTTGCCGCGCCCACCGAGGCTGATGGTACCCGTGCCTATCCCGCCCAGCGGGAATGCAACCTCGGTCGCGTTCTTGATGTCATACTGCCTCTGTTCTCCAACCTTGAACAGTTTCTCACGCTTGTAGGGTGATTCGGATGCGCTCATAGTATCTCCTATGGGGAATGGTCAATGGTCCGCGGCGCTAGCGCCGCTCCTCCTCCGGCGTCCCTAAGGACGCCTCCCGAGGTCAATGGTTGATGGTGAAGTCGTCGGCGATCAGTCGCTACCTAAGTAGGCGATGGCCTCGATCTCCACGCGAACGTCCTTGGGCAGTCGGCTGACCTGCACAGTGGCGCGAGCGGGAGTCTCGCCGGTGAAGTAGTTTGCATAAACCTCGTTCACAGCCGCAAAGTCGTTCATATCCACCAGAAAGATCGTCGTCTTCACCACATCATTTAAGGAAGCGCTTGAGTCCTCCACTATGCAGCGGATGCTCTTCAATACGCGGTCAGCCTGTTCGGCCGTTGTCTCGCCCACTATCTCGCCCGTCTCAGGGTCAAGCGGAATCTGGCCGGATATGAACAGAAACCCGCCGGCTTTCACTCCTTGCGAGTACGGTCCGACAGCTTTTGGCGCTCTTTCTGTCTTGATCGGATGCTTCATGGTGCGAAACCTCCATACACTAAATTGGACTGGATTATTATACTCAGACGAGTCTGCCACAGCAACCTCAACTATCCGCAGTATCTGCAGCGCTACTTCACCCGCTAGGCCCCAGGTGGTATAATGAACTGCAATCCCCCCTAACAGGAGTAACCGATGAACAAGCGCAGACTGGTTTTGTTTTCCCTTATCGCACTGATGGCTCTGGCATGTATGCCGATGCATGCTGCACCAGCGCCGAAGAACGTGATCCTTCTCATAGGCGACGGCATGGGTCCGGCGCAGGTCTCTCTTGCCCGGTTGTCGTCCGGCAAGGCATTGGCCATGGATTCGATGCCGGTTGCAGGTTTCGCCAAGACCCAGTCGGCAAATTCAGCCGTGACGGATTCCGCTGCTGCAGGTACGGCCCTAGCGACCGGACACAAGACGAACAACGGCATGATTGGCGTGCTACCTGACGAGACGGATATCGGGACCATACTGGAAACGGCGGAGAAACTGGGCAAGGCGACGGGACTCCTCAGTACCGTCATGATAACGGACGCCACGCCCGCCGCGTTTGCATCACACACCAAGACGCGGAAGGACCAAGTGGGCATTGCCCCTCAGCTTGTGCAGGAGAAGGTGGACGTTATCCTGGGCGGCGGAAGGCAGTTTTTCACTCCCAAGTCCCAGACCGGAAGCAAGCGCACAGATGAGACGGACGTGATAGCTCAGGCTAAAGCGAACGGCTACGCGTATGTTGACACGCGCGAGGGTCTTCTTTCCGCGAAGGGCAACGAACTGCTCGGTCTCTTTGAGGATGCAGAGATGACGACGGAAGCCCCGGAGCCTACGCTCGCAGAGATGACGAACAAGGCGATCAGCATTCTGTCCAGAGACAAGGACGGATTCTTCGTGATGATCGAGGGCGGTCAGATTGACCGGAAATGCCATGCGAATGATGCCCCCGGTGCGATCAAACAGACACTTGATTTCAGCGATGCGGTCGGCAAGGCGCTGGAATTCGCACGGAAGCAGGGCAACACGCTCGTAGTCGTGACTGCAGACCATGAGACCGGCGGCCTGACGATCCTTGGCTCAGAAGAGGGCGGGAATGCAATTACGCCGAATTTCGCGACCAAAAGCCACTCGGCGGTCAATGTCCCGGTCTTCGCTTTTGGACCCGGTTCAGAGACCTTCGGCGGTGTGATGGAAAACACTGATATATCGAAGAAGATCGCCAAGCTCTGGGGCGTGAAGGGATTCGCGAACTAGGGAATGAAGGGAATGGTTCATGGCTAATGGTCAATGAGGAGACATCTACGATACGGGGCCCTCATCAACCATGAAACATCAGCCATTCCCACACTTTGCCACGACTACCATCCGCCGCCGCCACCGCCGCCACCGCCGCCGCCCGATGAGCCTCCTCCGCCACCACCGCTGCTGAACCCGGAGCTGGACCCCGGTGCGACGGATGACGAGGCAACCGCACCTGAAAGCGAGTTGCCGATGGATGAGGTGAATGAACCGAGCGCGGCGCCCGTGTAGACTCCGCTGGTGAACGCGCGACCCGAATACCAGTCCGGCTCATACGCCTGACCCGCAGCCGCAGCAGCGGCCAGCACAGCCGCGAACTTCTCCGCCCACTCTTGTTCCACGTCGAGCGCCAGTGCATAGGGGAGATATTTCTCGAAGACCTCTGGGGTCTTTTCCGGCGGGTTCATCGTGTTCAGTTCGTCCTTCTCCGCAACGGACATGTAGAGACGGAACCCCTCGATCTTGTCCATCAGCGCGCGCCCCTTGGCTGTCGGCGCTTTGAGAAGCTGGTAAAACAGAACATTCATGGCCCCAAGCGTAACCGCCAGCAGAGCGAACAGCGGGGTGCCCTGGGAAAGAAGAATGACAATTCCGGCAACATCGGCAATAAAGAACGGGATTACTGCCACTGTCGAGCATCCCGCTCCGACGCAGCCAAGTCCGGTAGCGGGCGCTTTCCACGCACGGATGATACCGCCGATCATTGCGTATAGGCCGAAGGTCCAACCGGTGACCCAGATACTTAGGAAGATAACCACCGCGGCCTTCTCTTCTGGCATGTTCGTAGCGGCAGCCACGAATGCGATAATGGATAGAATAACGGCAGGAACCATGTAGACCGTGTTCCGCGCGAAGTAGCCCTTACCGTACAGTCGTGACAGCGATGTCTTCAGCGCCTCAATGGCGGCGGCTATGTCTGTGTGGTTCTCGGTCTTCAGGACAATGCTGTTGCCGGAGTCAAACAGCTTGACCGCTGCGCCCTGCTCTTCCGCCGAGAGAAGTGAGCTGTTCTCGGCCTTGTATTCGCTGATGGTGTAGACATTCTTTTCTTCCTCAATCTTCACGTAACGCTTCACGCCCATATTAATCAGCGCGGCAGAAAATGCCTTGTTGTCATACCCCATGCGCCTGATATACCGCATGGCCGCCGGTGAGAGACCGTCAGGCGGCTCGTAGAGCGGGATGATGACGCCCTTCTTCGGGTCGCGCCCGACCTTCGACCAAACCGCCAAATAGTACAGAAGCGCCGCCAGGAACCCGATCACAGCCACGACGAGGCCGAGGTTGCTCGTGATCATGTGTGCGGCCTTTTCCTGCTGGGTTGGCTCCCGGACGATACCCTTCGGCCATCCGACCACGATGGTCAGGTTCTGATTAGCGCCCAGTGGTTGAGTGGTGTGGAAGACCGCTCGGCCCGACGCATCAACAACCGCCTGGTAATTCTTCTCCTTCGATCCCTCTGCACCGGTATATCCCTCCAGCTTGATGTCCGCCGGTTTCACTTGCCCGGGGAGCGTTACCACCGCCGAAACCTGATCCATAGAGAACGGCCAACCGGTGCCGGTGACGTTCCAGTACAGTTCATCGTGGTCAGTGAAAAAACCCAGTTGATGGTCGGTCTTGTAGGTGATGATGTAGGTGTGCCTGCCGGGCGTCACGAGGACATCCGCGCTGCCCATTTTCACCCGCTTGCCGTTGGACAGACCTTCAACGGAGAAAGGTTCCGGCTGGCCGTCGCGCGTGACCGACTCGACATCGAACCCGACGATGTAGTTCTTGCCCTTGTCGTCCGTGTATTCCGTCGGGAAATCGCGGTAGATACCGTGGTTGATCTTGATGCCTGCAGCCACGACCTTGATGGTTTCCTGCACGGTCATGGAGCCGTCCTGATGCACGGCGATGTCGCTGTGGAATGACAGGATACGCTCGGTATCCTGAGCAGCGACCGGAATGGCCGCAAGTATGCACAGCAGCGTCAGAACGGGAACAAGTAGTCTGCTTTTCATCTTCGTCTCCGATCTACTTCAGGGTTACCGGTTTCGGGTTTCGGGTGTCAGGGTCCCGTCACTGTTCACCGTTCACTGCCCACTGTTCACTTCTCACCGAACCCCACCTCCGGCGCTGACCGCTCGGTGGCGAGTTCGATCTCGAAGAACTCCTCTGCCTTGAAGCCGGTCATGCCTGCCAGGACGTTGTTTGGGAAGGTCTGAATGAGTATGTTGTAGTCGCGCACGCTGCCGTTGTAGTAGCGCCGGGCGTACTGAATCTGGTCCTCTATCTCCGCCAGATTCTCCTGCAGCTTCATGAAGTTGGCACTCGCTTTCAGGTCGGGGTACGCTTCGGCGACGGCAAAAAGCGACTTGATCTGCTGGGACAGGACATTCTCGTTCGGTGTCTTCTCGCCGGGGGTGGACGCGCTCATAGACTTGGTGCGCGTCTCGGCGATCTCCTCGAAGATGGCGCTCTCGTGCTTGCTGTAGCCCTTCACAGTCTCCACGAGGTTGGGGACAAGGTCATACCGCCGCTTGAGCTGAACGTCAATGCCGCTCCACGCCTCGCGCACCATGTTCCGCGCGCGAATCATGCGGTTGTAGGTCACGATAGGGAGAGCCAGCAGCACGACTACGACGGCAATAATCCACATGTGCGACTCCATTCTGAAGGTTCCGGGCTCGTCCGACGTAGCCTTGGCGTAGTCGGATGTCGGGTTTCAGGCCTAGAGTTACACGGAAGGGTCGTGTATTCCTCCCGTCAGCGTGTGGCAAGTGCCAGTTCGAGCGCTTCCTCCGGGCTGTATCCGAGTCTATCAGCAATGATGTGGTGAGGAAACGCCTTAATCATCGTGTTGAAAGCGCGGACGGCGTAGTTGTAGTAGTGACGCGCGGACTGGAGATCGTTCTCGACCTCGGTCAGCACGGATTGGAGCCGCAGATGCTCCCGGTCGGCCTTCAGGACCGGGTAGTTGGCTGTCACGGCAAGCAGGTTTTTGATCTGCGCGGAGAACAGTCCCTCGGCACGGCCCTTCTCCTCTGGAGAGGTGCATTCGAGGCAGTGATCGCGCGTGCAGTTGATGTCTTCAATGGCGGTAGTCTCATGCTCGGCATACTGCTGGAGGGTGATCACCAGGCTTGCGATAACGTCGTGGCGACGTTTCAGGTGGGCATCAACGTCTTTCCAGGCGCGCTGAACTCGGTTGCCGGCAACCGCCACTCTGTGGAACGCGTTCAGGCCGTATCCGCCCAGCAAAAGAATCACCGCTGGTATGATCCACATTTACGCCTCCCATTCTGAAGGTTTCGGGATTCGGGTTTCAGGTGTCAGAGGCAGAGTTACACGCGCATCGTGCATTTTCCTCCGAAACCTGGCACCCGACACCCGAAACCTATTTCTGCGGCTCCAGCACCTCCACACCGCCCATATACGGACGCAGAACCTCCGGCACGACCACGCTGCCGTCCGCCTGCTGGTAGTTTTCGACCACCGCGATGAAGGTACGCGGAAGGGCCACGCCCGAGCCGTTGAGCGTATGGACGAACTCAGGCTTCGCGCCCGGCTCCCGGCGGAAGCGGATGTTCGCGCGCCTAGCCTGGTAGTCCTCAAAGTTGCTGCACGAGGAAACCTCCAGCCACTGCTGCACACCCGGCGCCCAGACTTCCAGATCGTAGGTCTTCGCACTGGTCGCGCTCATGTCGCCGGTACACAGGACGACCACGCGGTAGGTCAGCCCAAGTCCCTGAAGAACAGCCTCTGCGTTGGCGGTCAGCGTCTCAAGCTCGGCATACGATGTCTCCGGCTGGGTGAACTTCACCATCTCGACCTTGTGGAACTCGTGAACCCTGAGCAGTCCGCGTGTGTCCTTGCCCGCCGCGCCGGCCTCTCGCCGGAAGCAGGAGCTGTATCCGGTCAGGCGGATCGGCAGTTCGCGTCCGTCCAGGATGTCCTCGCGGTAGAAGTTCGTCACGGGGACTTCGGCGGTCGGGATGAGGAAAAGGTCGTCATCCGGCAGCCGGTACATATCGAATTCAAACTTCGGAAGCTGGCCGGTGCCGATCATGGAGTTGCGGTTGACCAGCAGCGGCGGGAACAGCTCCTTGTAGCCGTGCTGGGTGGTGTGCAGATCGAGCATCCAGGAGTAAAGCGCGCGCTCAAGCCGTGCGCCCATGCCGGTGTAGCAGATGAATCCGCTGCCGCTCATGCGGGTTCCGCGCTCGAAGTCCACGAGTCCCAGGTTCGTCGCGATATCCCAGTGCGGGACCGGCTCGAAATCAAAGGTCTTCTGTGTGCCCCATTCGCGGATGACAGGGTTGTCTTCCGGGCTGTCTCCCACGGGTACGGTCGCGCTGGGCAGGTTCGGGATCAGCAGCAGTGCGCGCTGAGTTCGCTCGTCCAGTTCCTTGACCTCGACATCCAGTTCCTTGATGCGGTCCGATACCTCGCGCATGCGGGTGATTTCGGCGGACGCATCCTGGCCCGCGCGCTTCATTTTGCTGATCTCTTCCGAGACGGTGTTCCGCAGCGCCTTGAGCTGGTCAACCTCGGTGGTCTGCTTGCGCCAAAGCTCATCGGCTTCCAGAAACTCGTCCACGGCGGCGGCATCCATCTTCTTGTTCTTGACGCCTTGTCTTACAGCATCGGCATTCGCGCGAATGTATTTCGGATCTAGCATCGCACACTCCTTGGATTCTGCTCGTGCATCTTACTCGTACTCGTACTCCTACTCGATCCCATACGATCCCGAGTACGAGTAGGATACACGAGTATGATTCACGTATCACTCATCACTCGTCAGCCGCGTATCAACCCGAGAAGCTCGGCGACCTTCTCATCCATCTGCTCCTTCGTCTTCGCCTCAACGTTCAGGCGAAGGAGCGGCTCGGTCTGGCTCGGGCGGACGTTGAACCACCAGTTCTCGAACTCAATCGTCAGGCCGTCCAGCTCGATGATGTTCCCGCTGCCGTACTTCGCCTTGATCTCCGCCAGCTTGCCGTCCACATCAGCCACCGTTGAGTTGATCTCCGGGCTGTGGAAATACCTCTGCAGCGGCTTCACCAACTCGGAGAGCGGCTTCTTCTCGTCAACCAGCAGTTGAAGCATTTTCAGCATCGCCAGTTCGCCGTTATCCGTGATGAAGAAGTTGGAGAAATAGTAGTGGCTGGAAAGCTCGCCGCCGAAGTACGCGCCAATCTCGCGCATCTTCGTCTTGATCAGCCCGTGGCCGACCTTGTACATGAACGGCTTGCCGCCTGCCGCCGCGATCTCTTCCTTCACCGCCCAACTGCTGCGGAGGTCGTACATGATGGTCGCGCCGGGCTTGTCCTTCAGCATCTCAAGGCCTATCAGCGTGGTGACCATATCGCCCGCCACGGTCTGGCCCTTCTCGTCTACGAACGCCACGCGGTCGCCGTCGCCGTCGAAGCAGACGCCCAAGTCCGCGCCGGTCCGCAGCACGGTCGCCTTCAGTTCGGCCAGCGTCTCGTCCTTCAGCGGGTTTGCCTCGTGGTTCGGGAACCGGCCGTCGGGTATCCAGTAGAGCGGGGTCACTTCGCAGTTCTTGCCCTCGAACAGCTTCGGCAGGGTCATGCCGATCATCCCGTTCGCGCAGTCAATAACGATCTTCAGGCCGCCGAAGTCCTTGATTCCGCTCGCCTTCAGCGCGGCTTCCACGTACCCATCAAGCACGCACTGGCCGCCGAGGAACTTGCCAATTTTCGGTGCGGTCTCGAATTTGCCGGAATTCGCGAGGGCGTACAGGTCCTCGTTCTTAACGAAGCCGATGCTGGGACGCGCTTCCGGCCCGGTGATCTTGAGGCCGTTGTACTGGGGTGGGTTATGCGACGCTGTGAGCATCATGCCGGCATCGGCCTTGAGCGCGTTCACGGCATAGTAGTACATGGGGGTGCTGGTCATGCCGATGTGGATGACGTCACTGCCCTGCTCCATCAGCCCGCGTGCGGTCGGCTCCAGGAGCGCCGGGCCGCTCAGGCGCATGTCATAGCCAACCACGGTCAGCTTGGGTTTGAGTATCTGTGCGAACGCCCGCGCGATCCGGTACGCCACGTCCTCGTTGAACTGGTCCGGATACGTGCCGCGAACATCGTATGCCTTGAAAATACTGGGGTCAATGCGGTCCATTGCCGACTCCTTCTATGTGCGTACTTCTGTGAAATTCAGATTGGGTGGCCGAACGTGCTTGAACACCTGACCTGCATCATTCACGAACACAGTGAATAATGCGCGAAGGCCCTGTACCGCGTCTTTCACGCTCAGTACAGGCATTGATTATACTTACCCCAAACGTGGAGTGTCAAGGCGCGAGCGTGCATTTCGCTCAACCCCGCTCTCAGGAAGGAATAGGAGCATGAGTGAGAGTATGAGTATGATGTGGAAAACACTCCCGCAGTTGAAATGATCGGCATTACGAAGAGGTTCTCAGGCGTTGCTGCGAATGAGGGCGTTGATTTCACCGCGAGTTGGGGTGAGCTGCACGCGCTCATCGGCGAGAACGGCGCGGGCAAATCCACGCTTATGAACCTGCTTTACGGGCTGCACATCCCCGATTCCGGCGAGATCAAGGTCGGCGGCGACTCCGTGCGCATAGCCGATCCACGGGACGCCATCGCGCTCGGGATTGGCATGGTCCACCAGCACTTCATGCTGATCCCCGCGTTCACCGCACTGGAAAACATCGTCCTGGGCGCGGAGACTGCAAAACTCGGGCTGACTGATTTCCGGGCGGCAGAGGCGAAGGTTCTAGCGACCGGCGAACGGTTCGGCCTGCGGGTGGACCTGCACAAGAAGGTCGCCGACCTGTCCGTCTCCGCTCAGCAGAAGGTCGAAATTCTGAAGGCGCTCTACCGCGACGCTCGCATCCTCATCCTCGATGAGCCGACCAGCGTGCTGGCCCCACAGGAGGCGGAATCGCTCTTCGAGATGCTTCGGCGCATGGTGGCGGAGGGAATGTGCGTCATCCTCATCAGCCACAAGCTCAACGACGTGATCTCCTACGCGGACCGGGTGACCGTGCTGCGGCGCGGACGCGTGGTCGCATCGCTTGAAACCGGTCAGACGTGCCCCGAGGAACTGACCAGGATGATGGTCGGCGAGGACGTTCCGACAGCCGAGCCGCAAAAAGCTAGCGTTGTGGGCGAAGGCGCTGTTCTGAAAGTGCGAGACCTCTCAGTGCGGGGCAGATCGGGCCGCGCGCTGGACTCGGTTTCCTTCGACATCCGCCCGGGTGAGGTGCTGGGAGTCGCGGGAGTGGACGGGAACGGCCAGCGCGAACTGGCGGAGGCGCTTGTCGGCCTCACGCGCTCGACCGGCACGATCACCCTGGGCGGCGTGGATATCTCGGGCATGTCCGTCCGGGGCAGGCTGGAGCAAGGGATGGCGTACGTGCCGGAGGATAGGCGTTTTGCGCTGGCGCCTGACTTCTCGATTCTGGACAACTCGATTCTGGGCTTTCATCGGGGTTTCGCGTATCACGGGATACTGGACCTGGACGAAATGGTAGAGCGCGCGGACGAGCTGATCGGGCGAAATGACATTCGTGCGTCCGGGCCGGGTGCGCCGGTGAAGTCGCTCTCCGGCGGGAACAGGCAGAAGCTGGTTCTCGGGCGGGCGCTGATCGGCGAACCGACCATCCTGATCGCCTGTCAGCCGACTATGGGGCTGGACGTACACGCGACTGCGGAGATTCATCGGCGATTGCTGGCGGAGTGTACTCGGGGCGCGGGCGTACTGCTGATATCATACGATCTTGACGAGATACTGGCGCTCAGTCACCGCGTGCTGGTCATGTACCAGGGCCGAGTGGCGGGCGTGTTGACGCGTGAAGAGGCGAGCCGCGAGAAGGTGGGCGCGATGATGCTGGGGGCCAAAGCATGAGAAGGATAATTTCCGGCCCGGCGTTTGCACTCCTCGCAGCATTCGGGCTGGGCGCGATGGCGATCTGGGTCTCAGGCGGCAATCCCATCACGTCGTTCGGCGCGATGTTTGCGGGGGCGTTCGGCTCAGGCCCGACGGTCGCGGAGACACTGGTGAAGTCGGTGCCGCTCATCATCACCGGTCTGGCGGTTGCGCTCGGCCTGCGGGCGGGGTTGTTCAACATCGGCGTGGAAGGACAACTGCTGGTCGGCGGGCTGTGCGCGGCGTACGTCGGATACGCTGTAAAACTTCCTGCGGTGGTTCATCTCCCGCTCTGCATCGTCTGCGGCATGATCGGCGGTGCGGCGTGGGGCCTGCTGCCGGGTTTCCTGAGGGCGAAGCGCGGGGTGCATGAGGTCATCACCACTATCATGATGAACTACATCGCGTTCTACCTGACGCACTACCTGGTGACGAACCCGCTGAAGGACGCTACTACGATGGCGCCCCAGACCCCCGAAGCGCTGTCGTCCGCATGGCTCCCGGCGTTCGGTGGGCTGCACGCGGGGATACTGCTCGCGCTGATCTGCCTGGCGGGTTATGCTTTCGTGATGGGCAGAGGCGTCTTCGGCTACGAGGTCAAGGTCGTGGGCAAAGCGCCTGATGCGGCGAGGGCGGCGGGTATCAGCGTCACCGGCACGTTGGTCCGCGCGATGCTGATCAGCGGGGCGCTGGCGGGGCTGGCGGGTGCGGTCGAAGTGCTGGGCGTTCATCACAAGTTCTACGATCAGTTTTCGCCGGGTTATGGTTTCGACAGCATTGCTGTGGCGTTTCTCGGAGGCGGCTCGGCGCTGGGTACCGGGCTGTCGGCACTGCTCTTTGGCGCGCTGAGGAACGGCGCCGTGGGCATGCAGCTTGCCACCGATACGCCGAGGGAGATTGTCACCATCATTCAGGCGATCATCATTGTCATGGCCGGAACCAAGTTCGTGAAGAATTCGTCGGGGAGCGGCGGAGGTGCAGATGATCCACTTTGACGCTGAATTACTGAATAGCACCCTTCGGCTGGCGACGCCGCTGATACTGGCGGCGTTGGGCGGCGTGCTGTGCGAGCGCTCAGGCGTGGTGAACATCGCGCTTGAGGGGATGATGCTGGCGGGCGCGTTCTTCGGGATGCTCGGCTCTTACTGGACGGGCAACCCGTGGGTCGGCATGCTGCTCGGTGCGGCGGCGGGCGGCGCGTTCGGCCTCGTACACGCGTTTCTCACCCAGCGGATGAAGTTGAACCACATAGTCAGCGGGGTGGCGTTGAACATCTTCGCGCTGGGGCTGACCACCTACCTGCTGAGGAAGCTGTTCATGCATGCTGGTGGCTCACCCCCGGTAAACGGCCTGCCGATGTGGAACCTCCCTGGGCTTGGGGAGCAGAATCCCCTGACCGAGCTGGCGTTGGCAGGCACCTTGCTCATGACGCCGTTTTTGTGGCGGACTCCCCAGGGGCTGAGGCTGCGCGCTGTGGGCGAGAACCCGGAGGCTGCGCTTGCGGCAGGCATCAGGGTTGGGCGCGTGCGGTTCGCGGCTGTCATCGCTGGTGGGCTGCTAGGCGGGCTGTCAGGCGTCTACCTGTCTCTCGGCCAGCTCAACATGTTTGCCGAGGGGATGTCAGGCGGCAGAGGGTTCATCGCACTGGCTGCGGTCATCTTCGGCAGATGGACACCGCTGGGCGCAGCGGGCGCGGCGCTCTTCTTTGGCTTCTTCGACGCGCTTCAGATGCGACTTCAGGGCCAGACCGTCGGCGGTGTTGTGATACCATCCGAGTTCATGCTTATGCTCCCATACCTGCTCACCATTGTCGCGCTTGCCGGATTCGCGGGCAAGGCGGTGGCTCCCGCCGCTCTTGGCAACGACGAGGCGACGGCAAGTAACTGAGTGTGGAAACAAGTAGTTGCTGACCGTGGAATCTAGTGTCCTACTGGGTATAATCAATGTGAAAGTGAGGCGATGGACATGCCGAAAAGCACAGAACAGATCGCATTTGCGCGGCTTCGTCAATCGGAGTTGGCGCGAGACCAGCGCCAGGAATCCGGCCAGGTGGTCGTGAATCCAGTTATCACGATTTCGCGTAGCATGGGCAGCGGCGGACTGATCACAGCGCAGAAACTGGCGGAGATCCTCGGCTTCAGTCTGTGGGACAAGGAACTGATAGATGCGATGGCCGCTGAATCTCAGATTCCCTCCGAAGTTGTGGAGGCCTTTGACGAGCGGACCATTTCCGAGATCGAACTACTAATACACGCTTGCCTGGGCAGACGCCAGATGTCGGAGTTCCTGTATCTGAAGCACCTCACCCGCGTTGTAGCGACCATTGCCAGCATTGGAAATGCTGTGATTCTGGGACGCGGTGTGAATTTCCTGCTGCCGAACGCGCTGAACGTCCGCATGGACGCGTCCATCGAGCGCCGGGTCGAGAACATGATCAAATTCGAAGGCGGGGACGAAGCGGCGGCGACGGCCAAAATCACGAAATCGGACAAAGAACGAGATCACTATCTGACTGGTCTGTTCGGCAAAGAGAAGATTCACAGCTTCCACTATGATGTTTCGCTGTGGATGGACAAGCTGTCATCGGACTGCGCCGCCGATATCATCAAAACTGCGTACACCGGAATCTACCAGTCGAAGTAGCAGTTTGGCTAAGCGAAACGGCCTTGACTCCACGCGGGGTCAAGGCCGTCTCCACAACAGATATTTCGTACTAGTAGAGCGCGCTCCTACCGCCTTCTGCGGAGCAGGAATCCCGCCGGTAGCAGACAGGAAATCGCTGCCAGTATCCCACTCGGCTCAGGTACGATAGCTGTCTCGATCATCTGGAAGTTGCTTGTACCGCTTGCCAGATCACGAGCGCTAAGCTGGAACTTGTACTGCGCTTCCATTCTCGTCACACCTACGGATAGCTGCTGCCAGCTACCAACATCGTTGACGCTATAAGTTCCGCCGATTCCAGGAGCTCCACCAACCGCTTTGTTCTCGAAGAGGGTGCCGCTGTTGTACCTGGTCTGGTAAGTCATTCCACCGGGCCACAGACCTGTGATGAAACCGTTGTTGTTCATCGTGTCAGTGGCTGTTACGCCCGCAGTAGCCTGCGCCTTCGGAAGAACCAGGCTTGTGTCCAGGAAATTCGTGAACGTAAACGTGGTAGCGGCCCCACCGGCCCTACACGCGAAGGCCAGACTCACCGCCGGATCTTGGTCAACATTCATCATCAGGCTGTCTATGTAGCCTATGACGTTGTTGTTGGTCGGATCAACAAGCTCAATCGGAGCGCTGACCGTGTAGGTATAGGTGGTATACCACTTCCCGGTCACTTCGTCCTGGTAGACGTCTTCGACCCAGCCATTCGGTTCCGGGGTGAATGTAGCGCTTCCCAGTTCTGAGCCGACGCCCACTTCGAATCCGCCCGTGCGAGCATGATGCGGAATACCGCCCTTGTCAGCATAGGTTGTGATGCTCGCGCACATCACGAGTAGCATCACGGAGATGATAAGCAATACCCTTTTCATTTACCCTCCTATCCCTCGGTCCCTTCCAATGAGATCCCGGTCTCCCCGGGGGATGCTGCATGCGGCGGGTTCTGTAAGACATTACTCCAAAATGCGAGCAACGGATAGGAAACAGTGCTGCGACCTGCTCAACATGCAATCTCACTGACTCACTTATACAGCGGTACTGCCGAAATGTCAATAGGTCTCCCAAAATTTTCCGAAAAACTGGTATAAATACTGGTAATGCAGACAAGCGCCAGGAAGCATACCAACGACCGCCCCCATCTCTACGTCGGCTCGCCTGTTTCCTGCGCTTCACTTGAACTGCGGCAACCACTCCGCTTCCGCTTCAAACATGTCATCACACATCGCCCAGACCTGGTCGGGCGTAAGAATCGCCGAGGTCAGCGGATCGTGCATGACGGCCAGCTTCACCAGGTTCCGGTCGCCGGCCAGCGCCGCCTCCACTGTCATGCGCTGGACGTGTACGCTTGCGGAGCAGGTCGCCGCGCACTGAAGCGGCAGGTCGCCCACATAGGTCGGCTGGATGCCGTTGCCGTCCACTATGCAAGGAAGCTCCACGGTACATCCGTCCGGCAGGTTGGTAATCAGCCCGGTGTTCGCCACGTTGAAGCAGCCCCAGTACCGCCTGCCGGTCTCCAGGGCCTCGATGATGTGTGAACCGTGCTCGTTCGACCGGTCGCCCAAGGGAATCTGGTCAAGCTCTCCCGCCATCCACTTGGGGTAGTTCTCTTTGTACGCGTTCTGGCTCTCACGGCACACGCGAAGGTATCCGCCGGTCTCGCCCCCTGCCCAGTATGAGTAGTCCATCCACCGCGCCATCTGTTCCTTGCCGCCCTTGCGATACCACGGCAGGTACTCGCTGAGGTGGCCGTTCGACTCGGTGGAGTAGTATCCGAACCGCTCCAGCACATCAATCCGCAGAGTCTCGCTCTTCGCCAGATGCTCGTCACGCTTGAAGGCGTCCAGCAGCTTGTGGGTATAGTCAATCCCCGTGTGCGTGACCTTGGTGAACCAGGTCTGGTGGTTGATGCCCGCGCAGATGTACTCCATCTCGTCCAGCGGGATGCCGAGCGCACCGGCGATCTGAGCAGCGCCGTGCTGTACGCCGTGACAAAGGCCGATGATCTTCACGCCGCCCGCCTTGCGCACCGCCCAGGTGTTCATCGCCATCGGGTTGGAGTAGTTGAGCCAGAGCGCGTCCGGGCAGACCTCTCGCATGTCCGCCGCGATGTCCATCATTACGGGGATAGTTCGCAGTGCGTAGAAGATGCCGCCGGGACCGAGAGTATCACCGACGCACTGGTCCACGCCGTACTTCAGCGGCATCTCGATGTCGTGCGCGAATGCCTCCAGCCCGCCGACCCGCACCATGCTGACGACGTAGTCCGCGTCGCGCAGGGCTTCCTTGCGGTCGAGCGTGCCCGTGACCTTCGCCGGTAGCTTGTTATCGGCCACCATCTTCCGGCAGAGGTTTACGGCCATCTCCAGGTTCTCCCGCGAGATGTCCATGAGCCGGAACTCGGTGTCCTGAAGCTCCGGCACCGACAGGATATCCATAAGCAGCCTGCGAGTGAACCCGACGCTCCCTGCTCCGATGAATGCGATCTTGATCATGATGCTCTCCCAATATGTTAGAGGCCAACCGCCTCTTTTGAAATGCCATTCTGCTCAAGCTGGTAATGGCCGTCGTGACCCTCGTTGTCCTTGATGTCCAATCTTGCGCCCGCCTCGATCAGCATCTTGGCGGCCCGTGGAGTCCTGGCTTGAGCGAGTACTGTCCTGCCCTTCTTGTCCTGATGGTTCACGTCTGCCCCGTGTTCCAGGAGGACCCCCAGCGCCTGATAAGGTCTCTCGCCGGACGGGAAGGAGCTCACGAGCGTTCTCTTGCCGGCCCTGTAATCCTCGTAGGAATCCGAGAAAACGTCAACTCGTGATCCGCACTGTCGTACGGCCGAGAACAACGCCGTCATGCCGTCCTCGGTCTCTCGTTCTATCGCGGCCCCTCTGGCCAGCAGAAGCCGCGTCGCCTCGGGGAAGGTGACGCTCGCCATAAGCGCTGAGTGGCCGGCTGGGCTGGCCGCATTCGGATCAGAGCCTGCATCGAGGAGCATCCGGCCGATGTCAACGTTGCCGTTCGCGGAAGCCTCGATGATGGGATCAACACTATTCTGCTCGGGTCTCGCCCCTGCCTTAAGCAGAGCCTCGACCATAGCGGTCTGATTCCTCACGACCGCCATACAAACCGGCGTCACAGGATATCCATCCTTCCGATCCGGATGTTCGAGGTCCGGCCAGGGAACGGCGGCGTTCACCTCTACCCCACGGGCAAGGATTCGATCGAAGGCCTCGGCATCGCCCTCCATTATCGCAATAACCAGTTGTTCGGCGTCTGTCGTCATTGGTTCAACCATTCGACGAAGGCAGCGACTCGGCGATGATGATTACTCGCCTGCCGCCGGTGATGCTCAGGATTCGTTCAGTCGGCATGCCTGGGCATGGGTTGACGTAGAATACCTGATCCGGCCGCAAGCCCTTCCAGTAGAACTCCAGATCTTCTGCGGCGCGGTCGTTGAGCTGCAATGTCTTGAGTGACCTCATCTCGCGCCAAACCGGTATGTGCTGCGTGTGCGTGCCGCAGAGATGGATCATGCCGCCCCTGGGATAGACGCTGAGCAGTTCATCGTCTATAGGCGCGACGAACTCAGCATACAGATCCGGCGGCTGCGTTCGGGCTACCGCCACCACGGGCTGAAGCTGCTGAATCGGTATGTGGGCCAGATACCACCGGTGCATCGTACAGAGCACGTCGTTGATGGTCTTCAGGTCGTGCCGCACCGCCTCGGGTTTCTCGATGAAGGCAAGCAGAAGCTCCTGGCCGTAGAGGTTCAGTCCGATGTTCAGCGCGCTGGCGATGGTCGGAAGCCCGAATAGCGGCACGGCGAGATCGAGCGATAGGCTGATCCAACGGCGCCACCTGCCAATTGTTCTTCTCTCGCAGTTCGTACACGTGAGCGCCGAACACACGGTCCACAAAATGCACGCCGTATGGCCCAAACTCGATGGCCAGCGGACGGAAGACATCGGTATCGCGCAGTCGGTCGGCGCGTGATGCCAGGTCGTCAGCCGCCTCGCGCATCCATGCCTCTATGTCCGTATAGCGGTCAGTCCGGCCCACTCCTGCATGACCGTAGAGCAGAAACGGCTTGGTCTGCTGGGCACTCGTCGAGAGGCCGTCCATCCGCGCGAAGTGTGTGCCGCGTGCCTGGATCAACTCGGGGGCGTTCAGAATCGCGTGAGTATCGTTCAAGTCACATCTTCCACTAGCACAACCCTTACCAGATCGGAGAGCGGATGGGCCTTGTGCTTATGCTCCTCGCCCGCGGGTATGATGATGCCGTCACCGGGACCGTATTCCACTACCGTGCCGTTGAAGTCTATCGCGACACGGCCTTCCAGCACGTAGCCGATATGCCCCTTCAGGCACCAGTCCGGCTCCACGAAATCCCGGGCGTACTCCACGACCCTGATCTGCTTGCCGTCCGCCCTATGCGGGCGAAACCGCACTCCGTTCAGCGGCGACACCCATTCGATGGCATCGAAATCCACCTTGTATTGAGTCACGGAATGCCTTCCTATCTATGGCTCCAGCCAGCCGAGGGGAGTCAATGCCCCTGAGTACTGCGCAGAGTTCTCGTAGCCCATCGCGATCGGGATCTTTGTCCGGTCGCCAACAATAGCAGCGAAATCGAGGCCGCCGTGACGCAGGACATGTGCCACCGTTAGTATCGCCAGGACATCCCACATCGCGTAGACGCACTCGGAATCCATGAACTCGCTCGAGTCGTCCGATTCGGTGGCGTCCATGTACCATTTCCACAGCCCGGAGGGGAGCTTCTCGGTCTTCTTGTACGACAACTCGGCCACTTCATCCCAGTCAATCTCGTCTACCCACTCTTCATCGTCTTCCGCTTGCAGCATCTCGATCAGGTCATCTATCTTCTCCTGACCGCCGGAGAATTTGTAGCCGTCAACACCGAAGATCTCCGGCGCATCACCCAGATGAATGCCGACCAGGTCAACATCCGAGGCTTCTCCGAGCTTCTGGATCGCGGTGGTGAACCACTCGGTGACCATTTCCGCGTCCTTCGACCAATCAATCTGTGGAAATTCATCCCAGATCGTCAATGCCTTCATGTCGTCCTGCGTTTTCGCCCATTCCGGCAGCTTGGCCATAGCTTCCGCCGGCGCCACATCGTCGGCCAACAGCTCCTTCTCAAACTCAGCAAGGCTTTCCCAGTCCATTTGTTTGCGTCCTCCTAGTAAGATATGATCTCCGGCGGCTTGATGCCGTCGAGACAAGCCTGAATAAGGTCGTCCACATCGCACGTCGCCAGGCCGATGCATGTATCCGCCGCGCCGTAGTAGACCTTCAGTTCGCCGCACGGTTCCAGGATCGCGCCGTTCGAGAAGACCACGTTCGGCACCTCACCAACGCGTTCGTAATACTCCCTCGGTGTAAGGATGAACTCCGGGCACTGGCCGATGACCTTGCATGGGTCTTCCAGGTCCAGCATCACCGCTCCCAGCCGATAAACCACGTTGCAGGCGAACCACACGCCGTGGATGATCTGCAGCCAGCCCTTGTCCGTCTTGATAGGCGTCGGGCCGATGCCCCACTTCTCGCGCATCCATGTTTCGGACTGCAGGTTCAGCGGTTTCCAGTCGCCCCAATGAATGAGATCGGGCGAATAGGAGAGAAACGTGATCGCGTCTTTGCCGGACATGGGCCGCTCGAACCGTGCGTACCGTCCGCCGATCTTCTCCGGGAATAGCGCGCAGTTCCGACTCCAGGGCGAGGTGATGAACGGCATCCGCTCGAAGGTCTTGAAGTCGGTGGTGCGACACATGCCCATGCGGGTGGTCTCGGTCATGGTCTGGGCGCAGTAGGTGATGTAGTACGCGCCCTCCAGGTGGGTTACGCGCGGGTCGTACTTGTGCTTCTCCCAGATCAGTTCTTCCTCGGGGCCGGGTATCTCGATCGGCTCCGGATTGACCTTGAAGTGGATACCGTCATCACTCATTGCCACATGCAGATAGTTGTCGCGTTTGCCGTCCTCCACCCTGGGCACAAGGACGTACTTATCGCCGAACTTTACCGCGCCGGGGTTGTAGATAGCGTTGACGTTATAGGGCAAATCCTCATGTGTCAGTATCGGATTGCCGGGATAGCGTTTGAGAAGCTCTGATTTCATACTGCGCTCCTTGGTCATTACTGATTGGCAGTTCTGCGCAGAAAGGTAGTTGTCCTCCTGTGGATAGCGTGTGGGAGTATGGGCGTGTGGGAGGAGACTGATGCCAGGCTAACGCTTGCGCTGGCGGGACGAGAGGAGTTTGCGGGCCTCGCGGTATTTTACCACTGTGCGGCGGGCGACCGGGAAACCCTGCTGTGTGAGAAGCTCGGCTAGTTCCTGATCGCTGAGCGGATGGCCTGGGTCTTCGTTCGCTATCATCTGCGCGACGGTATCGGCAAGCGAGTGAGAGATCGCGAAGAAGAAGTCAAACGACAGGACTTCTCCGTTCGGCAGCATTACATACTTGTTCGCAGTGGCCCTGCTTATAGTGGACTCATGCAGACCGAGTGAAGTGGCTACTCTCACGCGAGTGAGCGGCCTGAGGAACAGGTTCGACCCTGTCTCGAAAAAGCCGATTTCCTGCTCCACAATGTGCTTCGTAATGAGCTTCAGGGTTCTGCGTCGCTGGTAGATGTTCCTGATAAACAGGTCCGCGCGTTCCACATACTCTGTCACGTGCTTCTTGTCTTCGGCGGTGTAGCTCTTTGCCTTGCCGTTCCTCATCTCATGGAACATCTGGCGGTAGTATGGGTTGATAGTGAGAGAGACGTGCTTGTTTGTGACAACCTCGATCTCAAAGCCGATGGGCGTGCGGTGGATAATAACATCTGGGCGCACGGTACTCTTGTTGTCGGCAGCCTTGGTTTCCCATGGTATTCGGAAACCTGCTGCAGGATACGGATTCAGCGCATGATGAATGAAGTGGACGGCTTCTTCTACCTCGATCGGGTCAACCTTCAGTCTTCGGGCGATGCGCAGATGTTTCCGGCACCTCATCTCCTCCCAATACTGGTTGACTATCTTCTCCGCGATGGGATTACCGCAGCCGTCCTCTGCCAGATAACGAAGCTGAATCCGCATGCACTGCTTCAAATCCATAGCGCCTACTCCGGGTGGGTCCAGTGTCTGGATGACAGCCACAGCCTCCAGTATTTCTTCGTCCGTGGCGTCCATTTCCATTGTCACTTCCAGGAGGTCAACGCGCAGATATCCGCTTTCGTCAATGTAGTTGATTAGGTAGTCCGCAATATCGCTTATCTTGCCGGACGCCAGATAGCCGAGCTGAATGCGCAGGTGCTCTTTCAGGTCTATGTCTGACTTGAGGAACCCCATGGGATCAATGTCATCTTCAGGGTCAGACTGAAAATCGAAGGTAAGCTCGGGTTCGTTAAGGGGATCGAAATCCAGGGTCTTCTCGTCATCATTTGGCGAGGCGTCCTGCTCCCGCTGCTTGCCGTACTGGCAGTCTTTGCACAGAAACGGAGCTAGTTCGCACCCGGAACACGGCTCTTCATCCTCTTGCTCCAACGCAGGGTTTTCCTCAAGCTCCTGCTCAATGTTCTGCTGAAGCTCAACCCCCGAAAGCTGAAGGATGGCATTAGCCATGATGATCTTCGGGGCAATCTTCTGTTGCTGAGATACAACTAAGTCCTGACGCAGCAAGTCTCTTTCTCAATTCCCCGCGAACTGGACGTCGTCTAACGCAACGTCTCGGTTTCACGCAGTTAATGAAATGGTAACAATGCGTTCACATTTTGTCAATCAGCAATCATACCTGTTCTGAGCGGTATACGCGCTCTCTGGTACTGATTATCGGCGGTATGCAGGCGGCGGAACACCGTATGCTTACCAGTATATCGAAACAAATATGATCGGTCACCGACTCGCGCTCTTCACATATTTCGGACTCGGCTAACTGGTGTTCGGTTCCCACAGACAGGTAATAATGCTGGATTTTCACGCTATTTTGGCCATTTCCCTTGACCGAATGCATAATGTGAGGTATGTTTAACATAGGTGGGATTCTGAATGGATTCCAGGTAGATGCGCCGCCGGATCAAGGAGTGTGATGGCATGAACGGTGAATGGAGATTCAATGGTCGCATAATCGCGGCTGCTGTAATCACCCTGTTCACGGCATTAGCCTCAATGCACGCGATTTCAGCCGCAGAAATCGCGCCTTCCTTGGCGCCTGCTAATCCAAAGTTCATTTCCTACGTCAACGACGCCGCAGCGGGCATAGTGCAGCAAACCGAGGAGGGCGGACACACCCTGGGTCTTGTACCGCTGCCTGTGAATCTGCCTCAGGTGAAGCCCAAGCCCCAGCTCCGGGCAATGACGTTAGTCGGCATGCCGTCCTCCTATGACTTGCACACCCTCAACAAGCTTACGAATGTGAGAGATCAGGGGAGTTGCGGCGCATGTTGGGCCTTCGCCACTTACGGTTCCATGGAATCCGCGCTGATGCCTTACGAAGCGAGGGACTTCTCAGAGAACAACATGAAGAATACCTCCGGGTTCGACCTGTCGTGTTGCGCGGGCGGCAACTATTTCATGTCCACCGCGTATCTCTCGCGTTGGGCGGGGCCATCCATGGAGGCAGAAGACCCGTTTGACAGCGGGAGTTGCTCCTCATTAAGCCTACCAGCGCTCAAGCACCTGCAAGCGGTGGATTTCATTGCAGACCGAACCGGACCGATGGACAATGACACCCTCAAGCGCGCGGTCATGTCCACGGGTGCGGTGTACACCAGCTTCTACTGGAGCGGCAGTTACTTCAATCCATCCACCAATGCTTACTGCTATTCCGGGTCAGCCGTAGTCAACCACGCCGTTTGCATCGTGGGCTGGGATGATAATTTCGATAGAAACCGGTTCGGCAACACCCCCGCCGGTGATGGCGCATTTCTTATCAAGAACAGTTGGGGGCCGAACTGGGGAATCAACGGATATTTCTGGATTTCCTACTACGATTCCAAAATAGGCACCGAAAACGCTTCGTTCCGAGTAGCGGAACCGAGTGTCAACTACTCGCACGTGTACCAGTACGACCCGCTGGGATGGGTGCAAAGCTCCGGCTTCAGCGCGAACACAGCTTGGTTCGCCAATATCTTTACCTGTGACGGCGATCAGGCTCTAGAGGCGGTTAGCTTCTACTCGCCGGTGCCGGACGCCTCATGTGAGATATCCGTGTATCTTGATCCCAGCGGCGGCCCCACCAGTGAAGCCGGCCCGGTATCTACTCAAGTCGGCGGCATTGCTAATTCCGGTTATCAGACGGTGGCTCTTAACGCCCCGGTCAACCTGGCGGCGGGACAGCGTTTCTCGGTGGTAGTCAAGCTCACCACCCCAGGGTACAACTATCCCATACCCATAGAGTCCATCTCGTATGGATACAGCGGCCAGGCCAGAGCTAACCTTGGAGAAAGCTATATAAGCCCCAACGGCCAGTCATGGACCGATATGACCACACCCTACCCGAATGCCAACGCATGCCTGAAGGCATTTACCGTGGACCGAGCCGGGCTTCTGGTTTCGCCTGCATCCAGCCTGAGCGCTACCGGGCCGGTAGGAGGGCCTTTCAATCCTTCAATCCAGGCCTACACGTTGCGCAACGAGGGAACGACGGATCTGGACTGGACTGCGACGAAGAACTCATCGTGGGTAGACATTTCGACTGAAAGCGGTTTGCTGCATCCCGGCGAATCAACATCGGTTGATGTAAGCATAAACTCAAGTGCGCTTGCTTTTGACCAGGGCGGGTACTCGGACACTGTGTTGTTCACCAACGCGACGAACGGCGTGGGCAGCACATCGCGCGCAGTGTCGCTGGGCATCAGGGAGGGCAGCCTTTCTGTAACGCCGAGGATCGGACTGACGGTGCAGGGCGAACCCGGTGGACCATTCTCTCCATCCGCACAAACTTACACGCTCAAGAACACCGGCTATGGCGGTATAAACTGGCAAGCGGCCCACACTGAGACTTGGATTGGCCTCTCAGACTCATCCGGATACCTGGAGGCAGGCGAGAGCGCCAACGTTACCGTATCCGTCAGCCCGGCGGCAGCAGGTCTGTTCAGCGGCGATTACTCTGACCTGATAACGTTCACCAACGCAACTAACGGCGATGGAAACACCACCAGGCCAGTCAACCTGAACATCGTGCGCAACTATAAAATGTCCGCCGCGCCATATGCGTGGGTGGACCCCAGCGCGCATCCATCGTTTGCGCTTTCGGATGACGGCGTAACAAACGGGCAAACCATACCATTCGCCTTCAGTTTCTACGGCAACCCTTACAGCGAGTTGTACGTTGGCGCAAACGGGCTGCTGGGTTTCGGCAGCGCCGGACTGGATGAATACCAGAACACCGATATACCATCATCCACCCTGCCAAATGCGGCAATCTATCCGTACTGGGACGACCTCAACCCGAGCGTGGGAGGCGCTGTACACGTAGGCACGGTTGGCGTCGCGCCTAATCGCCGGATGGTGATAAGCTGGCTGGGAGTGAAGCCATACTATTCCAGCTACCCGCTGGACTTTCAGGTACTACTGTGCGAAACCACCAACGACATAATATTCCAATACCAGGAGGTTCAGCAGGAAGACACGATTTACGGATCGGGCCTGAGCGCTACAATTGGTATAGAGAACTCCCTGGGCAGCATAGCCCGTAAATATTCGTTTGACGGCAGCGCTCCACTTAGCAACGGCCAGGCGATTCTGTTTACACTTAATCCGGCGATCAGCCTGGCAGAGGCGAAGCGAGTGGCCGCCGGCGCTTCGTGCAGTATCGAGGACGCGATAGTCACAGCGGTGATCTCATCCAGCCTCTTCTACGTGGAAGCAGAAAACCGTGGATGCGGCATAGCCGTGTACAAACCGCAGCATTCCCTTGCGCCGGATATGATAGTGAACATCGTGGGCAGCACACAAGTTAGCGACGACGGCGAGAAGTTCATCAATGCCGTTGCAGCAGTTGACACCGGCGAGGCCTTGACTCTGAAACCGGTAACAATGGCTAACTCCCAGCTCGGGGGCGCCGAGTGGTTCTATGACGCAGACACCAAAGCCGGACAACAGGGCATCAAGGATTCGATCTACCTGAACAATATCGGGCTGCTGGTCACAACTCCGGGGAGAGTAACCTCCTCCGGCAGCGGGTACTTCTACATTGACGACGGTTCAGCGTGTGAGGATGACTCCGGCCATGCGGGTGTGAAAGTCCTAGGCACAGTGCCGGTAGGCGTTGGGGAAGACCCAGTGGGCAAATACGTGTGGGTAACCGGTGTGAGTTCGTGTTTCATGGGTGTTTACCCGGATACGGATCTGTATCGCATGATTCGCGCTACCGATATACAGGTGGTGCAATGAGTGGAACTACTTGATTGACTGAGCCATGCGGCGAATCTGATCCATGGGGATGCGGCCTACGATGGTGAGACTCATCTTCCCTTGCTGCCAAGTGTATACTTCTCCGCCTCTGGACGGCCCCTGCCGCAGCCGCTCCAGGAACCTGGGACTAAGCCTATCTCCCGGAGTCTGGAAGAGCGACACCGCATTCACTCCGTCCGTATAGCGCAGAGAGACTATCTTGCCTTCTCGGAAGGGTATGATAGCCGCGCCCGCCAGTTTGAATCCATCGGGAACATACGACGGCTGCAGCACAGTAAAACCGGCCTGCTTCTTGGCATCGGCGATGGACATGCTGTCAGGGCGTCGCATCTCACGCTCGATATGTACTCCCGGTGGTGGCGTGATGTGAAACTTATCGTCGGGTATGCTGCTCACGAACTCGATCTTCGTGAAATACGACATGGAGACCACTGTGCCACCGGGCGCTATCTCTTCTGTCTTGAGCTTAACCCACTTCTCGGTGTCTATGTACACCTTGCGGCTGGAGCCTTCTCTGCCATGTGCGTTGATCTGAACCACGTATGCAGTGCGTCCTGCGACCTTGTCCTTGCCCACAATCTGAGCATCGAGATGGCCATCGCCGAACATGCCGCCCGCGTGATGCATCCATGACTGCATCGGCTCCATGCGCGAAGGCCTGAGCTTCAGCTCTTTCCTCTGCGGCGAGTAGTGCGCCAGCACGTGTCCGTCATCCGCCCTTACCTCGCCCTTGAGCCGGTCCGGCGAGGTAAACTCCATGCGCATGCCCTTGATACCCGCTCTGTAGACGGTCTGCTCAGAGGTCAGTGCAGGCCCGCGGGTGATGGTCGTAACCTCGTGCCCGATGAAACAGACCTTGCGCTCCGCCTCGAACATGTTCTTCAGCGCGGTTTTGGCGTCAATCTCCGCCCGGGCGCCGGACCCGAGAAGAGCGACCAGTATAAGAATTGTGGGAATCGTTCTGATTCTCATATCACGTCTACTTACATTGTTTCGCCGGACTCACTAGTGCTCTCTCTGAGCGCGGCTGCAGACTCGTCGCCGAGCGGGTTGGACCCGGCGTACGATGCGTGCTGATCTTTCACGGTGTTTATGTATGCCCAATCGGTCTCAGGCGCCGGCGTCTTATGATTCGGCGCGAAAACGTACAGACTACCGGCAGCAACCACACACAGCATAAGCGCAGCCAGCGCGGGGCCTACGGACAAACGGTGGCCGGGCGTACCCCAAAGAAGGCGGCCCAACGACTGCAGGCGTTCCTGCACAGTGAACCAGAATCCGCTCTGCTGCGCGGCGCACTGATCAGCAATACGCGCCCTGACCTGCGCCTCAAAACCATCCGGTGTATTGGCGCGGGCAAGCGAACGAATCATCGCCGATGTACACGCCAACTCGCGCATCCTGGCGGCGCACTCCGAACACGCATCAGTATGAGCATCGGCGGCCTTTGCCGCATCTGCGTCCAATGTGCGGTTCACGTATTCGCCCATGATTTGTGAAAACTCTTTGCAGTCCATATCGCACCTACCTTATCATACCACAGACCATACTATTGTCTGCATTCAAACATCCACATACGGACGAAGCATGTCCCTCAGTTGCACTCTCGCGTTGAAGATGCGTGACTTCACTGTGCCAACCGGGCAGTTCACCGTCTCCGCGATCTCCTCATACGACAAGCCTTCAAAGTCGAAGAGCAACAAGGCAGATCGGAGTTTGTCAGGCATGTTCATCAATGCTCTCTGTATCTCCATCTGCAGCTCTGCGTTCTCATATATCCGCTGCGGTTCGTTACTAACATCGGGCAGATCGAGCGTCTGAGAGTGGCCGTCATCGTCTTTGCGGCTCTGCTCAATCGGCACAAAAAGCTGCTTTTCCAGTCCTCTACGTCGGTACTTGTCTACGCACAGATTCGTGGCGATGCGGTACAGCCAGGTGCGCAGATTCGACTCGCGACGAAACGTCTTGATGGCGCCGTATGCCCTCACAAAGACGTCTTGCGCGAGGTCTTCCGCGTCCTCACGGCTGGAGACCATCCGCCAGATGTAGTTGTAGATTCCATCCTTGTATAGCGTCACGATCTCATCAAACGCCTCGATATCGTTTGCCTGACATCGGAGCACCAGGACGGCATCCGCACTCACCAAACGCGCCACCTTCTCCTCAGCGTCCATTTGTCCTCGCTCTTGTAGACGAAAGGATACGCAAAATGTTCATTACTACTACCAGTGTCGGCACATGAACCCCCGTGCGTTATATGCCGATCACAGCCTGTTCACGTTCACCTGATCCAGTAACTCCACTATTCGGTCATGCCGACCTATCTCAGCGCCATTGGTCATGGCCGTCGCTGCACCCGCAGCCGAACCCCATTTAAGCGCCTCGGCCAATGTGCCGCAGTTGGCGATGGTGTGGGCTATTCCCGCTACCATGGAATCGCCTGAGCCGATGGTGCTGACTACCTCAACCTTGGGTGGAACCGCATGCCATATGTCCTGGCCCAGGCCCGCAACCGCGCCGTCCGCGCCCATGGAGATCACTACTAGTTGGACGCCGGTTTCCATCAAAGTGTTCACGGCTTTCACCGCATCGTCCAGTGACTTGATCTCCACGCCTATCAGACGCTTGACCTCGTCTCTGTTCGGCTTAATCATGTACGGCTCGGCTTCCATTCCAAGACGCATCGGCTCGCCGTCTGCATCCAGAATCGCCTGCGCGCCCTCTGCCTGCGCCAGTCCGACCAGCGTGCAGTAGATATCACTCGGCAGACCGGGCGGGAGGCTGCCGCCGAAGATGACCATAGACGATTTCGAGGCGGCCACGCGCACCTTGCCGTACAACTCGGTCAACTCCGCATCGGTGACAGCAGGCCCGGCTTCGTCCAACATGGTCGGTGGCGAGCCGGATGCTTCCTGGATGCCGATGTTCATGCGGGTTTCGTGCGTTACATGAACAAAGTCCGTCTCAATCCCCTCGTGACCAAGTTCGTGCGCGATGAACCTGCCGATCTTGCCGCCGACAAACCCCAGGCACATGGTATCGCTGCCCAGTTCCCTGAGCACGCGAGAGGCGTTGATTCCCTTTCCGCCGATATCGGTCTCGACCTTCACGATGCGGTTGGTATCGTTCGGCCGGAGCTTGTCAAGATAGACGCTCCTGTCCAACGCGGGATTGAGAGTGACTGTTGCGATCATGAGAATACCTCAGGTGTTAGGTGGTTGGTGGTAGGTGTTAGTCCAATTCTCGTACTCTTACTCCTACTCGTACTTGTACTCGAAAACCTTTGGTGCAGCGCCAGTTCTCCGTAATGCGTATACCGTATTTCGTATCCGGACTCCCCTACGCACTACTGCTCACGGGCGCTCTACGGTACCCGTGCCGGAATAACAGAAGGGCGGCCTCGGAAAACCGAAACCGCCCCAGCTTATACCATTCGATGTTGATTTACTTCTTCAGTGCGGCGCGGACCGTCTCAAGCTGGCCGGCTGAGCCGAGCAGCACGTTGCGGCTGGCGATGAACTTCGCGTACTCTTCCATGAAGATCTTGCCGACCGGGCGGAAGTCGAACTTGTCCGGTTGGTCACGGAAGAACTCGCGGTGTACGCGGGTCCAGACCAGGCGGCCGTCGGTGTCAATGTTGATTTTGCAGACGCCAAGCAGGGCTGCCGGCAGGTACTGTGTCACGTCCACGCCCTTCGCGCCCTTCAGTGCGCCGCCCGCTGCGTTGATGCGCTCGACCTCTTCCTGCGGGACCGAGGATGAGCCGTGCAGTACCAGCGGGAAGCCCGGGACCAACTCCTGGATCGCTTTCACGATCTCGAAGTGCAGGCCCTGGGAGCCGGAGAACTTGAATGCGCCGTGGCTTGTGCCGATCGCGCATGCCAGGCTGTCGCAGCCGGAACGCTTGATGAAATCGGCGGCCTGTGCCGGGTCGGTCAGGTGAGCCTGATCTTCGGATACGCTGACGTGCTCTTCCACACCGCCCAGCTGTCCGAGTTCTGCCTCAACGCTGATGCCCTTTGCATGGGCACGGTCAGCCACTCTCTTGGTGGCCGCGATGTTCTCCTCGAACGACTCATGGCTGGCGTCGATCATGACCGAGCTGTAGAAGCCGGAATCAATGCAGTCGTAGCAGGTCTGCTCGTCGCCGTGGTCCAGATGCACTGCGAAGATGGCATCCGGGAAAATCTGGTCGGCGGCACGGATCATGCCTTCGAGCATAAGCTTGTTGGTGTACTTGCGCGCTCCGCTGGAAATCTGGATGATGAACGGAGCCTTGGAGTCCAGGCAGCCCTGGAACAGACCCATAGTCTGCTCGGCGTTGTTGATATTGTAGGCGCCGAGGGCGTACTTGCCGTATGCCTGCTCAAACAGTTCTTTTGCTGTAACGATCATTGAATGTCTCCTTGCCTTATGGTATGCCGTGAACGGCCCCGGTTAGTGAAATATCCGGTGCATGCATTTTACTCACGCTAACTATTATACCCGTAACGCGCACGGCAAGTCAAAAACCGCGCACGAGTGATATGTGATACGTGAACCGCCGCCGGAGGCCGCGCGGTCTCCATAAACAGTTCACTCATCACTCGTCACTCCTCAGATTGGTCTTATCAGCTTCAGAAGGATCGCGTTCTTCGTCTCGTCGGAGTTCGGATCGCCGTAGACCAGGTAGGCGTCCATGCCGGCTCGCACACGCTGACGGTACGCCATGTAGAGGTTCGCCTTGCCTTCTCGCCAGATAACGCGGCCGAGCAGCCCCTTCTCCGGGCTGATGTCGTAAGTCACGCCGAGGATGGTCTGACGGTTCGTCCCCGCGTATGGGCTAGGAGCGCTGATCTGCGAATACTCCGTGTAGACCTGCGCGCTCAGATGATCCGACAGGCGCAAGCCCTGGTTGAGCTGGTAGTACCGATAGCTGCCACCAACCCGCCTACCGACATTCAGCGAAATTCCGCCCGCGCGATAGAGGTCGTTCGATCCCCAGCCGTACTCCACCGTGCCGTAATTGTCGTGAAACTGCAACCGGTGATAGTTGTTGTGGCGGAGAAACAGATACTGGCCGTTGCGCCAGTTCAGGTTGAATGAAGGCTCGACCGTGTTCCAGTACGGCTCACCATTCAGCACTTGATCGGCATCCTGAAGCCACAGGCCCCAACCCCGAAAGCTGACTTTGCCCTTCTGCGGCGAATCCCACCACTCCAGCTTAGTGCCCCATGATTCAAAGTTGTGGTCTGATGAGACTCCCAGATATGGTATGAAATCGCTGTCCCTGTCCTGCCGCTCCAGCAGCACAGCAAGTTTTCGCGGTCCGTTGTTCGTGCCTATGGTCCACCGGCTGTAATCGCCGTGACCAGCCGTGCCGTCGTTGTCCGTGTTCATGTACGTATAGTGGAAATCCGTCGAGCTGGTCGGGCCGTGACGCCACTTGTAGTCGGCGCTTGACCAGGTAGAGAGGTAGTCGGCGCCTTCGACCTGGCTCAGGACGCCGCCGGTCCAGATGGAGAAATCCTTCTGAGCGCCGAACTGCCGAGTGAGTTCCAGAACGCTGTTCGACTCATGCCCGAAGTTGTTCGCGTTCATGAACCCGGCCTGGTAATCGCCCACCATGCCGACGAGCTTTGCCCCCGCGTCGAAGTCTCTAATTCGCCGCGTGTAGTAGATTCCGGAGCCGGGGAAGTACTGCTTGCCCTCACGGAAGAAGAGCCTGTTGTCGCCGAGCGCGCGCTCGTTGTACGTGAAGTCCACGCTGTCCACTTCCTGCTCCACATCGCGGAAATATGGGTTGACCGTCAGCAGGCCCGTCAGACTTGGGGTGAGTGCGTACTTCACGTCCGCGCCCGCCCTGACCGACGAGTCGCCCGAGCCGGCGCCCGCGAGCGCGTACAGCAGCGTAACAGGCTTCGGATGCATAGATGGCGGCTGCACGCCTTCCCACAGGTAGAATCTTGTCAGGTCTACCGTCTTGCCCAGGTTGGGCGCCACCCAGTCCTGCTGCAGACGAGGATGCCATCGGTCAAATGCGACGCTGATCCTGGGGTTCTTCTCATCGTACTTCAGAATGGAGAACGGTATGCGCATTTCGACCGTGTAGCCGCCCGGGTTCCGCTTAGCCGCCGCGTCCCAGTCGCCGACCCACTCTGTCTTGCCTGTCTCGGACGACTGGACCTGATGCGTCTGCGTGCCGGCGGCATTGACCCGAAAGTAGCAGCCCGAGTCGTTTCGGAACTCGCTGAACATGTCCAGGTAGACGGTGACATTGTCATCCGAATGCAAGTTACCGCCGCGTTTCACCTGCTGGGCGGTGATCTTGTCAGGTTGGGAATCCTTGCAGTCGAAGGCGACGTAGATGTACTTGGCGTCGTGAGCAATCCGAGCGGTGGTCTGCTCCTGTGGGGGAATGCCGCTGTCCAGATAGACAAATTCCGTAACTGGCTGCACGGACTGCCAGCACTCGTCCGAGAGATCGCCGTCGATCGTTGGCGGTTTGTCGAGCGTGACGGCCTTCAGCGTCGGCTGAGCGCCCATGCAGGCCCCGGCGGCCATCGCCAGGATAGCGATCAAAAGCAGATGTGGTAACGCGCGTGTAGACATGTGGTGTATTGCCCTCTAAGATTGTTCGGCTACCCGACGGCCTATTCCTTCGGCACTGCCTTTGCTTTATAGACTAGACGGCAGCCGTTGAGCGGGGGTTGGGAGGAAATCGAGATACACTTGCCTGTCTGATTGGTTACAGCGTGGGTCAGGGCGCTGGCGGACTGGGTCCCCAATTGAGTTCCCAGACCTTGGACGGCTGAACAGCCTCAACTGTGCCGTCCAGGAACAAGACAATGTGTTTGTCACCGTGACGAGGCGTCTTCGGGAAAAGCTCAGGTCCGCCGACCCTGTTTTTCCCAGGCACACAGTCGAAGAACAAGACTACATGGTCGCTCGAACCGAGATCACTGCGCTTGTGGTTTCTGAGTCTGACATTCATGGCATATGAAGGGATTCGACCCTCCGTGCGTGGACATACAAGTACTCCACGTTCAATTACGTACTCCGGGTACAGATCATCATACCAAGTGCCTGCCGGAGGGAAATGCCCTTTGTGGTCTAGGCAGTACTGCATGGTTGCGGTGTAGAGCTGCATCAGGTTGTTGCTGCACCGAGGAGGATAATGGCAGCCGTGGGGGCTGGGACCAACCGGAAACACCATTCCGATGAGCACGGCTATAGCCGGTATCAGCCACAATAACGTCCACCAAGGCACCTTGCGCCTACGACGAGTGGTGTTGACATGCCTATGGTCCGCCTCATCCTCCGGCCATCGGTTCTTCGGAATGTGCCGATTATTTCTCATGTCCGCGCTCCTTCCGAGTCCCATGCACGGTAGCCCTCATTCTACCTGTATGACGAGATCAGACGCGGAAAAGATTCATCGGCCAAGAGAATTGTCTCATGATCGGTGTGGAGACTATCGTTGTCCGGTCCCGAGGATTCGGTGTTGGGCGTTGAGGGTTGAACGTTGGACGTTCGCAACCATCCGCCATTCCCCATCATTTCTCCACGTGGTATTTCTCCAGGATATCGGGGATCTGGTCTGGGGTCAGGCGGCCGTAGACATCGTCGCCAATCGTGAGCACGGGGGCCAGTCCGCACGCGCCGATGCAGCGGGTTTCCAGCAGCGTGAACAAACCGTCCTCGGTCGTCTCGCCGGTGCGTATGCCGATCTGCTGCTTGATGGTGTCCAGAATCGCGGGCGCCCCTTTCACGTAGCAGGCGGTTCCCATGCAGACGGAAATCGGGTACTTGCCGCGCGGAATGAGCGTGAAGTGCGAGTAGAAGGTCGCCACACCGTAGACGTAGGCGGTCGGCACCTGCATCTTGTCGGCCACGAAATCCATCACCTCGGTCGGCAGATAGCCGAACAGCTCCTGCGCCCGGTGCAGCACGGGGATCAGCGCGCCCTGAGCCTCCACCGGATCGGGATGCGCTTCTATAAAGGCGGACAGCTCCGTCAGTTTTTCAGATTCGGTCAGTTTGCATTCGGTACAAGACATGGCGTACTCCAAATTCGAAATCCGAAATCCGAAATTCGAAACAACTCCAAAAGTGCGAATGGGAAAATGCCAAAACTCCAGACTAAGGCGCTTGTTTGGTGCATTTCCCTTTCACTGATTTGCCGGTTGTTTCGTGCTTCGTGCTTCGAATTTCGTGCTTTCCCTCACTAAGGTTTATTCTCTCTCCTCGATATTCCCACCGGCAGCCGGGACACCAGCTTCGTGTGAAGCAGCTTGTGCGACTTCTCTGAGAGCGGCGCCCCAAGGTACTCCCGGTAGAGCCGCTGCACCCATGGGTTCTCATACGACCTGCGAATCGTCTTGCTCCGGTCTTCGGAGCGCAGTGCGTCCGCGCGCTTCTTCAGGAGCTTCTCGTCCAGCGGTATCGAGCCGGTGGTGCGCGCATAAGGCTGGCCGCCGCCGCCGATGCACCCGCCGGGGCACCCCATGATCTCCACGAAATGAGCTTCTTCTTTCCCGTCACGTATGGACCGCAGCAGGGTGTGCGCGTTCTGCAGGCCGTGCGCCACCGCGAACTTGTAGTCCGTCCCGCCGATGTTGATCGTCTGCCGCTTCACCCATTCCATCGAGCGCAGTCCATCGAACTCGATGTCCACCAGCGTTTCACCGGTGATGAAGTAGTAGACCGACCGAAGTACGCTCTCAGCCAGCCCGCCGGTCCACCCGAAGATCGAGCCGCCGCCGGTGGAATCGCCCAGCGGATCATCGAACTCCTCGTCCGGCAGGTTCATGAAGTCAATGCCGTTGCTCTTGATCAGCCAGATCAGCTCCCGGGTGGTCATCACCGCATCCACAGCAGGCGTATTCTCGTCCAACCAGCACTGGTGTCGAGCGGCCTCGAACTTCTTGGCCGTGCAGCACATGGCACCCACGCTGTAGATATTTTCCTTGGGGATGCCGGCCTTCTCAGCGTAGTAGGTCTTGGCCAGCGAACCGAGAATGCTCATCGGCGACTTGGTGCTGGACAGGTTCGGCAGCATGTCGTGGTAGAAGTTCTCGGCGAACTTGATCCACGCCGAAGAGCAGGAGGTGATCAACGGGAACGGCCCACCGGCCTTCACTCGCTCGATGAACTCCATGCCCTCTTCCATGATGTTCACGTCCGCGCCGACCTCGGTATCGAACACCGCGTCGAACCCAATCAGCCTGAGCGCCGAGACGATCTTCTTCTGCAGCGGGACACCCGGCTTGATGCCAAACCCCTCGCCGATGGCCGCGCGAACCGACGGCGCGAACTGCACCACCACGTGCTTGTTCGGGTCGGCAAGCGCTCTCATAACGTTATGAACCGCGTCCTTCTCCAGGAACGCGGCGGTGGGACAGGCGTTGATGCACTGGCCGCACGTGCTGCACACACTGTCGTTGAACGGCAGGTTGTACGCCGGCATGACGACGGTCTTGAACCCCCGGCTGTGGTACCCCAGGCAGTGGATGCCCTGCACCTCGCCGCAAATGCGCACGCACCGGTGGCACATAACGCACTTATCCGGTACGCGGATGACGCCCGGCGATGAATAGTCGTTCTCGTAATGCTTCCGTTCGCCCTCGAAAAATCGTTCGCGGACGCCGGTGGAGTAGGCCAGGTCCTGAAGCTCGCAGTTGCCGTCGCGCTCGCAGGTCTGGCAGTCGGTCGGGTGGTTGTCCAGCAGGAGTTCTACTATGTCGCGCCTGATCTCGCGAATTTCGGGCGTGATCGTACGGACGACCATGCCTTCCTCGACCGGGTAGGCGCACGAGGCCGGGAGACTCCGCATCCCCTCGACCTCCACGATGCACACCCGGCACGCACCCTCCACGCTCAACCGTGGATGGTAGCACAGGCGCGGCACCTTCACCCCGATCTTCTCCGCCGCGCTCATGATGGTGGTTCCTTCCGGCACACTGACCGGTTTTCCGTCTATCGTAAGGTTAATCATGTAGACTCTAGCCTCTTACTCTTACTCCTACTCGTACTCTTACTCGAATCTCCCCACATACACCTGCGTGTCATACTCAAACCGCACCCGTCCATCCCGCTCGTGCCGGGCAAACAGCTTCTCCAACTCCGCTATCATCGGCTCGTGGTTCGGATGACCCGGCTCCGGCGAGTATGACGACGAGAGCAGCCCTCCCTTGAGCGCCTCGTAGTCCTGCAAACGCCCGTGCTCGCAGGCCCGGAACTGATACACATTTGGTGAGAAGAACTCGGCGAACATCTCATCGGTGACATTCGTGCCGTCAACCTTGTCATAGTCAGGCGAAAACGTGCGCGACAGCTCCTCATACTCGGCCAGGAACGGCATGTCTTTCCGGCGTCTGTTCCACATCAGCGCCACCCAGCCGCCCGGCTTCAAGATGCGCCGAAACTCGACCTTGGCCCTCGCACGGTCGAACCAATGGAACGCCTGACCAGCAACCACCAACTCCACACTGCTGTCCGGCAGAGTCGTTTCCTCCGCCGTTCCGTCAACGCTCGTGAAGCCGGTATACTCCTTGAGACACGATTCGGCCGCCTCGCGCATCGGCTGATTCGGCTCTACCCCATAGGTCGGATTCCCGTTTGTCAGGAACAGCTCGGTCGAAATCCCTGTTCCCGAGCCAATGTCGGCAACGCGCCAATCCCGCATCAACCCGCACACCTCCCGCAGGATTTCTATCACCTCCCGCGGATAGTGCGGACGATATTTCACGTAGTTCTCAACGCGGCTCGAAAAACGTTTTGTTGGCTCAAGCATCAGACCACCTAGGAAAGTCCCACAACGCTCTCAGCAAGTGATTTCAACTCCTTCTCGCAATCGTCCTTCACTTGTGTCCACAAAGGAAAGAGAACATCAAGCACTCGTCGTGTTATCTGCAGGAAGGACAGTGTATGGATAGTCAGCAGATTCATCAGCGTCGTTCCGCTATGTTGCTCACCCATCATCCCGAGCGTATTGAGCGCCTTCATTCCTGTAACAGTTCCATGCACGAATTGGCAGAGAATGTGATACATGGACAGCACATCCTCGCAGCCAGCTACAACACACAGTGTAGGAAACCCCCCGTGCCAGTTGGGTTTCTTGCTTCTGGCGAAGTCTGGACCGAACTGAGATGCCATATACTTCTCCAACTCGTCGATTTTCCAGCTTGGTTCGTGGTGCCGCATAGATTGGAGATGTCGGCTCTTGGCATGCACTTCATATCCCATGTAGTCATCGCCGAGTTCAGGCTTCTTGGCGATTGCGGATATGGCAACATCATATTCAATACAGCACCTAGCTATTGTGTAACATCCACAAATATCATTGGCCGCAGCCAAGTGCCGCAAGCTCCTCAGGCTTAGGGAGTACCGAATCCACAGGTACCAGCAAGCCTGCTTTTGGTTGTTGGTCTTGCAGTATGGCCAGAGATCCTTGACCCACCTCGACACGAAAGCATCGATTTTGGCCTGGGCGCCTTCTATGATCTCTGCAGGAACGGTGTTGTCCATACGGTCGCTGTCTCCCGAAAGATTGGTCAAGCAGGAGGAGTTGTCCGCCATTCGTCGTGCTTCCAGGTGCTCCCACACTCCCACACACCCGCACTCCAATACTCCAGTACTCCAAGTGTCCCCTACTTCTTCTCTATCGCCTCGAATCTGCACCGCTGGAAGCACTGGCCGCAGCGAATGCACCGGCTCTGGTCAATCTCGTGTATCTTCTTCGGCTCGCCCGCGATGCAGTTCACCGGGCAGACCCGCGCGCACGCCGTACACCCGACGCAGTTCTCCGGCTTCACAAAGTACCTGAGCAACGCCAGGCACGCACCCGCCGGACACCGCTTCTCGTTGATGTGCGCCTCGTACTCGTCCTTGAAGAACCTGAGCGTGCTCACAACCGGGTTCGGCGCCGCCTGCCCCAGCCCGCAGAGCGACGAACGCTGAACCGTGTGGCACAACCGCTCCAGCTTCCAGATATCATCCGGCACGCCGTTGCCCTCGGTGATGCGAGTCAGTATCTCCAGCAGGCGCTTCGTTCCCTCGCGGCACGGCGTACACTTGCCGCATGACTCGTCCTGAGTGAACCCCAGGAAGAACTTCGCCACGTCCACCATGCACGTGTCTTCGTCCATAACGATCAGGCCGCCGGAGCCCATCATGGAGCCCGCCTGTTTCAAGGATTCGTAGTCCACCGGCAAATCTAGGAACTGCTCGGGTATGCACCCGCCGGAGGGCCCGCCGGTCTGCGCGGCCTTGAACTTCTTGCCGCCCGATATTCCGCCGCCGATGTCAAAGATTATCTCGCGCAAGGTCGTGCCCATCGGGACTTCCACCAGGCCGGTGTTCTCCACCTTGCCTGCCAGCGCGAAGACCTTCGTCCCTTTGCTGCCGTCCGTGCCGATGTTGGAGAACCACTCCGAGCCGTTCAGGATGACCGCCGGGACGTTCGCCCAGGTCTCCACGTTGTTGATGAGCGTCGGTTTGCCCCAAACGCCTTCCACGGACGGGTAGGGGGGTCTGGGCCTGGGCATGCCGCGACGACCCTCTATGCTGTGGATGAGCGCCGTCTCCTCGCCGCAGACGTACGCACCCGCGCCCAGGCGGATGTCTATGACAAAGTCAAACCCGGAGCCGAGGATGTTCTTGCCGAGAAGTCCGTAGCTCTCGGCCTGCGCTATTGCCTGCCGAAGCCGTTTGATGGCAAGGGGATACTCCGCACGGATGTAGACATAGCCCACGCTCGCGCCCACTGCATACCCGCCAATGATCATCCCTTCGAGGATGCTGTGCGGGTCGCCCTCAATGGCCGTGCGGTCCATGAACGCGCCGGGGTCGCCCTCATCAGCGTTGCAGATCACGTACTTCGGTTCGCCCTCCGCCTCGGCGGTGAGCTTCCATTTCACGCCGGTGGGATATCCGCCGCCGCCTCTTCCGCGCAATCCGGCCTGGGTGACCGTGTCTATGACATCGTTCGGTGTCATAGTGTCTAGGACACGCGCCAGGGCGTCGTAGCCCTTGACCTCCAGGTAGTCCTCGATGCTTTCGGGGTCAATCACGCCGCAGTTGCGCAGAGTAATACGTAGTTGGTCGCCAAAGAAGTTCGAGTCGCCGAGCACGCGGATGCGCCGTCTATCTATGCCGTCCTTGCTGATCAGCCGCTCGACCGGTTTGCCGCCCTTGAGGTGGCTCTTTACGATCTCCGGCAGGTCTTCCAGTGTGACATGCGCATACACGGTCTCGTTCGGATAAACGATGACCACCGGGCACTGACCGCACAGCCCGAAGTAGACCGCCTCCATTACGCGAACCTTCTCCTGCAGGCCGTTCTTAACTATCAGCGACTGCAGCTCGGGCGCCAGGCACTTCGCCTTGCCCGTGCAAGCCGTTCCGCCGCAGACCAGTACGTGTTTCATTGTGTCAGACATAAGATGCTGTTCCTTCGAAGTGATGGTCACGGTTTCCGGTTTCCGGTTTCCGGTGTCCGTGATCCCGCAATCCGTAACCTGACACCCGCAACCGGATTGTCAGCTCACCGCCCACTCCGTGATGGGTTCGTTATTCTGAATATGCTGCTGGACGATGCGGCGCGCCTTGTCTGGGGTCACCTGGTAGTAGAGCACAGGCGCCTCGCCGTGCCGGTTAACCTGCACCAGCGGTTCCAGGTTGCACCTGCCCGAGCAGCCGGTCTCCGCCACCATCACACCTTTGATCTTTCGCGCGGCGACCTCCTGCTTAAGCGCGTCCACCACCAGCCGCGCCCCGGCGGCCACCCCGCACGTCGCTGTGCCGACTATTATCTTGGCCGTGATCTCGGAATGCCGTTTCTTCCGGGCCGTCTCAGCTTTCTTCTTCACCTGCGCCAAGGCTTTCCGCGCGGTTTCCAATGTTCCGCCTCCATCCAAAAGTTGAGGGATTCCAGCCAGCACTGTACACGAACACCATGAATAATCCAGGCTGGCAGAGAATCCCTCGTCATGTCTATCTATACCGCAAATGCCAAGCCTCAAACCGCCGGTGGTGTGCTGCTATCAACAACCGGCGGAGGCGCCATCTGCCCGCTGAGGTCGTTGTACGCCACAGCCAGCAGCGCATAGTAGAACCCTGCACTGAACAACACGCCCACACAGCAGGCAATCATTCCTACGCTGCTTGCAAGCCCTGCCACCAGGGCGAAGAGCGCCGCCCACCAGAAGTTGCCCTTGATAATATCAAAACTCTTGCCCATAGCGGAGTTGCCGGTCGCACCCGACTCAGACAGAGAGAATGCAGCGAATATGCCCCATAGTCCCACCACCATATACAGAGGAAGCAGTATCCACGCCAGAGGAAACAGTGAGGGCAGTAGGCCGAACCCGGTAGATATGAGACCGATCACGAAGCTGGCCGGCCACTTCTTGAAGCCTGTCCACAGCAGATCCCAACCGAATACGCCGGTCCGCAAGGCTTTCATCGCAACAGCAGCGATACCGACGATCAGCGGAGTAGATAATGCCGCGCCGAATAGCCATGATCCCAACACCACTAGCGCCTGTGAGGCGGTGGGTACCAGGGGGAACGGATTCGTGTTCTGCGGGGGATGCCGCAGCGCGTCCATTGTCGAGATAATACCGGATGCTCCACCAATCAGCATGGCCGGCACCGCCACAACGAGCGCCAGCAGGATGAACTCCCACATGTGCGGCTTGAACAGGTTCCACGCGTCGGTAAACCATTTTCCCAGATCGTAGTTCAGCTTCTTCGGTTGCGCCCAGTTTTCCATGAATGTCCTCCTCTGAAAATGCAAAGCATTTTCGCTCCCATCGCAGTGAGACTGACAGCGCCGTCCGCCGAGGCGGACAGTGCGAGAATCTCACCAGCGATTCCCTGAATCTGTAATGCGAGATGGATGGCCAAACTGCCATCCATCTCATCAGACAATCATACCGCCTGAAAGTTTCATCCTCAAGGCGCGGGTGGCGGCTGGGATGGATTCGGAGTAAAGGCCGGCCCTGGATTGAAGTTCAGCCCGCCGATTCCGCTCTCAGAAATATAAGTCACATGGCCGTCTGCAAAGCCCACATTTTGCTTATCGCGATGCCTTGCCGGGGTGGGAAAAAGCTCCGGGCCGCCGTACTGGTTCACACCAGGCACGGATTCGAAGATGAGCGCAGTCTCGGACGGCATGGCCACATCAGCCGACTTCTTGCCGTCCATCTGGGCATTCATGGCGTATCCCGGCAGCGTGCCATCCTCTTTCGGACAAACCATTATCTTTGGATTCTTTGTGTACGGCGCTATCGCTTCGTTCCAGTTCGCCGCCATCGGATAGGCGTTGTCCCAGTCCTGGGTGTACATCTGCACCGCTATGCTGATCTGTTTCAGGTTGTTCATGCAGTTCGTCTCCTGCGCGGCGTCTCTGGCCCGTGCAAAGACAGGAAAGAGAATCGCGGCGATGAAGGGAACGAACAGCAGGCTTATTGCGCTGATGATGGTCCCGGCGAGCGCAAGCCCCTGGCCCCTAAGCCTCGTGGGGTTTTTGCCGATCTGCACGAGCGCGATGATGCCTAGTATCAGGCCGGGCAGCCCAAGGCATAGCACCCCCAGAACCAGTGACGCTATCGCCATGCCGCTGGTCCTGGGCGGCTGTCCCGGCCCAGGCTCCGGTTGCGCAGTTGCTACCCCTATGGGCGGCTGGGGAGGCGGCTGTTGTACTTCAGATTGATTATTCTTTTCCTCGTCCATGATGTATCCTCCAGAAAGGTGATGCGGTTCCGGCAAAATGCCGAATCTGCCACTAGCACAATACTACCCTTTTATTGTCTGAAATTCCTGCACGAACGTTGAAACCGCTCATCGGTAGCGCCGGCATCTTGCCGGCTTTGTCCGGAATGCCGCCGAGACGGCGGCGCTACCCTCATTCAGGAAACCAACCCTCATAGCCGTGAGTATTGCCAAAATGATCCTTCGTCCACTCGGCCGCTCTAAGATTGAGTATCTGATACGGCTTGGCATGACCGTCCGCATAGAGGACATTCATGACGTCTTCGTGCGCCATCTGGGCTTCTTCGCCCTGCGTGACCGCATACCCGCACGGCGTGTCCCATACAATCGGCGCATCCGCAGTCTTGTCGCACACCTCGGGGGAGTGCCCGGAGACCACTATCGTGCCTTGGTTCTTGCCGGAGTTGTCAGTGATCACGGCATTGAACCAGTATGAGGTGAGTGGGTCGTTCTCGAACAGCAGTCCGTCAATGGTAGAACCATCCGGTGCGGCAAGAACTCCCAGCCCGTCCGGATTGTTCTTGCCATGGATGTCAGGGCATTTGGTTCCGTTGTAGATGAAACCCCCGTGCCGATTCTGCCAGTAGTACACCACACCCGGATGTTTGCCGCCCATCGCCCAAGAGGCATCCTGCTCAAGCGCTGGGCACCAGAAGATCTTCTTGCTCTTTGCATACACGCCCAAAAGGTCCTGCATCCACCGCCGCTCGCCACCTGTGGAGTTCGTCCGATAGTTCCATGTCTGTCCCATCGCCTCCTCAAACGCTCGTCCGGGACCGGACACGAGCGGATACTTGTCGTCCCAGTCAGTCTGATAGAGACTGATTCCAGTCCCGATCTGCTTCAGGTTGTTCAGGCAGTTGCTCCTCCTTCGTGGCGGATGACCAACTCGGAGCAAGAACGGCGTAATGATCAACACTGTAAGGATGAACATAGGGATGGCCCCCACCAAGGCCATTGCCCGACCCTTCGTTGTATCTCGATTTCTGGCTATGTCAACGAACGCTACTATGCCGCATATGAAACTGAGAGGAGGAAACGCAGAGAGGCAAAACAGAAAGAGTCCGGCGGTATCGACGGCAAACTCGACGTAACTAAACAACGCAATCAGCACGACTTCTACGATGGCTATCGAGAATGATGCAATCGCCCACCTGCTGTTTGTCCGTGATTGTTGCTGTTCCATCATGTTCCTCCCAGGTAGTGTCGGCATATTCCGGAATGCCGCCGGGACGGCAGCGCTACCATGTTATTACACTATAATCGCCCGCAAATCCTCTATATCTACGCCGAAGAGCTTGCAGACTAGACAATCAAGCTCGTCTTGGGAAGACGAACCGGCCCCAGCAAGGCTCACTAGGCGGTCGTGCAGCGCGCGGCAGAGAGGATCGGAGAGGTCAGGCAGGGGGAAGGGGATGCGCTCCAGGTCCGCTATCTTCGCATGGGCGATGGTACGCGGGTTGGTCAGGCACCTCGCCTTGTAGTAGACATCCATCAGCCGCGAATTCAGCACGCCCAAGATGAACCGCCAATCCCACTCCACGCACTTGTTGAAGAGGAAATAAAGCGACTGCTCCGGGTACATGCCGGAGTCATCATACGCCGCGATCAGCTGGGAACCCGTCTTGCGGATGAGGATCTTCGGTGACGCGCCCAGCTTCGCCGGGTCACGAGTCCGCCCGGTCAGGTTCTCGGCGCGGAACTCGAACCAGTACCGCTTGCGCACGGCATACCGCTTGATGCTGTCGCCCTTCAGCACGGGTATCTGCGCGTCGGAAACCCGCGCGTCGGTGATCAGCTCGGACCTGCCGCCGAACCCGGAGGTGATCTCGCAGACGCCCCCAAGCCGCCCGGGGAGCGACTCCATCTGCCTGATAATGCGCGTGATTCGCGGGTCCTCCGTGGGCCGAAACTCGCAGCCGGTACTCAGCATCTCGGACTGCGCAATGGTTGACGACGCCCCTCTCCAATCGCGGATTTCGGTCACTGTGTCCGGCCCAGGCGCGCCCTTCCTGCAGACGAAAACGAGGGTGTCCGCTACCACGCCTGGGAAGGGGATGCCGTGTACCAGCAGCAGAAGCTCGGTCTCCGCAAGAAGCCTGCGCCGCAGGTACTCGAACTGCCGGTTGAACCCAAGTCGGTCCGGCACGATGAACGAGAAGTAACCGCCGGGCCGAGTCAGCTCCAGTCCGAGCGAGATGAAGTACTCGAAGGTGTTCGGCAGGTAGGAGTTGCCGCCGAACCGCCCGCGCAGACGCTCGACCTCCGCCTTGGTGTATGCGCCGAGTCCGAACCGCCCGCCGAGCGACACCCACGGCGGGTTGCCGATCACTGCGTCGAACCCACCCCGCGCCATGATATCGGGGAACGCCTTGCGCCAGTCCACAACGAGCAGGCTGTCACCATGCACCAGGTCCGCGCATTCACCAAGACAACCCCGAGCAGCCTCAAGCGCAACTTCATCCACATCTGCGCCGTATAAGTGAGTGGGAGCGGAGCCGACCTGGGTAAGAAAGTCACGCGCGCCCAGTAGAAACGCGCCAGCCCCGCACGCGGAATCGAGCACGGCAAGGCGAGACGGATCGGCGGACTCACGGCACAGTCTGCCTACCGTGTTCTCGACGATCAGACTTACGATTTCGCTTGGCGTGTAGTATGCGCCTCGGGGGTCAGCGTGCATGGGTTCAGTATGCACGGGCGAACGGAAGATGTCAACCCGGGTCCGCAGAAAAGCTTCAGGCAGCAGGAATGCGCAAAATGGTGGAGAACACTGACGATATGAAAACGCTTATTCTGACACTCATACTCGCGGCATCGGCAAGCGCGACCGCACCGGACTTCGTGCGCAACGCGGATGTCTGCAACGGCTGGTACAAGGCCTGGGACGACAAGGTCACGCAGGAGATGCAAGACCTGCCGTTTGTGATCGCCTCTCACCCGGACAAGGATATGCTGGCCAAAGCCCGCAAGCTGAACACGCGGCTTCTGGAGTATGTCACCTTTTACCAGATGCCGGCAGACCAGTATTACCAGCATGCAAACATCAAGGATCACCCGGAGTGGGTGTGCATCCACGCGGACGGCAAGCCGGGCGAGTCTGCGGATAACGCGAACGCGGACTGGCTGACCACCTGCCCGAACTCGCCGACCTACCATGAGTATGTCATCAAGACCGTCAGGCTTATCATGGAGGCGGGAGTTGACGGGCTGTTCATAGACAACGGCCACCCGGATCGGGTCTGCGAAGGCCCGAAGTTCGGCAAACACAAGCACCTCTATCCTGACCAGGACAACAACTACGCATACCGCAAGCTGCTTGAGGACATATCAGCGGTGGTGAAGAGCTACGGTGCGGACAAGATCGTCATCGTGAACCCCGGCAATCCGTGGGAGCAATGGCGCGGCGCGTGTGACGGCCAGATGCTGGAGTCGTACATCTGCTCTTGGGCGTGGGACAACCGCTGGAAGGAAGAGAAGATTCTGCAGTATCAGAAGGAGTGGGGCGCAAAGGCCGATGCCGGTGACGCGGTGATAGCGCTCTCCTATCTCGACCACACCAAGGCGCCGGTCCGCGATGATGCCTTCTACTGCTTTGCGTGGGCGAGGCTCTCCGGCTTCATCTGGGCGGACTGGTTTACCGGGATAGACACAGCGCGCGATTTGTACAAGGTGCGACTCGGCCCGGCAGTGGGTCCTATGAAGACGAATACCGGCTACTACTCCAGAGAGTTCAAGTACGGCATGGTGGTCGCCTCCAAGGAAGCGATGGGCGCTTCGTTCCGCATAAGCGCGAAGGACCATCCTAGCGTCCTGGATTTGTACAACACGAAGTTCCTCAAGCCCGGCAAGTCCGGCGACTATGAGATTAAGCTGGACAAGGGCGAGGGTCGGGTTTATACGTGGTGATAAGGGGCGAACATCGAATTCCGAACCCTTCGACGCCGCTCAGGACAGGCATCCAACTTCGAACATCCAACAATCCAGAGGGATGCTTCAGATGAGTCAGCCTTCGGGACGCCGAATTGTCCTACATCCGTTCGGGTCGCTGGGGGATATCCACCCGTTCATCGCCATTGCGATTGGGCTTAGAGAGCGTGGGCACACACCCGTCATCGCCACGCACGAATCCATGCGAGGGAAGGTCGAGGCGGAGGGGATTGAGTTTCGCGCTATCCGCCCTGATCCCCTGGGAAGCGGCGATGCCGTGGAGATCGTGCGCCAGGCGATGGAATCCCGGCGCGGGCCTGAGAATATCATCCGGGGCATGCTCCAGCATCTGAGAGAAAGCTACGACGACCTGATGGAGGCGCTGCCCGGGGCGGATTTGGTCATCACGCATCCGATTGCCTTCGCGGGGCCTATCGCCGCAGAGAAGCTGGGCATACCATGGGCTTCTACCGCACTCGCACCATTGAGCATGTTCTCAGGGGATGACCCGCCGGTCGTCCCAGGCTACCGGTTTCTGTCCGAGTTGTACCGCAACAACGCGGCGTTCAGGCGGTCTCTGCAGGCGCTCAGCAGGGCGATTGCCGGGCCGTGGTTCAAGCCGGTCTACAATCTCCGCGAAGAGTTGGGGCTGCCGCAGGACGGCATACCGATCCTGACCGGCCAGCGGTCGCCCTACCTCATGCTCGCACTGTTCTCGGAGTCGCTCGGTGCGCCCCAGCCGGACTGGCCACCGCAGACGCGCCAGACCGGGTTCTGCTTCTACGACAAGCACACGTCCGACAACCTGCCGCCCGAACTGGAGCGGTTTCTCGACGACGGTCCGCCGCCGATAGTATTCACACTGGGGTCCGCAGCGGCGCTTTCCGCCGGTGATTTCTACGGTGAGAGCGCGAAGGCCGCTCAACTGCTGGGGCGACGTGCGGTCCTGCTGACAGGAAAGGGGACGCATGACGCGCTGCCGAAGGGTATCATCGCGTGCGAGTACGCGCCTTACTCGGCGTTGTTCCCCAGTGCGTGCGCGGTCGTCCATCACGGCGGAGTCGGAACCACCGGCCAGACATTGCGATCAGGGAGGCCGATGCTCGTAGTGCCGTTCAGCCAGGACCAGCCGGACAACGCGGCCAGGGTGGTGCGCCTCGGCGTGGCCCGATCAATCCCCCAAAGCCGCTACACCGCCCAGCGAGCGGCATCCGAGTTGAGATCCCTGCTCGAAGAGCCTTCCTACGCTCTCAAGGCAAAGGATGTCGGTCTCCGCGTCCGCGCCGAGGATGGAGTATCAAAGGCGTGTGATGCGATAGAGGAATTCCTCGCAGAATAGGGGTCTCTGGTCTACTCCTTGGCGGTGATCTTGCCGCCTCGCGCGAATACGCCAGCCGTCAGTCCGCGGTCTGCAGCCATCATGTCAATCAGAAGCTCCTGGGGAACGGCACACACCAGCGAGAGAAGCTCCGGGCGGCCAGGCTGAAGGACGATGCTCTGGATGTTCTCATGCGCCGGAACGGCTTCTGAAGTCATCAGCAGAATTTTGCTGCCCAGATCGGCCATCTCCACCGCCATGCTGCGAACCAAATCGCCGCCGTGACCGTCGGACGCATACATGATCGCGTAGTGTCCCGGCCCAGCGACCTCGAACGGCCCGTGACGCATGCTTCCGCCGGGCATGGCGGTGGTGTACACGTGTGCGCCCTCCTGGAAAGTCAGCGCAGCCTGTCTCGCGGCGGTCATCGCCGGGCCTCGGGAGATGAAGTATACGGTCTGCGCGTCCATCAGCAGGTCTGCGGCGGCCCTGATCTCGTCCATCCTATTCGCGATAAACTCGTCCATGCCCTTCGAGATCTCATCCAGTTCACTCAGCAGGGATGAAGTGTCCTCCAACGCAATCGCGCGGGACAGAAGCAGCATCAGGGCCATGCTGTTCGTGTAGGTCTTGGTCGAAATGGTCGCCTCGTCCCCGGCCATCATCTGCAGGTTCACGGTCGCCTCGCGGGCCATGCTGTTGACCGGGCTGTTCGTCACGGTGATCAGGTGCTGATGGTGGCGGAGGTACTGCACCACCTTGCGGGTCTCCACGCTCTCGCCGGACTGCGAGATGGCGATGATGATGTCGTTGTCGCGGATGGACTCCAGCCCGTAGTGCAGCAGTTCGCCGGCCTCCCATGATACAATTGCTGCGGATGATTTGTCGCCCAGATACTCGCGCACAACCCCCGGCACGAACTCAGATGTGCCCATTCCCATGAACGTGATGCTCCTGGTCCGGTACGAAACCATGTGCCCTACGGATTCCAGCGGCCCGGCGCCCTCCTCGCTGCGGTAGAATGCAACCAGGTTTCGGAGCGCCGATCCCTGTTCCCTTATCTCGTCAGCAAAACTCATCATCTTCCTCGTTCTCGTGAATCGTACTCGTGCTCGTGATCTCTGTTCGCTACCATTCTACCGCCAATGCGAAAACATGTCACCCCTCCGAGGAGTCCACGTGGGCAATGGCGAACCTTACGGTGGTTGTTCAACATGTCCGGAGGCGAAACATGCGTAGACTGATACTAAGTTCTCTGATCTGCATATTCATCGCTGGTGCCGCCCAGGCCCGCGAGTTCCGCACGCTGCCCGCGAGCGTCTATATCGATAAGATGAAGGGCGGATGGGCCGGACAGATGATCGGCGTCTCGTACGGCGCACCAACCGAGTTCAAGGCGTGCGGCAAGACCTACGACGCCCCGATCCCCTGGACTAAGGACATCGTCGCCAACTCCCTGCATCAGGACGATGTCTACGTGGAGATGAGCTTCCTCGAAGCGATTGAGAAGTACGGCCTCGATATCACATACCCGCAGGCCGGCAAGGCGTTCGGCGAGACCAAGTTCCGCCTCTGGCACGCGAACAAAGAGGGCCGCGAGAACGTCCGCAAGGGCATCATGCCGCCGGACTCGGGCAGCCCGAAGTACAATTCGCACTACAATGACATTGACCTCCAGATCGAGGCGGACATGTTCGGCCTAATCAACCCCGGCATGACCCGCTCGGGCATCAACATCTGCGACAGATTTGGCCGCATCATGAACTCCGGCGACGGGCTGTACGGCGGGCTGTTCATGACCGCGATGTACACCGAGGCGTTTTTCGAGAAAGCCCCGCGCAAGCTGGTGGAGTTCGGCCTGAAGAATATCCCTGCCCGAAGCGTCTATGCGAAGACCGTGAGCGATGTGATCCGCTGGCACGATGAGAACCCTGGTGACTGGCGCGCAACCTGGCAGAAGCTCCAGGACAAGTGGGCGTCCAACCCGAGCGGGCGGTGCTCCACGGACCCGAAGGGCTTCAACATAGACGCGAGTCTGAACGGGGCGTACATCGTCGTCGGCCTCCTCTACGGCAACGGCGATGTCATGAAGACTATGGAGATCACCTGCAGATGCGGGCAGGATTCCGACTGCAATCCGTCGAGCGCGGCGGGGATACTCTGCACGGCGCTCGGGTACAGCGGAATCCCGGAGGAGCTTAAGCAGGGCATCCCGGCGATCGCGAACGAGAAGTTCGAGAACGTCGGCTATACGTTCAACAGCATCCAACCGGTCTGCGTGAAGTCCGCGGAAGAGGAAATCACCCGCGCAGGCGGCAGCATCAAGACCGTGGACGGCAAGAAGGTTTTTGTTATTCCGGTACAGTAGAATCAGGAGACCGACAGTCACTACTGCCAGATGGTTATACTGATAAGTATATGAGATTAGAAGATTGCATCACGGATATAGCGGCATTGGGTGTCCCGCCACTGGAGAAGTCTATGCCAGAGGATTGCTGGATAGAGGCTCGCGATTCCGGGGCGATACCATCGCCCGTCTATGACCTCTATGTCAAAGCGAACTACCTCTCTCTAGATGCCTCGCCAACCTTCTTGGCAGATTCCGATAGGGTGTTATTCACTTATTTCAGAATGTTGTTATCAAGCCTTCGTAGTGCCATGATTGAGTCCGCTGATGAACTCGCGGAGTTCCTTACCGCTGACGCTAGCAAGTGGAGTGGGGGGACATGGGACCTGAAGGCTGAAGAGAAGGCGCGACGTCATTTCAAGCATTGCCTTGTAGCTTTGCAGGCGTCATTGGACATTCTTGCTGACCTCATAGCACTGTTCTTCCCCGGCCGAGTCAAGAACCTACGCGTAGGACGAGCTCAATTCTCATACATTGAGACATGGCTGGAATCTGCGACCCTGCGCAACAATGGGATCGTGACTCCGCATGAGCACTTTCTCCAGCAACTACATGATGTGCTGAAACCTATCGTCCTGCCTGACTCAGCAGAGCGGGAGTGGATACGGTTGATGCGCCTGTTCCGCAACAAGGCCGCTCATCTGGGAACAGGAATGTTTCGCTATGTTCTGCTCCGCCAGAGGGGAGGCCCGCTCTATACTTTCCTTCCACGACAGTGGCCGTACATATGGGAGAGACATATCGTCTCTGTCGGACGAGATGCGACACCGCGGGCAGAGCCTTTCCAAGAAATCCTAGTCCATCAGGATGTTCAGTCTTTCATGGAGGGGCTGAGGGCGAAGGTCAATGATGTGATAGCTAGTGGTACTGCGGTGCTGATCACAGCCTATGACCAACTCAAGGATTGCCCTGTAGACACCAAGGCGCTGAGTGAACTAGAGAGCAGTACGGAGAAATGCGGTTTTGAGCACTTCACAAATGCGGTATTGTTTGAATCGCAGTAATGGAAGAAATGGGACCGCGGCATCATAGATTTCTATCTGATCTTCCAGGTAGCTTCTACCAAATACCAGATTATATTCGGGTTGCACACGATTGGAGAGCGACATTCCGCGTTGTTTGCGGCTTATCATCATCGGAGGATGATGTTCCCGTGGCAACGAACCTTACACCATAGCACGCACAAGGAGTATTCAGATGTTTGAGATCACATCCCCCAGGCCGTATCAGGTCTTTCAAAGAAACGATGATTATGTAGGCGATATCCAAGTCACGGGAACAGCGGAGGGCGCGAAGAAAGTCGAGTTCCGTCTGACCGACGGCACGTGGCAGACGGCTGACGTGGTGGACGGGCGCTTTTCCGCAACGATAGCGGATGTGCCGGTGGGTGGGCCATACGCGGTCGAGGTGCGCGAGAAGGGCGCGAAGACCGTCCTGAAAGTGGACAACATCCTCGTCGGCGACTTGTGGATTCTCGCCGGTCAGTCGAATATGGACGGCTGCGGGAAGCTCATCAACCTTGAGCCGCCGCACCGCATGGTTCACGCATTCTACTACAACGAAACCTGGGGCACGGCCAAGGACCCGCTTTGCCGAGTGATGGATTCCATTGACCCGGTTCACTGGGGCGGAGTTGAAGACCTGGCCGAGATCGAAAAGGCCAGGCAGTGGGATCACAACTTCCGCGAGATCGGCGCGAGTCTGGGTGTGCGCTTCGGCAAAGACCTCCACAAGGCAACCGGCGTCCCCGTCGGCCTGCTGGTCTGCCCGCACGGCGGAACGTCTCTGGAGCAGTGGAGTCCCAAACACAAGAAACTCGGCGGCAAGTCGCTCTACGGCTCGATGCTTCGGCGCATCAACGAGTGCGGCGGCAAAGTCGCGGGATGTCTCTGGTACCAGGGCGAATCGGACGCGGTCGGCCCAACCCAGGGCAAGCAGTATAGGAAAGATTTTCGCTTCCTGATCGAGAGCATGCGCGCAGACCTCGGCAACCCGGACATACCGTTCATCTACGTGCAGCTCGGCCCGTTCTTCAGCGACGATACGCTCTATAGGGACGGGTGGAACCGCGTGCAGAACACCCAGCTTGAATTCGAGAAGGAGATGCCGAACCTGGCGATGGTCCCGGCCATTGATTCCACCATTTCGGACATCATCCACGCGGACGCAGTTTCGCTCAGGCGCATCGGCGCGCGCATGGCACTCATGGCACGCAAACTGCGGTTCGGCGAGGACATACCGTTCGGCCCGCGCCCTGTGGAGTTCACTTTCACCGAAAAGACTCGAACGACAATCAAGGTGAAGTACGCCGAGGTACACGGCAAACTGACATCGGTGTCAGGCGTGCGCGGATTCCTGGTCGAGAAGGACGGAGCGCCCCAGGTTATCAAGCAGTGCGTAGTTGACCCGAAGGACGGCTGCAGCGTGCTGATCACGATGGCCGAACCCGTGTCCAAAGGTTCGAGCCTCTGGTACGGCAGGGGACTCAACCCAATCGTCAGCCTGAAGGACGCGGCGGGGTTCCCAGCCCCGGTCTTCGGGCCGGTGAAACTATAACAGATGTCTGACACATGCACAACAAGCGGATCGGCGAAGGCGCATGAACCCGTAAGCGTCTTCTACATCGTCGCGTTGTGTATGTTCACCATCGGCACGTCCAGCGTATCGTTCTGCTCGAACCAGGTGCTGCCGCTGACCATGAAGAGGTTCACGGACAGCACCATGCTGATCGGGTTTGTGGTCGCGCTTCAGGCGCTCAACCAGCTTTGGGTGACGCCTTACGCCGCATGGAAGTCCGACCGAATCTGGACGCGAATCGGACGTCGCAAGCCGCTTGTACTTATCATCACCCCGCTCCTCGCTGTGACCATATTCATGGTACCGCACATGCCTGCTCTGTGGATGATCATCCCCTGGGTGTTCATCCTGCAGATGGCCGAGGATGCCGACCAAGCGGTGCTGATGCCTGCGATATGCGATTCCGTGCCGGACAAGCAAAGACCGATGGCGACGGCGATGTGGCAGGTGGCGGTGGGCGTTTCGGCGTTCGTGATGGGCCGCTATGTTATGAAGTTGATGGACCCAGGGGTGCATGAACTCATCCTTCGCAAGCTCGGCATCAACCTTCACCTCGCCAGCCTGCAGGGCGCCGAACACTGGCCTTACACGGTTTCGGCGGTCACCGTTGTGATCACGGGAATCATCTTCCTGTTCGTCATGAGAGAGCGCTACGTCGAGCCGAGACCGCTGGACAAGTTCCGGCTCTTCTCCTACGGCAAAGAGGTATTTCAGATCAGGGAGCACAAGCTGATCTACATCATATTCCTCTTTCAACCGCTGTTCTACCTTGTGGCTATCGCCTTCTTTCCGCTGCTGGCCAAAGAGCAGTTGCACATGAAGCCTTCCCAGTACGGGACCGCGTTCGCCTGGAGTTCGGTCGTTACACTCACGACGGCGATCCCCATGGGCTGGCTGTTCAACCGGTTCAAGCACCGCAGGGCGTTCTGCATCGGCGCGTGCGCATACGCCGTCCTGCCGCTCACCTACGGGCTGTTCTTCATGCACACCGCGCGCGACATGGCGATCTTCTTCGCCGCCCAGATCGTGGCGTTCAACGTCTTCCGCTTCAACTTCATGCCATACGTGATGGAGTACACCACGCACAAGAACGTCGGGACCATCCTCGGCTTCACGACAGCCGTGAACGGTCTGGTTCGCTTCACCATGCTGCCGTTGTTCGGGCTTCTGGTGGACCTATCCGGCAAGAACTACAAACTGCCGCTGTATGGAGGCTATGTCGGGGCGGTGGTGTGCATCATCGCGCTGCTCATGATGCGCCCGCCGGAGAAAGCGATGGCGGGAGAGGGAATGGCTGATGGTTAATGGAAAATGGTTGATGGTAAATGCCATAGCGGCCTTGATGGCGCTGGGTGTTGCCGCTGCTGTCTGTGCCGCCCCGCCGTTTATCGTGCTGCCCACGATGAACAGCGTGCAAGTGAGGTTTCTAGCCCCGCCTACATCCGACATATGGTACGAAATCCGCCACTGGCCGGACGGAACGGTGCTTGGACGAGGTCGGGCTATACCCGACACCACTGCAACGCCGACCTTCAAGGTCCCCGGCCTAAGCCCCAAGCTCTGGTCGCCGAACGACCCGCAGCTCTACGAGATAGAAATCAAGGACGTCGGCAAGGTAAGGTTCGGTTTCCGCTCGTTCGAGATCAAGGACCAGAAGTTCTACCTCAACGGACAGGCGCAGTTCCTCCGCGCTGTACCCATCAACCCGCCCGGGCGAGAACTTCCCGAGGCTACCGGCAAGGATCCTGAGTTCATCCGAGGGTATCTGCAACTCCTCAAGGATGCTCACGTGAACCTGATTCGCACTGACACCCAGCAGTGGCTGGACGCCTGCGACGAGATCGGAATGATGGCGTTCCAGGGGCGCTACGGACCGATCCCCGGCACAACGCCTGAGGGGGCGCTCCCGCCTTATGACCAAGCTCTCGGCGCTTACCGAGACATGTTCCTCGACCTTGCCAACCATCCCAGCGTCGTCATCTACGTGCTCTCCAACGAAATCCCGTACGCAAAGTCGCCGGGTACGCTTGAAATGCTTACGCAGATTCGCGAGGATGTTCGGAAGCTCGATCCCACTCGTCCGGTCATCGGCAACGCGGGATTCGGGCGCGGAAAACCGGGTGAGATATTCGACCTTCATCCCTACTACGGCTACTACGGCGGAAACATGTACGACTGGTACAACCTGGCGAAATACCAGGTGATGGCAGATGAGGCCAAGCAGCCGTTCACGCTCTCCGAATGCGTGGGCGCGTATACGTCGGACGCTGGCGTCTTTCTCACCATGTCCAAGCAGTTGGCGACGATGCTGAGGTGGGTCGGGCCAGAGGCGGATCAGCGAACAGCGGCACTGGAATACCAGGCGGAGCTTGTGCGGCAGGTGGTTGAAATACCCCGTCGTATGCGCACGGAGAAGTCCGGCATCGCAAGCGTCATGCCGTTCACCTACTTCTTCGGCTGGTCGAGCGCCAAGAAGGTGGACGATCTCATCATCAAGCCCGCTTTCGCCGCGCTCCGAACGGTCTTTCAGCCGGTTCTGATCAGCGCGGAATGCTGGAAACGCAACCTCTACGCGGGCGATTCTCTGAAGCTGCGGCTGTGCGTGTCCAATGACTCGGAGGAGGGGCGTGCGCTTCAACCGTCCACAGCCGAGGTGCGGATCGTCTCGACGGAAGGCAAACTGATCGCATCGGGCAAGGCATCGTTCGCGGCTGTCCCATATTACGCAAATGCCTGGTCCGAGCTGAGCGTTACCGTCCCCAAGAACACCCCGCGAGGTGACTACTACGTGAGGCTCTCTCTACTGGAAAACGGCAAGCAGGTTTCTCAGAACGGATTCAACGTATTCATCGCGTCGAGGGATTGGCCCAAGGTCACGATCAAGCAAGTGCAGGTGTTCGATCAGTCCGGCAAGACCATCAGCGCCCTTCGCAAGCTCGGAGCGAACGTGCAGAGCGTGCAGAATCTGAAGACCCTGCCACATATCGGCGTGCTCATCATCGGCGAGGAGGCACTGAGCGCCGCCAATCCGCCCGGCAGAAAGGCTGTCGAGGCGTTCCTGGACAGAGGCGGCCGCATACTCTGCCTGCGACAAGACATGGCCAAATGGAAAAGCGACTGGCTGCCTGCGAAACTCGTGTCCGAGCAAGAGTCACCATTCAGGCCAATGACCTATGCCCACCCGATGGGCAATAACGCGGTTATCTTCGACGGCCTGCGCGAGCGTGACCTGCACGTCTGGAATGAGACAGACCGCACTGCAGAGGGCGTACCGAACATCGGGTCGGTGGTCGGGCCGCTTATGCCGGTCTCCGCTGCCGACCTGAAGAACACCCGAATCTGGGCTGTATGCGATCAGATCATGCGCGGTGCGGCCATCGCTGAGGTGTTCCACGGAAAGGGGAGCATCATCCTCAGCCAGTTTGCCTGCGTTGACCGCGTGGATCACGATCCTATCGCGGCAAAGCTCCTGGCAAACCTGGTACACTATGCAACTTTCCTCCACCATCCCGAGTCATTAGATCTGTCCAGGCGAATACGAATGGATTTGGAAGCATACCGCATGGGGCTAATCTCGTCCACAGTGCAGGGTTTCCTGCCTCATTCACCGGTCTATCAGCACGAAGGATCGAGCAAAGGCCTGCAAGGAGCCGATCACCGAATTGACGGCGTCACGCTTGTGGGTAAGTACAGCCACAGAGCAGGCACCGGCTGGATTGATCCTGTCCCAGACCCGAAGGCCGAAGGGTGGGGCATAGCATACGGCACACTCACACAACCTGCCACCCAGATGAAAGTGGAGGTGCATAATCCTTCCGAAAGCCCCTCGACCATTCGGATAAGGCTGGACGACAAAGAGATTGGAGCGCCAAAAGTCGTTCCGCCAGGTAGCAAAACAACCTTGGAGTGGGCTATTCAGCGGAAGGCCGGGCCGGTGAAGATCGAGATGCGCGGTAGCCAAAACCTGGTGATCTCTGCCATGCTGTTCGAACCGGCACACTGAGTTGTGAACAAACCAGACGCTCGCGTCGTCAAAGATAAAGGAAATGATATTTCCCAAGGTTTGTTCACGCCAAGAAGGTTAATAGGCGAACTTTGGGTAACAGCATATGTTAGAATGTTCGCGTCGCTTGGCAATAGAGGCATAATGCCTTGGCGACCAGCAATCATGATTAGCGCAAGGAAGGCTCAGTGACCAAAGACCAGGTCGAACCAACGACCGCAGAATCCGTGAATACGTGTACTTCGGAAAAGCAGACCGCACCGGTTAGCTTCTGGTACATGCTACTGCTGACATCGTTTACTCTGGGCACGGCAAGTGTCTACGGCTGCAATCAGCAGGTCCTTCAGATCACAGCGCGCCGATTCTTTGACATCCTGCCGGGCTGGCTTCCACCGCTTCTGTTCATTGGACTCGTCAATTCCGTTCAGGAACTAGGCCAGATCATCGCTACCCCCTATGCCGCCTGGAAGTCCGATCGGATATGGACACGCATAGGCCGACGACGACCGCTGGTGATGCTCGTTGCGCCGATTCTCGCCGTTGCCATCTTCCTGGTGCCCAGGTGCCCGACACTGGGCATGTTCCTCATCGTTGTGATGGTCCTGCAGCTTGCAGAAGGCGCAGAACTCGCGGTCTTGATGCCGTCTATACACGACTCCGTGCCTGACAAGCAGCGGTCGCTCGCCATAGGAATGAGCCAGATGATAGGAGCGATTCCCGCGATCATTCTGGGACGATACGTGATGGGGCTGATGGACCCCGGACTTCACAGGGTTGCCATCCCGTTCATTGAGAGACTGGGGATTCACTCACCCTCTATCATGGTCAACGGCGCGCATCACTGGCCTTACACTGTAGCGGCCGTAATGGTGGCCGTCACTTCCATCATCTATCTCCTAGTTATGAGAGAAAGATACGTCCCACCACGAACAACCGAGAGATTCAGGCTGATCAAGTACAGCAAGGACCTTTTCAAACTCAGAGAGCATAGGCTGATCTGGATGATCTTCATGTTTCAGTCGCTCTTCATGGCTACTGCCTCAGAGTACCTGCCCACTCTAGGCAAATTAGGAATGAGGCTGACCCAGCGCGAATACGGATGGGCGTATTCATGGCGAGGGGTAACTCAGTTGTTGTTGGCCGTTCTGCTTGGTTATGTGTTCAGCAAGCTGAATAAGCGCAAGGCAGTCTGTATAGGAGTGTGCATATACTCCATGCTGCCAGCCACTTTCGCGCTGTTCTTCATGAAGACAAAGCTGGACCTGGCCATATTCTTCGCAAGCCACGTGCTCGGATTCTTGGTACTCCGCCTGAACTTCGTGCCTCTTGTTATGGAATATACTTCTCCCAAAAACGTTGGCACTATCATGGGCTTCTCAAGCGCGGTTAGCGGGATTTCGCGAATGATCGTCATCCCGCTCTTCTGGTTTCTGATCGGGGTGTTTCATAACAACTACCGATTGCCGTTTTATGCCACGTACGTCGGCGCGATCGCCTGCATTATCGCGCTCTTGATGATGCGCCCGGCTGAACAGGTGCCGGAACTAGCTGATAGCTGCTGACCCAAAGTCAGGTGTTAGGCCACTCTTACTCTTACTTGTACTCGTACTCGGCATCTATTCTCGCTCGAAAACGCAGCAGCTCGGAGCGCAGTCTGAAGACCAACGGCTGCCCGGCCATAAAGCCTACTTCTTCCCCTGCGTGCGCTGAAGCTGCTTCAGAGTCTGGCCGAGCGACTTCACCTGATCGCCGTAACCAGCCCAGTTGCCGGACTTCTGGGCGTTCTGCGCACCGTCATACTGCTGCACCGCCTGGTCTATCAGCCCGCGCAGGTCAATAGTCGTACCCGGCGCGGCGGTTGTTGTACTCCCAGTTGAGGGTGCAGACGATGACGCACCCGATCCGCCGAATATCCGCGCCAACGCTCCGTCCAAAGTCGGCTCCATCGCCACCTGGTCGCCGTAAGCCACCACCACCCGCTTAAGCTCCGGTATCTGGCTGGTCTCTGCCTGCAGGTACAGCGGTTTCACGTAGATCAGGCCTTGCTCCACCGGTATTACCAGCAGGTTGCCTCGGTTCACGCGTGAGCCGCTCTGGTTCCACAGCGTCACTTCCTGCGAGATTGACGGCTCCTGGTTGATGCGCGCTTCTATCTGCGCCGGACCGTAGATCAGCTTATCTTTGGGGAACTGGTAGAGTATGATCTTTCCGTATTCATCCGGCCCGCACTTCGCCGCCATCCACGCCACCATGTTGCTCTTGTTGTGAGGCGTGAACGGGCGCATGAGCACGAACTCCTCGTCCGTTTCCCCGGGCAGCTTCATCACCACATAGTATGGTTCCACCGGCTGTTCTTCCGTGGATGTCTCCACTATTTCATTGGGTATATCCCACTGATCGCTCTTGTTATAATAGACCTGAGGTTCGCGCATGTGGTATGTCCTCAGCGCCTCTGTCTGTACCGTGAACATCAGCTCCGGGTAGCGGATGTGCGCAGCCAATGAGGCCGGCATCTTCGACAACGGTTGGAACGTGCCGGGGAATATGCGCTCGTAGGTTTTGATGATAGGGTCTTTGGCGTCGGCAGTGTAGAAGCTCACCGTGCCGTCATACGCGTCCACCACCACCTTGACGGAATTGCGTATGTAGTTGACTGCTATTGTATCCGTCACCTGCTGCGGCTGGGAGTATGGATAATCCTGCGACACGGTATATGCATCCCACATCCAGTACAGCTTGCCATCCGCTATCACCAGATAAGGGTCGTTGTCATACATCAGGAACGGGAATATCGTCTGCACCCGTTCCCGAATCTCGCGGCGAAACATGATGCGGCTTTTGTCGGTGATTGGGTTCGATAGTACCAGTTTCGCATCGCCGAACCGCCACGCAAACGCCAGACGGTTCAGCCGCCCGCCCACCGGCACACCGCCCTTGCCGCCATAGCGGGTGTACTTTGGCGCATTCTCAGCCGGGTAGTCGAACTCCTCCTGCTGGGTATTTACCACCACATATTCCCGCGTCTGCTCGCCGAAGTAGATCTGCGGCTGCGTTATCTTGACGCCGACGTTCGAAATCGGCGGCATGTCTGAGACGAAGAACTCCGGCAGCCCTTCGGTAGTGGCACGGTTGACCGGACTCATCACCGCGCCGTAGCCGTGAGTGTACTGGAAATGCTGGTTCACCCACGTGCCCGCCCTGCTCGCAATTGCTTCGGCGGAAAGCTCTCTGGCCGCCAGCATCACCTGCCGCAGGTCGGTACCCAGCTTGTACCTGTCTATGTCCACATTCATGATGTCATAGTACGGGCCAAGCGCCTGAAGCTGGTTGTAGGTGGATTGGATGGGCCGGTAGTCCCACAGCCGCACGCTGTTGATGGTCGCGCGGTTGGTCTGCAGGTCTTGCGCGGTCAGGTTTGTTGCCGCCGGGAAACTCTTGTCCACAATGCCATCCAGTCCGAACGCCTTGCGGGTGAACTCGATGTTGTTCGCCATGTACGGGGTTTCGCGGGTAATCGCGTTCGAGGTGACGTAGAACTGCTGGACGATACCGGGGTAGACGCCGCCCATGAGTATTGACGCCGCAATGAGGATGACAACAGCCGCAATCGGCAGCGTCACTCCTTTGCGGAAGATGTTCACCAGTGCGATGAGCGCCGCTATCACAGCTACGATCACCAGCGCCTTGTACGCAAACAGCCTGGCATGCACGTCCGTGTAGCCCGCGCCGTACATGAACCCGTGCTCGGAGTACAGCAGGTTGTATGCGTCCAGCCGATAGCCCCACGCGCGCACCAGCAGTATGCCTGCCAGCAGCACGGATAGATGCGCTTTCACATGCGGGGCAAACGACGGCACCCCGGCGAGCACCTCTATCGCTCTATCTGCGTAGTGGACAAACGCGGCGACGATGGCGGAGGCGACCAGCGCGAAGAACAGCCAGCCGTAGATGTATCGCAAGAACCCCAGCTTGAATACGTAGAAGCCCACGTCCTGCTTGAAGATGGGATCGAGCACTCCGAAGCTTGCGCCGTGGGCGAACGTCTGATAAGCAAACCAGTGCGAGGACGCCTCCAGCCCGACCAGAATAGGCAGAACCACGGGCACGATGTAGATGAGAATGTTGAGGATCTTCTTCGCATTCTGGGCCACTACTATGCGGAATGGACTTCGCCCGTAGTTTTCCAGAACCGGCGGCGCCATGATTCTCGCGATTTGGATATTGGCGAAGAGTATGACAAAGAAGACCAACCCGGCAATGCCGCCAAGCGCCAGCCTGCTCAGTATACTCTTCCAGAATATGGACCGGTAGCCCACTTCGCCGAACCACAGCCAGTCCGTGTAGTACCCAAGCAAAAATCCGCCTATGATGTATAGGACGGCAAAGGAGACAAAGACTTTGAACCAGTACCTGGTATCGCTCATTTTGACCCTCCTGGCCTGCGCTGTTCATGAACAGGATGAATAAGGCTATTATATCCAATGCAGGGTAGCATCCACGCCTAGTGCTTGTCAAACATTTCCCATTTCGTACTTATTCATATCCACAGTTCGATCAATACCGATTGCGCACACCCGCGAGTTGGAATGCCGCGCCGAGCAGCATCAAGCTCATGGCTACGAGGAAGGCGAACTTCATGTCAATGCCCCAGTGTCCCAGCGATGCGATCATGCCAGCGCCGACCAACGGCCCGACTGTGCCGCGGATGCCGAGCAGAAACGAGTGCAGCGCCTGGTACTGCGATTCTTTGCCGTCTCGGGCGAAGTACAGTATGCTGTTGAAGTAGCCCAGCTCCACACCGCCCATCGTCACGCCGTTGATTATCGCCGTGGGAACCAACATCCACACGTTTCGCGCGAGGAAGTAGTTTAACGGCACCAGCGAAACCAGCAGCACGTTTATCACCACTGCGCGCAACGGGCTGCGCACGTCAACGTATTTGCCCCAGTAGAAGTATGAGATCATCCAGATGACGGTTGTCAGATTCGATAGAAGCGCTATCTGCAGCGCGGTGATGTGCAGCCGGTCTACCTGGAAAACCGGATACAGCGGCGCGACTAGCAGGTTCCCGAATCCGAAGACGAACACAGAGAGGGCAAACCATGCGTAGTTTCTATCCTCGTTCAGGATGGCAAGCGTGTCCTTCAGAAACTTCAGCGTTGACGTGCGCTTGTTGTCCGGATGGTTCGGGTCCACATCAGCAGTCTTGACCGTGCCGAAGATGAGCGCGCTAGCTACTCCCAGGAGTCCGGCTATGGGAAATATGTGCGTGAAATCCACATTGCCGCGCTTCATGAGCTGGCCCACGATGAGTGTGGATGCAAATGTGGTGGCTGCCAGCCCCACGCGGATGTAGGCCATAATCCGCCCCCTATGCTCGTCCGGGTACACCTCCTTCATCACAGCGGCGTAGGCGGGCGAGGCGACCGTGGCGATCATCTGGATGACGGACACCAGTACCGCGAACCGCAGAGGCGTGGTGGCGAAAAGCATGAGCACAAACAGCAAGCGTGCGATGGCGCAAGACCACACAACGTATGGTATCTTCTTTCGGCCTTCCATGGCGTTTGCCCAGAACAGGGCGAACATATTGCCGATGAATGGCGCGGCCGTCATCACGCTGATCAGGACGACGCTGGCGTGCAGCCTGTCCCGCGCGATGAACCCTACGAACGGGAATATGGCCCCGGTGTACAGGCCCAGCAGCGCACCCGCCAGTGAGTCCCGCCGATATGCATCCCTCGCCTCAATTGGAATCGCCTTCTCAAAAAACACCTTCGCCTGCTCCTATCCAGAATCTCAAATCTCGGATATCAAATCTGAGATCCTGAATCTGGAACCTTACTCATACTCATACTCTTACTCTCGCCAGGAAACCTCCGCAATCTGCAATGAAAAGGCCCACCCGATGACTACCAGATGGGCCTTACTTATCCTATTTCAGAAACGGGTGTCTCAGCCGAACTGCACCAGCTTTGCCGTCTCGATGCCGTCCAGCGCCCTGATCTCCTTCATCACGTCGTCCGCAATCGCGTCGTCCACGTTCAGCACCATCACCGCGTTCTTGTGGATGCCCGCGCGCCCGACGTGCATACCCGCGATGTTGACGTTGTGGTTGCCGAGCAGCGTGCCGACCCGCCCGATTATGCCGGGCTTGTCTATGTGCGTGGTCACCAGCATTGCACCCTCAGGTACGATGTCCACCTGGTAGCCGTCTATCCGGGCTATCCGCGCTTCCTTGTTGCCGAAGAGCGTGCCTTCTATCATCATTTCGCCCTTGTCGGTTTTCACCTTCACAACCAGCAGATTGGCGTAATCCTCAGGCGCACCGCTCTTGCTCTCGGTAATCCGGATGCCCCTGCTCTCCGCTATCACCGGGGCGTTGACCAGGTTCACGCTCTCGGTCAGAATCGGCTGGAGCAGACCCCTGAGCACCGATCTGGTGACCGGCCTGGTCTCCATGTTGGAGAGGTCGCCGCAGTACATGATCTCAATCGCGTTCACAGCGCCTTCGTTGAGCTGTGCGGCCATCGCACCCATCCGCTCGCCGAGGGTCATGAATGGCCCAACCGCACTCAGAGTCTCTGTGCTCATAGCGGGCATGTTCACCGCGCTGCGTGCAGGCTTGCCTCCCAGCACGTCCACCATCTGCTCGGCCACGTCCACCGCCACGTTGATCTGCGCCTCCTCAGTCGAAGCGCCAAGGTGCGGGGTGGTGATCGCCTTGTCCAGCTTCAGGAGCGGGTTGTCGGGAGCGGGCGGCTCGGTGGAGTACACGTCAAACGCGATTCCTGCGACCTTGCCTGCCTCGACCGCCGCCGCGACCGCCTCTTCGTCCACGATGCCGCCGCGAGCGACGTTGATAATCCGCACGCCGTCCTTCATCTTCGCGATCTCGTCCGCGCCGATTGACCCCTTGGTGTCCTTGGTTGCCGGGACGTGCAGCGTGATGAAATCGCTCCTCTTCAAGAGCGTCTCAAAGTCCACGAGCTCGATGCCCAGCTTCTGGGCGTACTCCTCGGAAACGAACGGATCGTGTCCGATGACCGTCATCTCGAAGCTCTGGCACCGCTTCGCCACGGCGGTTCCGATCTTGCCTAGACCGAAGACTCCCAGCGTCTTGCCGTAAAGCTCGTTGCCCACAAGCTGCTTGCGCGCGGCCTTCCACTCACCGGCGCGAAGCATTGCGTGACCCTGCGGGATGTTTCGCGCGAGGGAAAGGATCAGGGCCATCGTCAGTTCCGCCGCCGCCAGGGTGTTTCCTGAGGGCGAGTTGACTACCAGGATGCCCTTCTGAGTGGCGACAGGAACGTCAATGTTGTCCACACCCACGCCCGCGCGACCGATGATCTTCAGCTTCTTCGCGGCTTCCAAAACGTCGGCTGTCACCTTCGTCTCGCTGCGGACTGCCAGCGCGTCGTAGTCGCCGATGATGGCGATGAGCTGGTCCTTCTCAAGCCCGATCTTTACATCTACATCGAAGTGTTTCTGAAGCAGGTCAATGCCTTCTTTTGCGATAGGATCGCTGACCAGGACTTTCGGCATATCCGTATCCTCCCGATGTTGGTTTGCGTTGCAGTTGTGTACCAGGCGGGGCCGAGAAGCCCTGCCTGCTGGAATGATGATACAACAGCGCGGAAAACCTGTCAACAAGAACTGCACAGCGGACGATATTTGCCCATGCAGGCGAGCGGCGTTTTCTCGTGTAAGGGATTGACTTAGACGGCATCCTCATGTACAGTTGAGGTGGCAAGAACAGCTATCTGTCATCGAAAGGAGCCGGGAATGTCCGCTGCAAGCAATTACGATAGATCCGCCAGGCATCATCCGAAGAACGTCAACGACCTCCACAAACAGAAGTTGGGCATGCAGGACCGGATCGCCCTGGTGATCACAGGCGCAATCGGCACCATGTATGCGGTCTACTTCTTCGCCATCTGGATGGGCGGATGGATGTTGTGGCAGACCCATTTCGCGCACAAGCCGTTCGATCCGTTCCCCTTCGCCTTCCTGCTCTTCCTGGGCAACATAATCCAGCTTCTGCTGATGCCGCTCATTATGGTTGGGCAGAACATCCAGGGGAAGCACGCGGAGTTGAGGGCCGAGGAGGAGTTCAACACCACGAAGTCCAGCTACCATGACATAGAGCACGTGCTGGAGCGCTTGGACGCTCAGGATCAGGAACTCCTGCGTCAGACTAAGATGCTGGAAGAACTGATCAAGAGCAAATCACAGTAGAAGCGAAGAGGTCACGGCCCGACCGGCGGTTGCTGCCCATTGCCGTGCTGAAGCTCGGACACCTTTGTCACGCTTAGTGCGCCGTCGCTTTCCAGAACCGCCTCGGCGACCTCATGTAGCTCGTGAATGCCCTGACGACGCAGGCGAGATCTGAGTTCGTGGTTGTTCATCAGCTCCTTGCGCATATTCTGGTGCAGTATTTTGCCCTTGTGAATGAGGAGAGTGGGATGGCCCTGGATGATGTGCTGCCATCTCTTCGATCTGTAGGTCAGGTACGCCATTCCTACGCTGAGGCTGACGATCACAGCGGATAAAACCAGCCCGCCGGTGATGGAGTTGTCGCCGCCGTTCATGGCGTTTTGCACGGCGTTGCTTATGAGCAGAATGGCGACAAACTCCCCGACGCCCATCTGTCCCACCTGCCGCTTGCCGCCCAGCCGCAGCAGCATGATAACCGCGATGTATACCACCGCCCCGCGAAATACGAAGTGCCAGTAAGGAAACGAAGTTCGGAAAAGGTCTTGCATATTTATGCCCCCTGAGCGAGGAATGATCCATGATAGAAGGTACGGTCGAGTCTGTCAACCGATGGATCGCAACTCAGAAATGCACGCCGAAGAGGTAGACAACCAGTAGTATGTTCATCAGTACGACGAGTATGCCGGTGACCGCCATCGCGGTGTTCTCCAGCGGGCCGTTCGCGTACATGCCCATCACACGCTTGCTTCTGGTGAGCAGGAAGAGCGGCAGCATGGTGAACGGAAGTTGGACGCTGAGGCAAACCTGGCTGATAATGAGCGCCTTGAATGGATCTCCTATGACCATGATGCCGACCACCGCCGGGATCAGCGTGATCAGCATGCCGAGCCGAAACCACCTGCTGCTGAGTTCTGTGGGTTTGCCCAGATAACCGCTGAAGGTAGTTCCCCCAGCTATGCCTGCAGTGATGGATGATGAGAGACCGGCTAGAAGAAGGGCTATCCCAAAGAGCACGCTCGCGAACTTCCCGACGAGCGGCACCAGTGTCGCCGACGCCTGAGCCAGTTCCGTCACAGGAACGTTGTGTCTAAAGAAGACCGCCGCCGCCACGATCACCATCGCCGCGTTTATCGCCATCCCGACCAGCATAGCGACGAGTGTGTCCAGAAACTCTATGCGCAGGAGACGCCTGGTCGAAGCTTCAGTCTGATCGCACTGGCACTTGTTCTGAATAAGCTCGGAATGCAGGTAGAGGTTGTGCGGCATGATGACCGCGCCCAGCACACCCATAGCGATCATCACATTGTGTGAGCTGAGCATTGGAACGACGGAGTGATACGCCGCCGCCCTCCAGTCCGGGTGAACCATGTGCAGTTCCGCCAGGTATGCAAACCCGATCAAGCCAACGAATCCGACGATCAGCTTCTCCAGCACGCCGTATTCCTGAAACCAGATTACAAGGGCGATCACCATGGTCGAGAGTATCGCGCCGATGCGAACTGGTATTCCGAATAGCAGGTTCAACCCGATCGCCGCGCCGAGTATCTCGGCCAGAGCGGTGGCGCTGGTGGCGACCATGGCGGTCAGACCGTACACCGCAGCCGAATGCGGACGCATATTCGCTTGCACGGACTCCGCCAGGCACTTGCGCGTAACTATCCCCAGGTGGGCGGACATGTGCTGCCAGAGGATGAGGACGATGGTTCCAAGCACGATAACCCAGAGGAGGTCGTAGTTGAACCGCGACCCTGCGGCTATGTTCGTGGCCCAGTTTCCGGGATCTATGAACCCGACTGTGACGAAGAACGCAGGGCCGAAGTAGGTTAGCAGCCTCCACATCGTGCGTGCTCGGTTTGGTTCTTTTGGCAAACAACGGCATGGAACAGGTTCTTTACTCATAATGACTTGTAGACATTGTACCATTCCTGAGACCGAAAACTCTACTAAAGCGCCGAGGGGAGGATGAAAGTATGCTCATTTTTCCGCGAATAGTGAGAACCTTTCTTCTGTTTGCATCGTCTATACATGTGGGAGTGAGCTAATAACGAATCACTCTCAGGGAGATGATAGCCATGACGACCAAGGCACGAACCGCATATCGGTGGATAGTATCGTTGTCGTTGATGGTGCTGACGGTTTACCTGTGCAGTCTCGGACTTAAAGGCGTCTGATCAGCGTTACTACCCCTGTGCCATTTTGTTTTCCCCTGCAGGTATTTCGCCTCCCGCAGTGAAGAATGATAGTGTATTCACTGTAAGGAGGCTCACTCTTGAACAAGATCATTCCCGCACTGCTTCTCATCATTTCACTAGCCACTTCGACATCTGCCGCCGTGAAGCCGAACGGTCTGTTTTCGGACAACGCGGTTCTGCAGCAGGGCATGCGGCTGCCGGTTTGGGGTACAGCGGATACCGGCGAGAAGGTGATGGTGGAATTTCAGGGTCAGAAGGCTTCCACCACCGCGTCCGCCGGGATGTGGATGGTTCATCTGAACCCACTGAAAGCCGGCGGACCGTTCACCATGAAGATCAACGACCAGGAGATCAAGAATCTGCTGGTAGGCGAGGTGTGGGTCTGCAGCGGGCAGAGCAACATGGGGTTCACCCTGGACAGAGCGGACAATGCGCAAGAAGCCATCGGCGCGTCGAAAGATCCCATGCTTCGGCTTTACACAGTACCCAGGGCAAACAAGCTTCAGGAACTGCCTAAGGCATGGAAGGAGAGTTCAGCTGAGAGTGCGCCTGCTTTCTCAGCGGTGGCGTACTTCTTTGGCAAGCACTTACGTCAGGCGTTGAAGGTTCCAGTCGGCCTGATTAACACGTCCGTCGGCGGCACCCCCATCGAGCAGTGGACGAGCAGTCACGCGCTCAAGTCCGTACCAGGCGCTCCGAGTGGCGCGCGCTCCTCTAACCTCTACAACGGCATGGTGGCGCCACTTATCCCATACGGCATCAAGGGCGCGATATGGTACCAGGGCGAGGCCAACGACTCGCGAGCGTACGCGTATCGCACGCTTCTGCCCACCATGATAGAGGATTGGCGGAAGGCTTGGGGGCAGGGCGATTTCCCGTTCCTAATCGTTCAGCTTGCGCCGTTTGGCAAGGTGAAAAGGCTACCCGGTTCATGGCCGGAACTGAGAGAAGCTCAGCTCCTCACCGTCCAGAAGGCGCCCAAGACCGGGATGGCGGTAATCGCGGATATCGGCACCGAGGATAACATCCATCCCACGATCAAGGAGCCTGTTGGTGAGCGGTTGACCCTCGCGGCAAGGGCGATTGCGTATGGAGAGAAGATCCCCTACTCCGGCCCGATCTACAAGTCCATGAAGGTTGACGGGAACAAGGCGGTGCTGAGCTTCGACCATGTGAACGGCGGGCTAGTGGCGAAGGGCGGGACGCTTACCGGCTTCACAATCTGCGGAGATGGGAATAAGTTCGTAAGCGCGCAAGCGGAGATAGTTGGCAAGAACGTCATCGTCACAAGCCCCGAGGTCTCCAAGCCGGTTTCGGTGAGGTACGGCTGGTCGGACTGGATGGTGGTCAACCTGTGGAACAAGGCCGGGCTGCCCGCATCGCCTTTCCGCACGGATGATTTCAAGATGATAACCAATCTGAAGTAGACGAAAAAAGGATAATCCGACCACATGGCGAAGTATGGTTTTAGTGTTTGTTTTCACGAAATGCATTTCAGGAGGTTCATATGAGTAAGTTGACTATCAGGCTTCTGGCTGTGCTGGCCCTCATGCTGATCGCTGTATCAGCATACGCTGCAGTGAAGCCCAGCCCGATGTTCTCGGACAACGCAGTCTTGCAGCGCGGCATCCGTCTCCCGGTTTGGGGCACGGCCGATGCGGGCGAGAAGGTCACCGTCAAGTTCCAGGGCCAGGAAGTGTCCACAGTCGCAACAAACGGTTGGTGGATGCTGCACCTGAATCCGTGCAAGGCGGGCGGCCCCTTCACCATGACGATCAACGATCAGGAGATCAAAAATCTGCTGGTCGGCGACGTGTGGATTTGCAGCGGGCAGAGCAACATGGCATTCCAGACCAAGAACGCTACGACGGGCACCGAAGCTATCGCAGCATCGAAGGATTCCATGCTCCGGCTGTACATCGTACCGAAGATGGGCCTGCCGTTCGAGCTTCCGAAGGCTTGGGTAGAGAGTTCGCCGGATACTACCCCGACCTTCTCGGCAGTCGGTTACTTCTTTGGCAAGTCGCTCCGCAAATCGCTGGGCGTACCCATCGGCCTGATTGACACTTCGGTCGGCGGCACACCGGCGGAAGCATGGACCAGCCGCTCGGTCTTGAAGCAACACCCGGAACTGAACGGCGTGGCCAGACCATCCTATCTGTACAACTCCATGATCGCCCCGCTGATTCCCTACGGCATCAAGGGCGCGATATGGTATCAGGGTGAGGCGAACGCCGGGCGAGCGTATGCCTACAGACGACTTATGCCCACCATGATTCAGTGCTGGCGCGACGCATGGGGACAGGGCGACTTCACGTTCTTGATGGTTCAGCTTGCGCCGTATATGAAGATCGAGGATCAGCCTATGGAGAGCGCGTGGGCGGAACTTCGAGAAGCTCAGATGCTTACCGCGGAGACGTTCCCCAAGACCGGCATGGCAGTCATAACCGATGTGGGCAACCCGACTGACATCCACCCGAAGGACAAGGAACCTGTGGGTGAGCGTCTTGCACTGGCGGCGAGAGCTATCGCCTATAATGAGAATATCGAGTATTCAGGCCCGATCTACAAGGCGTTCAAGGTCGAGGGAGACAAGGCGATCGTGTCCTTCACCCACATCGGCGGTGGTCTCGTGGCGAAAGGCGGGGAACTGACCGGTTTCACGATCTGCGGCGAGGACAAGAAATTCGTCAACGCAAAGGCGGAGATCAAGCGTGAGATCGGCATTGTTGTGACCAGCCCGGACGTTCCCAAGCCGGTTGCTGTGCGATACGGCTGGGCCAACTGCCCGGTGGTGAACCTGTGGAACAAGGCAGGGCTGCCCGCCTCACCGTTCCGCACCGATGATTTCGACATGCTCACCATGCCGAAGTAGTCAGAAATAGAGATAATGGTTAGAAGTGATGGCCGGTCGCAGCGACCGGCCATCATTATGTTGCAACGAAAGACCGCGTCAGGCCCTGAGCGCCATCACCGAGTATGGAGCCAACTCCAGTGTCCCAGAGTGCGCTATGCCGGTTATGAGATCGATCATCGGCGCGGGGAGCGTTAGGGCGCCAGAGCGGTTTTCCACCTCAACTACAATCATGCCCTTGCCGCCTGAGCCTTCCCTCGGCACTACAACCAGGTTGTCTGATGCCTGTGCAACCGGCAGCGCCCCGGCCTCGCACATCAGAGCCTGCACATCCTGAGGCGGAATCACGGTCCCGACTACTATGACCTGCCCTTTGCCCATCGAGTTCCTTGTCACCGCGGCCAGACCCTCTACAGGGTGGCCGGTGTACGTGGCGAGAGCCTCAGCGCCCCTCAGTTCCAGACCATCGAATGATGTAGCCCCCTCACTCGTCCTTCCGTCAGACCAGCGTACGCCGACCGTGCGGCTGGCTGCGGGGATATCGTATTTGCAGTACACGCCTCCCCATTCTTCCAGGCTTCGGAACGGGGCGTCCTTGAACTTCGCGCCGTCTGGGGTTCGGATATCGCTCATCGGGCCAACGATCCACGTGCCACCGTTTTCGATCCATGCCTTCATCCGCTCCCGCAAGCCGTCCTCGTCCAGCGCCGGGAGGAACGACGTGTAGATGACCCGGTAAGGCGATAGATCGGCGGACGGAAGTATAACGTCGGGTCGAAGCTGCGCGTGGATGAGCGGATGATACGCGCTGTTCAGAATGGCGTACATATAGTCGAAGCCGCTTACCATCGGCTGGTTCACGAACATCCATGCGGCACGATGCGAAAAGTGCATGGCCAGGCCGGACTTGGTCGGCTTGGTATTGTTCAGGAAATCGGCGGCGGCTTTGAAGCCTTTGGAGATCGCTTGCACCTCGCCGAATATCTGCTTGGGTCGTCCCGCGGTGGAGAGCACTGCTCCGTGCGTCAGTTCCTGCCCGCTCCAGTGCATCCGCCACAGCCAATAGCAGTTCATCTCAGCTCCAAGCGCGATGGGCAGCCAGGAGTTCGAGATGCAGAACCCTGGGTCCTTCGCATCGTTCGCCGCCGTTGAGCCGTTCCAGCGAGTGTGTAGAATGAAGTGTGCTTTTGCCTAACCTTCGGTCGTAGGATATACTTACGAAGGAAAGGACAGAAAGCGCAACATGGCACTACTGAGCAGAGAACAGATCAAGGAACTGATTAGGGAACGGAACATCAAGACT
>JANYKG010000085.1 GCA_025358205.1 Armatimonadota bacterium
CTATGTCACCAGCCGATGAGGTCGTCCATGAGTTCGACGCGCCGGCGGACAGGTTATCATAGCTCTTCCCGGACGTACCGGCAAAATCATCCACACCATCCCACGCGGTGGCGAAATCACTGGTGGAGACTGTCGGAGTAGTTATTACCAGAACGGAAAGGTCAGGACGCTGAAGTTTCAGAATGGCCGAAAGATTCATCGCTACGGTGGCAGGACCCGCGTCCTGGCTCTCAAACGCGGCAGATCCCTCGACGTACCCGCCCAGTTGGAACTGGACGCTGTTCAGCGTACCCAGAGACGGGTCGAATTTCTGTACGGCTAAGGACGAAGTCCAGTTTGTGTTAGAAAGCCCGATATTCGCCGGGCCGTATGATACTGTCGCGGCCGACGCGCCTATCGCCGATAAAACCACAAGTGCAAGACCCAGTAATGCAAACCTCATGTTCTCCCCCTTTCGATATAAAACCATCTCATCGTGAGAACATCGGTTACATACTAGCACACGGCGACTTTACTGTGAACTGACATCTATACCGGTTTTCAAATTCCCGTACCACGCAGCGTGTGTAGGGGATGTCCACTCCGGCATGACCGAGCGCTGCCTATCTGCTGTATCATCATCGGTGCGACCGGTGATGCTGCACGCTATCGCATCAGATTGGTGATTCTCTCTCTCATGCTCTGCAAGTTGCGATTTTGCGGGTCCCTGGCCAATGCCTTGTTCAGTAGCGCCATCGCCGGAGCAAAATCCTGTGGGGTGAACACTGAATTAGCGAATATGATGTCATTCGCCAACGCCAGCGATTGCACTTCCAACGTCAGTGGATCAGATGGATTACCGTCTATGGACATAGCGGCGGCCAGAGCGCTCTGTGGATCCATTTGCTGCACGAGTGATGCATACATTCTACGCACCGATACGTCATCCGGCCATCGCGACAGGTAGTACCTGACAAGCGCGTAAGCCAATCCCACACTTTTTACTCTTGGGTCAGCATAAGATCTGATTAGCGATTTCGTGTCTTCCCGGTTGGGTGGCTGTCCACCCAAATATTGTGCCACGAACAAATCTTTGCCACCAACCGAGCGTTGGTCGGCGTTGAAGAATACATTGCCCTGCTGATCCAGGTACTGGGCTTCCGGCGCCTGGAACTCCAGCACTGGATAGTCATCGGAGTTGATATCGCCGGTTTCTCCAACCATAATCCGTGCGGCGTTTGGAGCCAGTATCTGCCGGCCCAAGACAGCAGCCACAGAGTCAATCGAGATGCGATTCATATCCTTTTTCACGGCAGACAACTTCATGCGATTCTTCATGGCAGAATAGTCCGGCGATAGCGGTTCCCGTGAAGCAACCACGATATAATCAGGCAGAGACTCGAACACGTATACGTAAGGAAACACCGTAAGAACCGTGCGAATCATGGTTCTCATCAGATCGTCCGATGTCTCGTATGCCTGTATCCACTGCACCATAATCCCGCCGGGCTTCAATACCCTATCCACACCCTGGTAATACTCAGTTGAGAACAGATTGCCTACTCCAGCAATCCAAGCGTTGGTTGGTTCGCTATCCACCACGTCGTACTTCTTCGGGGTAACGGCAATATAGGTTCGTGCGTCTTCAATAACAAGATTGAAGCGTTTGTTCTGATGCACATGACCGTTAAACTCAGCAAAACACCTCGCTGCCGCAGCAACGGCTGGTGAAATTTCCACGCAGTCAACATGCGCTTGTGGATGCGTGAGTACGCTGTTCGCTGAAACTCCGCTGCCAAGCCCCACAACCAGCACATCCCGAGCATCCGGCTTCAACAACATTGGGATCTGGCCCACGAGAATCTGCGTACACATATCGCCATACGACGTAGCATCAGCTTTGCCGTTAATGAACAGACTCAGATTGGGAGGACTGCCGCTCTTAACGACAGCAACCGTGCCATCGTCGTCTTCGCGGTAGAACAGAGTATCCATATTTAGCCAATCCCGCTTGTATTCGTCCCAGCTCGACGGGACAGGCTGCCGGTTGCGGAATGTACCTTGCGCTAGGGATAGTGGGTGCCACTTAGGAATGATAAGTATCAGCGCAATCGCTGCAACACACATGCCTAACGCCACAATACGCCTGTTGGCAAGACTGGATGCCAGCAAGAGGAGTGCCCCTGCCAGGAAGTTGATCATGAGTGCAAACTCGATCGAATGCCTGATGCCAAGGAACCGGAGGAGTACCAAGCCGGTCAGCAGCGCCCCAACGAGGGTTCCGGCCGTGTTCGCGCCATAGACGAAGCCGGAGTCTCTTCCTATTCGCTCGTCACGATGCACGATGGACTTTATCGCAAGCGGTAACGTCATGCCAAAGAAGAACGTCGGTATGGCCATTACCGTGAAGCATAAGGAATACTTGATCAGGTTAAAGATTCCATAGGCTTCCGGCGTCCGACTGAGAACACCGGCCCACCGCCAAAAAATGTAGGGCAGTCGCTCGTACATGGGTATGGTTAGCGCCACCACAAGGCCGATAGCGATCTCGGCAACGGCGAAGGATACCAGAGGATTTCGCCGCAGCCTTGGTATGACGCCCACCGCCAGACTGCCCAGAGATATACCGGTGATGAAGGCGGAGAGCATCAGCGTGAACGAGTATGTCGAGCTGCCAAGTGTGACCGCGAATATCCTGATCCAGACCAGTTCATAGACCATAGACGCTAATCCGGAAACGGCAATGGCGGTGTAGACCGGAGTGGCGAGTGGATGCCTGTTCGGTGTAATTGTCTCGTCGGCCTCCACCTCATGTACCGTTGCAGTTGGCTCCATAAACGCGATCGAAATCGCACATGCACCCAAAGCCAGGTTCATCGCGCCAATGCCGAGCAGTGTGTACTGCAATCCGTATGTTGGGATGAACACAAACCCCGCAAGCAGCGATCCGGCAACCGCACCAACGCAGTTGACCAGATACAACCATTCGGACTTGTCCTCATCCGAAGTGGTTGACGGCTGAAAATGCTTCATCAGCAGGGGAAATGTGCCGCCCATGAGGATCGTAGGCAGTATCATGACAGCAACGGACACAAACAGCTTCATCGCCAGCCATGCTGGGCCGCCGACTTCCAAGGAAGCCGACCTGGTTAGCGCAAATGTCTGTATAGGACCAATGATCGTCGGGAACGCAATCGCATATGCGCCGACCACCACTTCAAGTATCCCATAGGCGACAAGCGGCCGACTGAGACTTCCACTCATCCTGCCGATCATTATGCTGCCGATTGCCAGCCCGCCCATGAATGCGGCCAGCACGCACATGTGAGCTAGAGTAGTGTGGCCGAGGAACAGCCCCAGGTACCTGGCCCAGACAACCTCATACACCAGACCGCAGCCACCGGAAATGATGAACAGCACATATGCTACCAGGCCAAATCGTTTTGCCATTTCCAACTCCCCGGCGGCCTAGGCGCCTGCCGCCCTTTCCAATCCAGTCCGAAACCAATCACATATTGCGGATAATTATAGGATTAGGTCAGCCCGGTTACGTGTTCGCCTTCAGCCAGGTGAGAAGTTCCTGGCCTTCCTGAGGTGAGGATGCCCAGACATCATAGAAAACCCCTTCAGGGCGAAGCTCCTTGTGGCAGAGCTTCACTTCCTGGGGAGACAGATACATGTGGAGGCCCTTGCCCGCCTTCTGAATCTCCTTGAAAAGGTCCATCCACTCGATCAGCGGTGCATTTCCAGCGCCGGGAACCCACTGGATGGTGTTGATGCCCTTTATGGACAAAACGTCCTGCAGGTGGACAAGCGCATCCGGGCCGTCATAGTGGTAGGTCGAGTGGTCGAGGAACGATGACTCCTCTTCAAGCGCGGGAACCACCCAGCGGCGGAAGTGCTCAGAACTAATCATGCACGCGAAGTCGCACTGAAGCATAGCAAAGCGAGTCTCGGAGAAGAACGAAGCCCACCCCATGTAGCCGCGCTCTCGCATCTTGCCAGCCTTCTCCAACCCCTCGAACGTCGGAGCAAACGCTTTTCGCACGGCTGTCATCGCGACGTCTATCTTCTCTGGCACATCACACAGATCCATGCACAAATCCTGCGGGCCACGAATCGCGGAGAGGGCGTCCAGGTTGCTGTGGATATCCGCCATGCCCGCCAGGAACTTACCCTCGCTAATCTCCGCAGCAAGTGTGAAGTATGCCAGCGCCTTGTCCCACCACTCCCCGTGCGGACGGCTGATGTCAGGTATGCTGTCCCAGTTCTCGACTATCGGCACCGACCAGCTTGTGGGTTCATCGCCGACAGAGGAGTTCCGCAGGTCGCCGCCGATCCACGCGCCAAACTGATCCGGCCCGAAGTTCAGATGCATGAACGGAATCGCCTCGCCAAGCCACTCGATGTACATCGTCTGCTCAGCGAACGCCCGAAGCGACGAATCCCAGTCCGCAAACCCGTTAAGGTTAGGCGGTCCGGGTGAGTACACGCCGGGTGTCTTCCATGCCTTGATGCTTATGCACGGGCGGTCAATAATCTCCCCGGCCCAGTACGCGCGCCAGTACTTCTTTGCTTCTTCCAAATCGGGTTTGCAGGCTAGTTCCATTGGTCTCTCCAGAAAAGCGTATGTGGAGCAACGGTTAGCCTTAATTATACATGAACTGAATAATCTAGGGCCTTCAGAGCATTTTTCACGTTTCTCGTGAATAATGCGAATTTACTCCATTACTCCACATACTCCAACGGCTTGCCGGATACCTGCAAATGCCTGCATCATTTTCCCGGCATCTTGTACTCCCAGACCAGCTTCACCTCATTCGTAATGAACCGGTCAATGGCTGTGTTGGCCAGGGCAGTCACCGGCACTGCGGCGATCATGGTCACAGCGTACAGCATGAGCAAACACATCGCGGCATGGGCACAACCGGTGCGGAGCCGAGCGAGAAGAGCCGTGAACCGAGTTCGTCTATCTCCCGCTCCCGTTTCCAAAGCAGCGATGAGCAGAACCAGTATGCCCATTATCAACGCGCAGGCCCACGGAACCGCACGTAAGAGCGCGCTCGAAGAACCAGACTCGGACAGCAGACTCAGTGTCGCCGCCTGGATAAACAAGAAGACCGCAACCAGCATAGACACTGCAGCCGGGAGTACGGCGAGCAACCAGATGCTTAGCCTGGACGGACCCGAACGGAGACTAGCTCCTCCCCTGCGCCCGAGCCAGAAACCGGATATTAGAAATCCCAACCCAAACGCAACCTCGATCCCAAGAAAGGCGCTTGCTGACACTAACAGCGCAGCGCTCCCTACGATGGCCCGCAGACCTGTGAACCCATATTTGTCGAAATATGCAATCGCTCGTGCGTGGAAATCATCAGCCCGAGCGGATTCAGCATACAGGTACTTCCATTCCTCAGGTTTCAGGCCGCTTCCGGCCTTCGCGCGAATGGCTGACAGCATATGTACGCTGGAATATTTCTCCGTCTTTGAGTCGGCGGACTCAGGTATGGAACCTACGAATCCCCTGTATGCCCCTTTGATACCATTCTGTTGGATGGCCGCGCCTATGAGAGCTTCTATGGCCATATGGGAATGATCGGTAATTGCGCCACCGGCTCTGACCTGATCTAACATCATGCTGAGGGCCTGATCCCGCTTGCCCGCTTTTACGTCATGCTCGATATGCCATGCGACCATCTTACTGGCAGAGTTGAACTCGCGCAGGTAGGCAAAGGGTATTCCACACAGCATTCCGAATCTGCCAAGCGGGTTCATCCAGTCCGCCACCACGCCGAGATGCCGCCGTCCTTCACGGAATCGAGCATGGACTTCCTCGTTGATATGGATGTCGCAGATCGTCTTCCCGGCTGCTCTGTGGATGGCCGCTAGTGCGTCCGCATCACGCTCCTGTCTGAAGCGCAACACCGCCTCATACCAATCGAAATACGCGTTCCCCGGCTCCAGCCTCTTCCCCATTACCATGGCATTTTCGAGCATGCGCACATCGGGAGTATCAGTCAACCGCTTGAACTGATCATCTGCAGACGGTTTATGGGCCAAACGATCAATCTCAGGCCGGGCAGGCCCGTTCAGCGGACCCAACTGACTGGAGTACCTGAGCAAGCCGGCGTATAACGCGGGGTCGTCCGGGAACCTTGCGATCATCTCACCATACGGTTCGATGGATTTCGACTTCTGCGACCTGACTCTGGCGGTTACCAATGCATCGCCGATATCCTTCGGGGGATCATTTGCAGACGGCGTTTCCCAGATTTTGCCAAGATAATCAAGAGTCCGCGACGGCGCAAAGCTCATCTTGAACTGAACGATCAGCCCCTCCCGTGTGGTGGGGATAAGCAGCAACACAAGTATCAAACCGGCCACGATCAGACCGGCGTTTCTCTTTCGTTCCATTGTCCAAACTCCTTTCGATGGGCGCATTGTCCAGACCCATTATGTTCTCGTACTGACCGAACATCGTCGGCGCCGGGGATTGCTCCGAGTGCGCGGAGCCAATACCATTGCCCGCAGTCCACACCAACATAAGCAGCAGGGCGGTGAGAGCAAAGCTCCCGGCCACAGTCGAGGCAAGCGCATGTCGTGGAGACGTGAGCCACCGTATAAACCGCGACGCCTCTGCAGTCGGCGCATCGGTCCCGGCGGTACACGCGACCACGAACTCCTCCAGCGACGTCCTCGGCATGGCATCACATGAGAGCGCTCCTGACAGGGCTGACGCCGCTTCCTTCCACAGCGAGATCTCCTGTGCGCACTCCGCACATTCGGCCAGGTGCTGCTCAACATCGCGCAACTCCCCAAGCATCAGAGCACCATCCAGGTACTCTGAAAACCTATCCTGCGTTTCCTTACATTTCATCTTTCATCGCTTCCTTCCAGCCGCGGGCGAACATCTTCCGGGCTTCGTGAAGTCTGGAGCGCACCGTTCCGACCGGTATGCACAGTATCTCGGCAATCTCGGAATAATCGAGATCCTTTTCACCTCTGAGCGCCAGCGTCACTCGAAGCCGCTCCGGCAGTGATGCCAGGCATTGCCTGACCATCAGCACAGTCTCCACATCCATGTTTTCGCCGGGCGCACATTTCGAGTCCAAGTCCACATCGTCAACGGTGTCGTGCTTTCTGCCCATCATCCTTACCGATTCGTTCACGACAATGCGGTAGATCCAGGAACTGAACCTGGCGGCGCCTCGGAACTGCGTCAGGCTGCGATACGCGCGGATAAAGGCGTCCTGCACGGCATCCTCCGCGTCCGATGGATTATGTACAATACCATAGGCGATTCGGATCGCACGCGGTCGGTGACGCGCCACCAGCATCGCGAACGATCCTTCTTCACCCTGAACTGCAAGTTCGACCAGGGCTTCGTCTGTTCGGTCTTCAAGCCTGTGCATGCACATTGTGTCAGCCGTTGATGATATCATCCCAAGCGCGCCTCTCACATACTAAGACCGCATGAGACGAAGTTTAGTTCGGAATGCAGAGAAATAAGTGGATTGGCGATTGCCCAAAGGATCCGAAAAGACTAGCATTTTGCATGTGCAGTCGCTTGCATAGTAGTGCGTAACGTGATCTGCGACGGGGACAGAACAGGCAGCACGAATGATGTGCAGAAAAACATCACGCTTGCCGAACATTTAAGTAGATGCATCGTCTATAGAGGAAGACGGGTGTGTCAAGTAAACTGTGCTTCTGCCCTCACCGGTCGTGTCAGGCAACGACGTGTTTGACCCGGTCCGGGAAGAACACCGCCAGTTGCGCCAGTATCTGCCCCCAGTTGGGCACCCGCATCGTCCACTTGCGGGTC
>JANYKG010000035.1 GCA_025358205.1 Armatimonadota bacterium
GCCATCCGGGATGATACGCGAGCTTGCATCCAAGGTGCAAAAGCTGTACGTTGTGGAGGAGCTTGATCCCTTCCTTGAAGAGCAGATACGAGCAATGGGCATCGAGGTAGTGGGCAAAGACCGGTTCTCCATACTCGGTGAGTTCAACACGCGCACAGTCGCTACCGGCTTCGGGGTTGAGCAGACGGCCTGCGCACCAGCGCCGGAACTGCCGGCCAGACCGCCTGTTCTGTGCGCCGGTTGCCCGCACAGAGGATTTTACCATGTTCTGAAGAAATTGAAGGCGGTAGTGACCGGAGACATCGGTTGCTATACGCTCGGTGTGCTCCCGCCGCTTGAAACGATGGACACCTGCATATGCATGGGCGCGTCCATAGGCAACGCACTGGGCATGGCGCGCGCGATGCCGTCAGATGATGAACGACCCGTTGTGGCCGTGATTGGTGATTCCACTTTCGTACACTCGGGCATAACCGGTTTGATAGACGCCGTGTACAACGGAACCGCCGCCACCATCTGCATACTTGATAACAGAACAACCGCAATGACCGGTGGGCAGAATCACCCGGCATCGGGCAAGACGCTCTCCGGCGCTATCGCACCCAGGCTGGATCTGAAATCGCTGGCTAAGGCGATAGGCGTGCCGGACGTGCTGGAGGTTGACCCGTACGACCTGGATGCGGTTGAGAAAGCTCTCACCTATGCAGTTGGCACGTTTACACCATCGGTGGTTATCACCAACCGGCCGTGCGTGTTGGTAGACAGACGAGCGATAACAACGCCGTATGCAATTGACCTGACGAACTGCACCGGATGTTCCTTGTGCTTGAAAATTGGTTGTCCTGCCGTATCAATGATACCGGTTGAGGGCAGCAAACCAAGGGCGCAGATCAACCACGAGCTTTGCACCGGATGCTCGGTTTGCGCACAAATCTGCCGATTCGATGCCATACGGAGGGTTGAGTAATGAGCGGTAAGGTGACGAACATCCGGCTGGCGGGAGTTGGCGGACAGGGAATAATAGTGGCGAGCGAGGTGCTGTGCGACGCGCTCCTGGCCTCCGGGTATGACGTTAAGAAGAGTGAAGTCCACGGCATGGCACAGCGCGGCGGTACGGTGAACAGCGACGTGCGTTTCGGCGAGAAAGTCTACTCGCCCACCATCGCACAGGGCGAGGTGGATGTGCTGCTGGCGTTTGAGCACATGGAGTCACTGCGGTACATGCCCTCGCTGAAGCCGGGCGGAATTGTGATTGCCAACGAGCAGCAGATCATGCCCTCGTCAGTAACATGCGGCAAGGCGCAATATCCACAGGGAATAAACGAGTGTCTGGATGAACAGTCAGGAACTATGATCTCACTGAACGCGCTGGAGATGGCGAACGAAGCCGGTTCACCGAGAAGCGCGAACGTCTGCCTGCTCGGTGTTCTGTCGAGATTTCTGGACATAGATGAATCAATCTGGCGGGCAGTCATAACGGAGCGGTTCGCCAAGAAAGGCCTTGACGCGAACCTGCGCGCTTTTGAATTGGGCCGCGGTTGCGCTTCGATGTGAGCGCAGTTATCACGGATCGGGAAGGTGGCACAAGATGATCTGGAACCCGGAAGTAGAATGTATGCCGATTGAGGAGCGCAAGAAGCTCCAGACGCGAAGGCTGCAGGAGACAGTGTGGCGGTGCTACACCCACGTCCCGGCCTACCGCAAAAAGATGCAAGACGCTGGTATCACACCGGATGACATCCGGTCGGTAGATGACCTCAAGCTCCTCCCCTTCACCACCAGAGACGACCTCCGAGACAGCTATCCGTTCGGTATGTTCGCCGTTCCCATGGAGGATGTGGTGCGCATACACTCCTCGTCCGGCACAACCGGCAAGCCGAAGGTGGTCGGCTACACGCGCAAAGACGTGGATACGTGGTCTGAACTGATGGCCCGAACCATCTCGTGCGGCGGCGCAGGCAAGCATGATATCATTCAGAACGCCTACGGATACGGGCTGTTCACCGGTGGTCTGGGCATCCATTACGGCGCGGAGAAGATTGGCGCGACTGTGGTTCCCATCTCAGGCGGCAACACAAAGCGACAGATCATGATAATGCAGGACTTCGGCAGCACCATGATAGCCTGCACTCCGTCATACGCGCTGTTCATAGCCGAGGTTGCCGAGGAAGAGGGCGTGGATATCCAGAAACTTCCGCTGAAGTTCGGCATCTTCGGCGCCGAGCCGTGGACGGACAACATGCGCAAGGAGATAGAGCGCAGACTGCAGATCCGAGCGACGGACATCTACGGTCTCAGCGAAGTCATGGGACCAGGTGTGGCCAGTGAGTGCGAGGCACAGGACGGCCTGCACGTATTTGACGACCATTTCGTTCCCGAGATCATTGACCCGATCACTCTTGAGCCGGTAGCGCCAGGCACTCCGGGGGAACTGGTGTTCACATCGCTCACCAAAGAAGCATTCCCCATCCTCCGATACCGAACTCGTGACCTGTCTGTGCTGAACACAGCCCAGTGTACTTGCGGCAGAACCCACGCTCGAATGGGTCGCATCACGGGACGCACGGACGACATGCTCATCATACGCGGTGTGAACGTCTATCCCAGCCAGATCGAGAGCGTGCTGCTGGAGGCCGAGGGAGTAGCGCCGCACTACCTGATAGTAGTCAACCGCGTAGACTCGCTGGACAACCTTGAGGTATGGGTGGAGGTCAGCGATCAGGTATTTACCGATGAAGTAAAGGGATTGGAGAGCTTGAGCAGGAAGATTGCTGCATCAATCGAAACGGTCCTCGGCATCTCAGTGACGGTGAAGCTGGTGGAGCCGAGGACCATAGAGCGCAGCGAAGGGAAAGCCAAGCGCGTTGTTGACAACAGGCCGAAAGTCTGACCTGGGTATGAGTTGTACACAAAGAAGGGTAGTAAAGCAGTATGAAACGTTGGTTGATTCTACTAGCGGGGATCCTCGCTAACCTGTGTCAGGGCGCGGCATACGCGTCAAGCGTGTTCGCGGTGCCGATGATGATGCACCTGGGTCTGATGATCATGAAGGCCGGCAAGCCTACTCCTGACATGACAAAGTGGGCGCTGGCGTTCTCAATGAACTTGGGCATGCTTCCGATCGGCATGTTACTCTCAGGCAGGATTGCGGATTTGAAAGGCCCCCGACCGGTTGTGCTTGTTGGTGGAACCATCTTCGGGCTGGGCATGCTACTCGCAGGATTTGCGAACACATATCTGCATTTCTTGCTAACATTCGGCGTCATGATGGGAATCGGCAGCGGCATGGCATACGGCGCAATCGTGGCTGCGGCGGTACGGTGGTTCCCTGACCGCAGAGGATTGGCTTCCGGGCTGGCGGTCGGCGCACTAGGTTTCGGCCCGGTGGTAATCGTTCCTGTAGCCAACGCATTGATGGGACCTGCTGGACCCGGACAGGCTGACACGGTTGGACTAGCCATGAGGGTTTTAGGCGTCGCGTTTGTGGTCATAATGGGCCTGTGCTCACTAGCAATGACCAATCCTCCGAAGGATTACACTGTAGGTATGCCCGCAGCGTCAGGCGGGACTGCACCAGCGGCTGTCAGCCTTTCGTGGACTGAAATGCTCGGCAAGAGCAGGTTCTGGCTGCTCTACATGCTGTATGTATGCGGAGCGTTTTCCGGCCTGATGATTATAAGCCAGGCCAAGCCGATCTTCATGGGAATGAAGTTGGAAGGACTGACGCCAGACCAGGTAAAAGCTCTCGCAGGCGGCTTTGTAATGGCCATCGCGGCGGCAAACGCCACCGGGCGAGTTATGTGGGCAACGGTTTCGGACTGGATTGGCAGGCTTTGGGCTCTCACACTCATGTTCCTGATTACCGCAGTGACAATGTTCATGATGCCGCAACTCTCCACCGGTCAGGGATCACTGATGGTTGCTGGGCTGTTATTGGGTGTATGTTTCGGCGGCTATCTGGGCACATTCCCTGCCCTCTGCGCAGACGCTTTCGGCCCTAAGAACATGGCGGTAAACTATGCCCTGCTCTTCTCCGGGTTCAGCATTGCCGCAATCGCGGGTCCATACGTAGCAGGTGCGGTCAAGAACGCATCGGGCAACTACGCGCAATCGTTCGTGATAGCTGGTATTGTATCCGGCGTGGGCTTCGTATTGGCGCTAAACATGTCGCTATCCGAGTGCAAGAAGGTTAAAACGGCCTGATTAGAGGTACTCCCATGATCTGGGACATGAAGCACGAATCTATGTCGAGAAGCGAACTGGAGGCGCTCCAGCTCGGGCGGCTGAAGAACACCGTCTCGCGCTGCTATGACCTGGCGCCTCACTACGAGAACGCCATGGACAAGGCGGGCGTGAGACCGTGCGATATTCACTCGCTGGCTGACCTTAGAAAGCTGCCGTTCACCGTCAAGGATGACTTGAGATCGAACTATCCATATGGCCTCTTCGCGGTTCCGATGAAAGAGGTCGTGCGGATGCACACATCCACCGGCACAACGGGAAAACCGACGCTGGTGGGCTACACGCGCAACGATCTGGAAATCTGGACGGAGATATGCGCACGAATCATCACCGCAGCAGGCGTGACTTCGGACGACATCGCGCAGATAGCGTTTAACTACGGTCTCTTCACCGGTGGACTCGGCATGCACCAGGGTATGGAGCGGGTAGGCGCATCTGTCATCCCCGCTTCTACGGGGAACACGCACCGTCACCTGACCCTGATGCAAGACTTCGGCACCACAGCGCTGGCCTGCACTCCATCATACGCGCTCCATCTGGCCGATGAAGCCGACGAGCAAGGCATGCGCGGGAAGCTGAACCTGAAGTGGGGGTTGTTTGGCGCGGAACCATGGACCGAGCAGATGAGGACGGAGATCGAGGCGAAACTCGGTCTGTGCGCCACGGACAACTACGGACTGAGCGAAGTAATCGGCCCCGGCGTATCCGGCGAGTGTCATGAATACCGAGACGGTATGCATATCGCCGAAGACCATTTCCTGGTGGAGATCATTGACCCGGAGACTCTGGAAACGTTGGACTACGGCAAGCAGGGTGAGCTGGTAATCACAACACTCACCAAGGAAGCGATGCCGGTTCTGCGCTATCGTACCGGCGACATCACCCGGCTGAACCCCGAGCCGTGCAAGTGTGGCCGTACCCTGGCGCGCATGGAGAAGGTCACAAGCCGCACGGACGACATGCTCATCATTCGCGGCGTGAATATCTTCCCGTCGCAGGTGGAGAGCGCACTGCTGGAGATAGAGGAAACTCAGCCCCACTACATGTTGGTGGTCTACCGTGAAGGCGCACTGGACGGCCTTGAAGTCTGGGTAGAGGTTTCGGAAACGCTGTTCTCCGATGAGATGAAGGAACTCCGACGGACGGAAGAGCGCATCGCGAAGAAGCTGGAAAGCGTGCTGGACCTCTCCGTGAAAGTGAAACTGGTGGAACCGCGGACGATAGCCCGAAGCGAAGGCAAAGCAAACCGCGTGATAGACTTGAGGGAAGAGCAGTGAATATGCACAAAGGAGAGACGAAATGAAGGTGAAGCAGCTTTCGATATTCCTGGAAAACCAGTCAGGCCGCCTGGCTGAAGTCATGGGATCGCTAGGCAAGGAAGGCGTGAACATCAGGGCGCTGTCCCTTGCAGACACATCCGGTTTCGGCATACTGCGCCTGATCTTGAACGACATCCAGAAAGGCCGCGCGGTTCTAAAAGAACAGGGCTTCACGGTCAGCGAAACGGACGTGATAGCGGTGGAGATACCGGACAAACCCGGCGGACTGGCGAACGTGCTGTCCGTCCTGGCGGGCAAGAGCATCAACATCGAGTATATGTACGCGTTCGTCGAAAAGTCTCAGGAAAACGCTGTGGTCATATTCCGTGTGGAGGACATTGACAACGCAATCAGCGCGCTTCAGTCCGGCGGTGTGCAGATACTGGAAGCAGAGCAGGTCTACTCGCTGTAGAGTTATCGCGTAGGTCCTTATGGTTCGGCCTCGTTCGGTATCACCCGGACGGGGCCTTTTCCTGTGTACAGAAAAAACGTCTCGCGCAATGTTGACAAATTCGGCAAAACCGGGTATAAGTTAAGTAGCTTAATGAATAAGCACGTTAAGTTTCCACGGCACGAGGAACGAAATGGACAAGGCGACCGCGGCATACACGGAGCATGTGCTCTCCCTCTTCACCGAGGTGCTGCACGAAAACATGACTGACAAACCTCTGCGCGACCTGAACGCGGGCATCACGCCGTCATTGGCTCAAGCGCTGCAGTTTGTCTACCAGCATGATGTGTGCTCCGTCAGAGACGTGGCTGCCGGTCTGTCCATGACCCTTCCCGCCGCAAGCCAGCTCGTTGACCGCCTTGTCAGAAAAGAATGGGTATCTAAGTGTGACAATACCCATGACAGACGGCTTTCGGAAATACGACTCACAGACAGCGGGCGTACCCTGGCAGAGCGGATTCGCGTAGAAAAGACCGAAAGGATGGCAGGCATTCTCAACCGCATGCCGCCTGAATCGCGCACATGCCTGGTTCGGAGTCTGGAAACCTTCATTGCCGCTGGTATGAATAGCCCACTAGACGCGCTTAGCCAGTGCATTCACTGCGGCGTGGATCACAAGCCTGAGTGCGTGGTGAACGAAGTGTACCAGACCGCAACGGGCGCGCAGATAGACAAGTTCTGAGTAGATTGGAGATCAACATGTCAAACACAGAGTATAGCGACAAGGTAATGGAGCACTTCATGAATCCCCGCAATGTGGGCGAAATGGCAGACGCAGACGGCGTAGGCACCGTCGGCAACCCCACCTGCGGCGACATCATGAGGATGTACATAAAGGTGGCGGACAACATCATCACCGATGTGAAATTCAAAACATTCGGCTGCGGTGCGGCAATCGCCACCAGCAGCATGGCAACGGAGTTGATTAAGGGTAAGAGCATAGAAGAAGCGTTGGAACTGACAAACAAAGCTGTGGCTGAGGCGCTCGGCGGTCTGCCCGCCGTGAAGATGCATTGTTCGGTGCTTGCTGAGGACGCTGTTCAGGCTGCCATAGATGACTACCTGAAGAAGACCACCGGCAAGGGCCTTGATCTAGCGCCTCACGATGTACATGAACATACACAGGAGGAAACCGAATGAGATCGGAAGTGGAAGAGCAATTGAACCTGATTCGACCCGCACTGCAGGCTGATGGCGGCGACATCGAACTGGTGGACGTGGACGAGGATACCGGTGTGGTCCAGGTCAAGCTGGTGGGCGCATGCGCAGGCTGCCCGATGAGCCAGATGACTCTGCAGATGGGTGTAGAGCGGGTGCTGAAGAACAAGATTCCGGGCGTGACGAAGGTGGAGAACGTCGGCACACCGCACGAAGAGTAAGGCGATATACAAAAGCGGGGCATGGATACACATGCCCCATCCGCCCAGCGCATCACTATCGGAGGTGGTCAGCATGTTTGCCAGAATGAAAAGCGATATTCGCGCAGTTAAGGAAAGAGACCCGGCATGCCGGAGCACTCTGGAAGTCCTTCTCTGCTACCCCGGCTTTCACGTGCTGTTCTACCACAGAATGGCTCACTGGCTGTGGACTCACAAGATCAAGCTCGCGGCGAGATGGCTCTCCCAGATGGGCAGGTTCTTCACAGGAATAGAGATTCATCCGGGCGCTACCATCGGTCCTGGGTTTTTCATAGACCATGGAATGGGCGTAGTGATAGGCGAAACCGCTGAGATCGGCGAGAACGTGACCATGTATCACGGCGTCACTTTGGGCGGCACCAGTTGGAAGAAGGAGAAGCGTCACCCCACCATTGGAGACAACGTGGTGATTGGCGCGGGAGCCAAGGTGCTAGGTCCGTTCAAGGTGGGCGACAACAGCAAGATCGGGTCCGGCTCCGTGGTTGTGAACGAGGTTCCGCCGAATTCCGTAGTCGTGGGCGTCCCCGGGCGAGTGACATACCGGGACGGCAAGAAGGTAGAGACAGAGTTTGACTTGGAACACAACGAGCTTCCGGACCCTGTGGCAAAGGCCATTGAGTGCATACTTGAACGGATGCACCACATGGAGCGCGAGATTCACGCACTGAAAGATGACCAGCAGGAGTCCAAGCTGCGAGAAGAGGTAACTGCAGGCAGCGACTGAGCGTGGATCTGAATGCATAATCAAGCAAAAACGCCTTCGTCCTTTGGATGGAGGCGTTTTTCTTCTGGCTACCGGCACAAAAGAAGAACCCTGGCCGATAAATGAGGTTCGGCCAGGGCAAGTGTAAGGAGGTCGGATTGCTAGGGCAGGGTAACCCTATTGACTTCCACTAAGGGAAGTCCTGAACTCTATTCTCTTGTACATTTGTTAAGACGGTTTCACTGGTGAATTAGTTCCCAGAATGTTCAGATTTTAGACAAATTTCTTCAATAATGATCCGCGGGCTTCTGAGCATTATTCATGTCTTTCATGAATAATGCGGGCTAGGTTGATTTAGGAACAAGGTATATATGCACAAACCCGGTATACTTGACAGGCCACCCTGTGCTAAGTGCGTGGAAGAACTAGAGTGAGGACGATTGAACTCTCTTGTTAGAGAGTCGGAGCGAGAGTTCTCGGGGTGATATCCCGCTCCGACAAGCCCGGCAAGGAAAGGAAGGAAAACCACCGGGCCAAACCTATACATCCATGAACAGGTGGCCCGAGCCGAACGGATGCGGCTCGTTTACTACCCAGTGGAAACAGGACTCAGCCTATCATTTCTTACTTAGGCATGAAACGGGCGATTCCTCCCTTAGTGGCAATAAATACAATTCGTGTCGTGCCACAGTGCCGCTTCCAGCCAGCGCTCAGGGGGGTCGGTAGTTTCTAAAACTGAATACGGTTGAATTGCGAAAGACCGGTCTTCGGGCCGGTCTTTCGTATTGTTGCAGGGTTGTCGGCCCAAACTACTATCAGCGTGACGCCAACTTAGAGGATACCTTCATGTATATACCTTGAACATCAGTAGAGTTAATGCCGTATCTCTCCGCCACTATCTCTATCGCGCGTGCCTCCGGGTCATCTATCGTACTCGAATCCATCTGAGATGGCATGTTCATAGGCGATTTCTGGATGCGGCGCGTCTCCTCAACCACTTGGTTAAATATGCGTCGTTCTTTCGGCAAAACGCGGCTAATCTCATACTGTCCGCGGGCGTCTTTCGTTATGTCATATCCGGAATGCGGAATCGGCGGCTCTTGAAAATTGGTATAGTACCCGGTGCGCCACACCACGATGCCGACTAAGGCATAAAAAGCTAGCAGCAGAACGGTCAGCGTATCCTTGAGCGCCCGTCTCTGCGGAGACAACCACAGCAACAACAGCCCCACCGGCGGAAGAACGATCATTACCGGCAGAATGAACTCCAGTTTGTGCCAGCTTTTCTTCTTTCTCATAATCCACTCGCCATAAAACACGATCTCCTGTGGTCAGTATTATACCATGAGGTTCCAGGCCAGGCAACCGTTCGACAAAGGATTACAGGTTCCCTTCGTAGAATCAATCACAGGTGTATCCACGATGCACCAACAAACCACGGAAAGAGAACCTACTTGACCATTTTAGATAATCTCATTGGACAGAATGTGAACATCGCCGAGTTCGGGCGTGTAATGCACTGGACAGGCGACGATCCCATGACCATCAAAAGCCACGACATCGAACCATGCGAAGACGGCTCATACCTGCCTGTAACGACGGTCGAGGGCGATAACCCGCACATCGGGATAGAGTGGGAATATCCACGCCAGTTCTACCGTGTCGTCGCGGAGTTTGCGGATGCAGATGAAGCGCCCTGCACGGACAACCTGCGAGTTCAATATTGGCAGCGAAACTGGCCGCCGTCGTATCAGGGCGGATGGACGGCGGTTGATGACCCATACAACGGCAAGTGGGTCAACGCTCACTGCGAGATCGCGATCAGCGGCGGGACGATGGACATATCGTTCGATCCGCTGGACATCACCGAACTGCGTCACGCGGAGGATTTCGCGGTCTCATACCGGCAGTCGTACCGCGTGCGGTTGCTGTTCAAAGACGGCTCAACGCCGAGAATTCGAGCTATGCAGGTCTTCTCGGAGTCGGTCTGGCGGACGGCGGACCTGCAGATCAGCTTTGGCAACCCTGAGCATTCTTTCAAGAGCGTGGAGATCGGTAATGGGCGTATTCTCTCGCTGTACGAATCCGACCCCGCAAGTGTGAAGCTCAGCGTGCTGTACGCCGAGACGCACAACTACGGCATCAACAAGTCAGTTCCGTGGGAACCCGACCGCACAGTGGTAACGGTAAATGCCGAACCGCACAGCTTTTCGTTTCTGGTAACAGATGCGCTGGCAGGCGGAGTGAGCATACCGGATTTCTGTGTATGTATCGGACTAGGCGAACCTACCCCTTCTCTCTTGAGGGAGAAGGTTGGGATGAGGGTGGAAGCCGACGCCGCTGCCGAGACCCTCACCCCTGGCCCCTCTCCCTACCAGGGAGAGGGAAATGCGCTATCCATATTCGACCGCATCCTCACGGAACCTGAGCAAACCTACGAGCGCGCGAGCAGAGAAATACCGCATGTAAACAGGACGACCGTCCACCAGTACGGCAGGTACGTACCCATAGGGTGCGAGGCCAACCGACAGGAGTTCGCAATTCGCTACAACGGCGAGATCTTCGCGGACAAAGAAGAGATGAAGGCGTCCGGCAGAGACACCGCAAAACTTCTCTGGCCCGGAAAGTGCATATTCTACAAGTTCCCCACCGGCGACCCGGTGGATTTCCGATATCGCGAAGATGGCGCCGAGCAGAGCGCGATGGACGGGTATCTGCCGATCTACACGAGCAAGTGGAAAGATCGGGAGTTCGTCTACGAAATGACCTCCTTCGCGGCGCTAATGGATGAAACACCGTGGGATGAAGAAAAGAAGCGCGGGGACGAGCCGATAGTCGCGCTTTCACGGATCAAGATCAGAAACACCACGGAAGAAAAGCGGACGGCCCGGTTCTGGATGGTGGTCGAAAACCCTGAAGAACTCAGCGTGGACGAACAGGGCTTTGTCTATGCCACGGGTCGAGCATACAATGACTGGGTTCCGGATGCGCAAATCCAGAAACGATGGATTGTAGAGAAATATCCAACTCGCAGGCTCAGGGTGTACATTGACACCAGGGGCAAAGGCGCGGCAACACCAGCCGCATGCAGCTACGAGCCGCTGGGCGTGACAGGTATCCCGAATGCCGTTGCCTACGACATCGAACTTGAGCCGAGAACGAGCCACGAAATTGACCTGTTCATCCCATTCGTCACCTTTACCGGCGATGACGGCAGGGGGGCGGTCGAGGCGCTGAGCTTCGACGCGAAACTGGCCGAAATGAAGAGCTACTGGCAAGAGCAGATTGATGCCGGCGCAAGCATCAAGGTGCCTGAGCAAGACATCACCGATTTCGTGAAGGCAACGATCCCTCACATCGGCATCACGGTGGACAAGGACATCAAGACCGGCTACTACATGCTCCCCGCCGGGACCTACAGGTATCCGGTCTGCATGAACGAGGCATGCCACCAGATCAGGGCGCTCGACTACCGAGGCCACCACGAGCGCGCGCGGAAGTACCTGCGCCCGTTCTACGAGCTTCAGAGCACACAGGGCATGCACGGGCGGTTCCACAGCAAGGAGGGCGTTTTCCACGGTCTGCAGACCGATGAGGACACGAACTACCAGGGCTTCAACTATAACCTCGACCACGGCTACGTGCTGTTCGCGATGTGCGAGCATTACCTGCTGACCCGCGACAAGGACTGGCTCGCGGAAGTGGCGCACAGGCTCGTCGCAGCGTGTGATTTCGTGACCCGCGAACGGCTGGCGACGATGAAAACCAATCCCGACGGCGGAAAGACCTGGGAATACGGACTCCTTCCGCCAGGCCATCTGGAGGATAACCCGGAGTGGCTGTACTGGTATGCCGTCAACGCTCACTGCTACCGAGGCATGAAGGCGACGGCTGACGTGCTGGCGGATATCGGCCATCCCGAGGCTACGCGACTGGCCGAGGATGCAGAGGCATACCGCGAGGATATCTACCAGGCGATGCGGATATCAGCCGAGCTTGCGCCGGTGGTCAAACTGGCGGACGGAAACTTCACGCCGATGGTCCCAACCAGATGCCAACTGCGCGGACGTGATATCGGCTGGATTCGCGATTCTCTATACCCTGCCATGCATGCCATCGAATGCGGCGTTCTTGAACCGAACGACGACATGGCTACATGGATGCTCAAGGACACAGAGGATAACATCTTCGTCTCACGATATCGCGGGCGGCAGGTTGACCTGGAGCGGTTCTGGTTCAGTCACGGCGGCAACACAATCCAAAGCGGGCTGCTTCCGATAGTAATGATCTACCTCAAGCGCAACCAGCCTGAACATGCCATACGGGCGCTCTTCAACGGGTTTGCGCAGAACATCTACCGCGACGTGCGGTGCTTCATCGAGCATCCGGTCGAGGCTTTCGGGCTTGGTGCGGGGCCGTTCTACAAGACGCCGGACGAGAACTGCTGGGTGAACTGGCTGCGTAACTGTCTGCTGATGGAGCGCGGAGCTGACTGCCTGAGCATCGCGCCGGGCGTGCCGAGGGAATGGTTCGCCCAGGGATTCAGCGTTCAGAACATGGCTACCTACTTCGGCCCGGTAAGCTACGCCGTGTCATCAGCAGACCACATGACGCTGGAACCGCCGAAGCGGAACCCTCCGGCGCGGCTGGAAGTGTCATTCCGCCATCCTGATAAAAAGCCGATCCAGACGGTTACAGTAAACGGCGCACCGCACGCCGACTTCGACGCAGAGGCTGTCACAATCCGCGGGCCGTGGGCGGGCGGTCTGGACCTTGTAGTCTCCTACTGAAAGGCCCGGGAGGCGGTCCGCCGCGGCGCACCGCCTCCCTTCCCGGAAAAGCGGACGGGGACGTCCGCGCTCCCAAGAGAATGGTTTTCTACTCAGTCGGCTCTTCCGGCTTAGGTTGAGAGGGCGGCAGCAGTTCCGCAGGCATCTGGCGTTTGGAGGCTTTTGTTATCAGATCGGCGCGAACCACGGCGTCTATCAGTCCGTATACGTAAGCGATGCCGGCTATGCTCCCCAGCCACTGCACCATGGGGCTAATACCGCTGAGCGCGCCTGCCATGCTTTCCGGATTTCGGGGATGTGACGGGAACAGCACAAAGCTAAAGAGAAAGACAAGGAACGTTCCGAGGATTATCGCTCCCTTCCGGATTTCGCCATTGTAAAACTGACCCAGTCCGGGGACGAGCACGGCACAGAATAGCGCCAAAATCGGGTTCTTTGCGTGTATATCACGCTTGGCCGGGTTGGTCAGCATCTCTTCGGCCAGCAACCGGTTATGTTCACGCTCGCCGATCTCCAACACCAGCTTGGCATACCTCGTCTCAAGCGATGCACGGCCCGGCGCCAAACCCATGGCGGTTTTGACTTCCGCCAGCGCGGCATCCAGCTTGCCCACACCCTGCAGAATATCCGCCAGCATCTCGTGCATCACGATATCATCGGGAGCGATGGCCAGCGCCCGCCGACACTTATCCTCGGCCTCGATCCACTCACCGCGCGTGCGGTGAAGATTCGCCGCTGCCGTCAGCGTGCTAAGTTCTCGCTCCTGGTCAAAGGTTAGTTTGTCCGATGTCATGTGTCTGCCCCGCATTATTCACAAAGGACGTGAATAATGCTCGAAATGCCCTGCATTATGCATAGGCGCATAATGCCAGCTAAGTCACTCCTGTCACTTGAATGACGATCATGTAACCGGGAAAGTTCCTGACTAGCAAGGCAGAGGCGGCGGACTGCCCTTCTCCTCGCCCGACCAGTAGGCCTCAAGTCGGTAGAACTCCCGCTGCTCCTCTGACATGATGTGGACGACTACCTCGCCGTAGTCCAGCAGCAGCCACCCGCAGTCCGTGCTGCCTTCCACGCGTTTGCCCTTCACGCCGTTGTCCGCCAGTGTGTCCACCACAGCCTCCATGAGCGCGCGGATGTGTATGCGCGAAGTGCCCGTGGCGATTACGATGGAATCCGTCATGAGTGTGCGTTCGCGGACCGGTATGACAATCGGCTCCACGGCCTTCTTGTCTTCCAGCGCCCCGATAATGATGGCAACTTTCTCTTCTGATGTTGGTTTCTTCTTTGAACTCAAATTAGTTAACTCCCTGTGCCGATAAGCTTACAGTCTTTGCCGACTATCACGGTGATATCGGCCTTGGATTCAGGTTTCTTGTCCTGTGTGATTGTGCCGGTATTCACCAACCCGGCCAGTTTGTCCAGTCCGTTATCGCCTTTGTGGCCGACAATCTGTGATGATTCGTACCCAAAGGATGGAGCGTTGCCAACGGTCTTCACTTCGTACCCGTACAGCTTCAACGCCTCCGCAACCTTTTGTGCAGCGCCCGGTATCCCAGTGCCGTTCAGCACTTCCAGACTCGGCATCGGCGGCTTCGGAAAGAACAGTTCCTGAACAACTTCCTTTGTTTTGTCCACGTCCTGAATCATGTAACTGATGCCGCTGATATACTCCGGTACCGCCGGCATCTGAACCATTTGAACTTCACTCAGGTTTATCTCACGAAAGAGTTCCGCAAGCCTGATGCCATCCCTTGTGGTCATGCTGGTGTCCACGTTGTCCATCAGAGCCTTCACCACCCACGGCAGTTTGGGCAGCTTGGTAGGCGAAAGCATTTTCGAGATAAACGCCTTGATAAACTTCTGCTGCCGCCCCATGCGCGTGATGTCGCCAAGAGTGTCGTGTCTGAAGCGCACGTACCCCATGGCATCCTTGCCCATCAGCACCTGGCGACCCTTCTTCAGGTTGATGTGCAAGTTGCCCCAGTTGTCGTCGTAGTGCATGTTCTTCTCAACATCCACTTCCACGCCGCCCAGGATGTCCACTGCCTGCACAAACCCGTTCAGGTTCGTCTTGATGTAGTAGTCGGGTTTGATGCCGGTCAGCATCTCAACCGCGTTCATTGTCAGGTAAGGCCCACCGACAACGTGCGCGGCGTTCACCTTCACGTATCCGTGTCCGGGCAGTTCAATCCGCGTGTCCCTCGGCACTGAAATGGCGGCTACACGCTTATTGGGAAAATCCACCTGCATAAGAATGATCGTGTCTGTCAACCCGCGCTCCCGCTTCTGGGTCAGGCGCGTATTGTCCTCGCCCATCGCGCATATATACACCACGTCTTTACCGCCAAACGTGGGAGCGAGAAACTCAACTCTGTGGCCGAATCCCGATGTGCGTATCCCTATGTACGTACCCAACGCCGCGAAACCCGCCAACGCAGCCAGCACAATTAGAACTATGCCGACACGGCGTCCATAGTCTATTCCGCTTCGCCCGTATGCCGATCTTCTGCCCATACTGCCTAGCCCTCTGCGTAAAATCCGCGCTCGCGGATGTACGATTCAACTTCGTCGGTCACCAGGTATTTGATGCTCTTACGCTCAGCCACGCGCCGCCTGATCTCGGTTGACGATACGTCCAACTCAATCATCGGCAGCATCTCAACTGCGCCGAACAGGTTCGCGGACAGCTTCTGCTCCAGTTTGCTGAGATCCACTCCGGGGCGGGGCGCTACCAGAAACCGCGCAAGGCTCGGAAGGCGATCCGCGTCATGCCAGTGCGGCAGGTAGAGCGCTTCATCCGCGCCAATCACGAAGAACAACTCTGAGTCCGGGCTGTAGACGCTCTTCATATGCGCCAGAGTGTCAACCGAATACGAAAGGCCTTCTCGTTCGATCTCGATTCGCGAGACCTCAAAACACGGGTTTGACGCGATGCTCAGCGCCACCATGTTGTACCGGTCTTCCGCGTCCGAAACAGCGTACCCAGGCTTGTGCGGCGGCTGACCGGCCGGTATGAACAGAACCTTCGCAAGGTCGAACTGCACTCGCGCTTCTTCTGCCATCAGCAGGTGCGCCCAGTGCGGCGGATCGAACGTGCCTCCCATTATGCCTAGTTTGAGCATAAACACCCCATCGCACTCTCGCGCTAGAATTCCTGAATCGCCGGAACTCGCCCGAAGCGCAAACAGATCGGGTACGAGAAGAGTAGAGTACGAGTACGAGACTTTATGATTGGAGGACCATGTTGTCCCGGTGAATCGCCTCGTCGTAGCCCTTGTAACCCAGTATCTCCTCGATCTCCGAGCTTTGCCGACCGCTTATGCGCTTCAGTTCGTCCGCACTATAGTTTACGAATCCGCGGGCGATATGGTTTCCGTCCTTATCCGTCAGTCGAACCAGGTCACCCGCGCCGAACTTGCCGGTCACGTCAATAATCCCAGCCGCAAGCAGACTCTTGCCTTTTTCAACGATCATCTTCCTTGCGCCGTCGTTCACGGACACACTCCCCTTGGGGGCCGCGCCGAATACCATCCACCGCTGGCGTCCGCTGAGACACTTCTGACTCGGCAGGAACGTGGTGCCCACTTCCGCGCCTGCCAGGATATCCGCTATCACATCAGGCCTGCGACCGTCGGCGATGACCATGGTCACACCGCACCGGGTGGCAATCTCCGCTGCCTCGATCTTGGTCCGCATTCCGCCGGTTCCGTTCAGGCCCTGAGTGCCGCCTGCCATGGCGCGAACTCCGTCATCTATCTTCGGCACCAGCGATATCAGTTCAGCCGACTGATCCTCGCCCGGATGCGCGGTGAACAAGCCCTGCACGTCGGAGAGCAGTACCAGCAGATCGGCCTCGATGTTCGAGGCGACCAACGCGGCGAGCGTGTCGTTGTCGCCAACCTTTATCTCGTCCACGGCCACGGTATCGTTCTCGTTCACCACAGGCACAACGCCGTGTCGAAAGAGCGCGAGGACAGTGTTACGGGCGTTCAGGTATCTGCCTCGCTCCCTGAAATCCTCGCGGGTAAGGAGAATCTGGCCGGTGGTAAGGCCGTGACGGCGAAAAGTGTCCGCGTAGGTCTGCATAAGAAGCCCCTGCCCCACAGCGGCGGCTGCTTGCTTCTCGGGTATCGTTCGTGGTCGCGCGGTCAGGCCGAGGGATTCCATGCCTGCCCGGATAGCGCCTGATGTAACGAGCAGCACATCGCTGCCCCGCGCCTTGGCTCCAGCTATCTGACCGGCAAGCGACTCGATGTAGACACGGTCAATAAGCCCACTCTCATCCGTGAGCGTACTCGTTCCCACCTTTATGACTATGCGCTTGAAATCGTTGTTCATGTGTGAGGGACCGCAGGCCGCAAAATGAAGCGCAACTACATTCTTGAAGGCTCTTTATCATGGTTGCGACTGGCAACCTATTCTACTTCATCATCGGAGGAGTAGTCAAACATAGCCTTGCCTATGCGCACGTTGTCGCCGGACTGCGCGCCCAGTTCCTTAAGCGCACGGTAGACGCCCAGACCATCCATCTTACGGTGCAATCGTCGCGCCGACTCCTCGTTCGCCAGATCGGTCATCGCCACTGATCGCTCCAACGCCTTGCCGGTTACCTTGAAGTCGTGTTCGCCCACCATCTCCACCTCAAAATCCTTTAGGTCGGACCGAACGGACTTGATGCGCACAACATCGTCGGTTTCCACTGGAATCGGCTGGGCTTCCCTGATTCGATCCAGTTGATCCGCAAGATGGTAAATCAACGGACGGACACCTTCGCCGGTCGCGCCGGAGATCACGAACACCGTGAATCCGCGTTCCTCCAACTGCCCGACCATCGCCTCCGCGGTTTCGCGCGCGCCGGGGATATCAATCTTGTTCAGCACGATCACCTGTGGGAGTTCGGCCAGCTTCGGGCTGTACTTGCTCAACTCGCCGTTGATGATATCCAGGTCCGACAACGGATCGCGATCAGTGAAGCCGGAAACGTCCAGGATGTGAACCAAAAGCCGAGTGCGTTCCACATGCTTGAGGAACCTGTCCCCAAGCCCCGCGCCGGAATGCGCGCCCTCGATGATACCCGGTATGTCCGCCATCACGAACGACCGCTCGTCATCCACGCGCACCACGCCCAGGTTCGGCACCAGTGTGGTAAACGGATAGTCCGCGATCTTCGGCCTCGCAGCGGAAACCTGCGCGACCAGTGTGGACTTGCCTACATTCGGGAAGCCCAGCAGCCCAACATCGGCCAGCGATTTCAACTCCAGCCGCAGATGCTTCTCCTCGCCGGGTTCACCGTTCTCAGCGAACCTGGGAGTCTGCCGGGTGGGCGTCGCGAACCGGGCGTTTCCCCTGCCGCCGCGTCCGGCCTTCGCGATCAGGAACTGCTCTCCGTCAACAGCCAGGTCAACGATCAGGTCGCCGGTATCCGCGTCGAACACCTGGGTGCCGAGCGGGACTTTCAGCGTCAGATCGTCGGCGCCGGCCCCGGTCATGTCGCTGTTCCCGCCGTTGACGCCGTTGCCCGCCTTGTACTTGTGCTTGTACCTGAAGTCTATGAGCGTGGTGAGGCGACCGTCCGCCAGCAGAAAGACGTCTCCGCCCTTCCCGCCGTCACCGCCCGCAGGTCCACCGCGCGGCATGAACTTCTCACGCCGAAACGCGACCAGACCGTTGCCACCGTCGCCTGATTTTACGGAAATACTGACTTCATCTACAAACATATTTTACGGCCCGACTCGTGCGCCCTGCCTATATCTCTATCAGGCATCGCGAAAAACAAAAAGGCCCGATCATCGCAAGGACAATCGAGCCTCGGTGGGTCATTCTTAGGTTAGTCAACTCGGGTGGGATATACGCTCACCATGCGCTTAACGTTCTTGTTGCCTTCGCACTTGACATATCCTTCGATCAACGCGAACAGTGTGTCATCACTGCCGCGCCCAACATTCTTGCCTGCGTAGAGCGGAGTGCCGCGCTGCCGAACAAGAATGGCTCCTGCCTTTACAAACTCGCCTGCGTACTTCTTTACGCCCAATCGCTGTGCATTGCTGTCACGTCCGTTGCGTGAACTGCCTACACCTTTCTTATGCGCCATTTCTTACTTTCCTCCATCACGTCTAGTGCGGATATCTACTCAGCGGCGACTTCGACTGTCTCTTCCGCTGCTGCCTTCCGCGCCCGTGGCTTCTTGTAGTTAATCTTCTCGATCAAAACCTGGGTGAAATGCTGTCTGTGGCCGTAGCGCTTGCTCCAGCTCTTCTTGGGCTTGAAGGTATAGCCGATGATCTTCTCGCCCAGCCCGTGTCGCTTGACTGTGCCAACCACGGTAGCGCCGTCTATAAACGGAGCGCCGATTACCTGTCCGTCATCCCCGCTGAAGAGTAGCACGTCCGAAAGGACCACTTCCTCGCCCACGGGAACGTCCAGCTTCTCTATCTGGATGATCTCGTTTTCTTTTGCGGTGTACTGCTTACCACCGGTTTTTACGATAGCGTACATATCTAAGCGCGTTCCTTTCGTGCGATGTGATTTTTCCTAGCCTGGATTATTCACAGAGTGAACAATCCAGGGCCTTCAGAGCCATTATTCACGTTTCTCGTGAATAATGCGGACAGGTTTACTGACAGAAAACCTGTGTATTTTATCACGCCGTGCCAGACTTGTCAAGGTTTACTGGATGCAACTCTCACAGCGAGCGACAATTTCCATCCGAACTATCATTATACAAGGAAATCGCCGTTTTGTCGAAGAAGTAGACAGGGAGGTTGTAAGCCGAACCTTACGCTAACCTGCATTATTCATGAAGAACATGAATAATGCGCAGAAAGCCGCGGATTATGCGGGACATGCATAATCCGCGTAAACAATGTCAAGGAGACACATGGCTATGGGTAAGCGAAATTGGGTCGTATTGCTACTGCTTCTCTGCACAGTTCTAGCCGGGTGCGGCGCGAAAGGCCCCAAAGAAAAGGACGCCTTCACATTCGACTACAAGACGGACGAGGCGACCGTCAAGTTTTACCTCAAGAGCGACAGCATTGACATGCTGCTCTCCAGCAGCCCGTTCTACATGGGCGCTCAACCCTACCCCACGCCTGGCGCGCGCGAATACTGCGAAGTCCGAGCGAAGAAGGTGGACGAGATCATCGCGGAGGCCGACAAGCTGGTCGGAATAACCGAGAAGACCAAGCCCGGCATGGAAAAGCTCCGCGAGGTGTACACCAACTATCTGACAACGCTAAGGGCGAACGACCCGAAGGCTGAGGAGTTCATCGCTGCCAGCCTCGGTGACCTCATCAGACACCAGACAAAAGAGGCCATCGCCGAAGCGACCTACAAGAGCATGGACACCTCCAGCGAGAACGCCTTCGCCAAGACCTACATGCAGTACTTCGAGGTCACTAAAGGCGTGGAGCTCGGCATGCTCTACGTGCAGGACGCAGAGAACCTGGTCTGCTCGGCCGCCGGAGTGCTCATGGTCGAGGGCAAGACCAAGAACGCGAAGATCAAGAAAGCTAATGACCGTCTCGAAAAAGAGATGGGAGCTTTCGATTCGATCAAGGGCAACCTGTGCGACATCATCGGTAGTGCCGGAAAGATTGACTGCGGTTTCCGTCAGCTTCAGACCGGCGACTACTATTTCGCAAGAGACGCCGTCAAGTTCATGCGCGATAACATCCCGGGTCTGAAAGAGAAGATGAAGGGCGTGAAGCCAAACGATCAGCTAAACGCCGAAGACATCGCTTTCATCAACTCCAATCTGAAATCATATGAGAATCTCGCCTCCGAGATGCAGAAGTATCTGGACTCGATGGACAAGTCGAAGCTGGTGAACGTGAGCAGCGTTCCAAACAGCATCCTCCCGGCGGCCTATGCCGAGGGCGAGGTGAGCGATAACGCAAACGCCTACAAAGCAGTGACCACACCGGCAGCCAAACCGGAAGGCTGGACGTTCAAGGGCGTTCTTTCCTCCGGTTGGGAAGCTACCAAGACTGTTGTCCACGGTGTGCAAAGCGGCGTTGGGGGAATAGTTGATCTCGCTGGGCTGACAGTCAGGAACCCAACCAGGGCCGTACTGGGCGTCTACTACGGCAGCTCGTGGAAGGACACCTGGGAGGATCTGAAAACCAACGCACAGGAGGTCAAGGACAACTGGCGGCTGAACAGATCCGGCTCCGATACCATGCGAACCGCCTATGAGGGATTCAAGGCCGCAGAGGATGCTGCGGACAAGGGCGTGTCGGATCTCGTCGCGACCAAGGCGGACAAAGGCTGGATCAGTTGGGGCGCGGGCAAAGTCGCAGGCGCCACTGTGGGATTCTTCACCGGCATGGGAAAGGGCATCACCCTGATCGCCAACCGCCAGGCCACAACGTCAGACTATGCGGTCGGCGCCGCTGAAATTGCGATGTCGGCAACCGGCGGAAGCAAGCTCGTATTGAAAGGAACTCAGCTTCCCGGTCTGCTGAAAGGCCTGTCGAAAGGCCTTTGGGTCGGCGGCAAACAGCTCGTCAACTTCACTGAGCGCGCAATCTCGCGATCCAGCCGGTCGGAAATCCGGGGGCTGATCCAGTCGGTCATGAAGGGCAGCGTCAACGTCGCTCCACAGATCGCGAACCTCACAGAGCAGGTGCTCGCGGAGCAGGCCACTCTCACGGCACTCCGACTCACGGGCAAGCAGCTCGGCCAGCAGATGATGACCCTCATCAAGGAGGGAGCCAAGGCGGGTGCGCAGAACACGCTCTCCACATGGCGGCAGTCGCTGTACGAGTTCACGAAGAAGCAGTTCACGTTCAACATGACCGGGGTCCGCAAGGCGCTCGTCACGGCAATGGGTGAGAACGCAAAGGGCTATGTTGACAGCGTGATCGGCCAGCTTGCCGATGACGTTGTGAAGAACCTGGTTGACGAAGCGCTTCGCGGGTGTCCCGAACCCGAAGAAATGGCCGGAAAGTGGACAGGAACAACCACATTCACCGTCATAAACGTCCCTCCGCCGGCCGAAGCGAAGAAGGAAGGCTGTAACTTCGACCTCGGCGCCATACTGAAAGCGCTGAAGGGCAAAGCTCTGCCGACCACTCTCACGCTCAACGGCAAAGGATCAGGCACGCTTATCCTCACCGTAAACGGCAAGTCCGGCAACCCGACAACGGGATCGTACACCTATGACAGGGCAAGCGGCGCGTTCTCGTTCAGTTGCGGGCAGAAAGGGATGACCGTCTCCTACAAAGGCAAGGCGATCAGGGCGGAAGATAACTACGATCTCTCGGGCAACGCGCATATCTCGTTCGGCGCAACTGGCCAGCAGATTGCCTACATGGGCGGCAACTGGAAGGTCTCGAAGAAGTAGTTGTTGAATGTCGCTGGACCTGATTGATATCACAATGCTCGGCAGGCACATCGTCCTGCCGGCCTATACTTCGTTCATAGTCCTCGGCGGGCTTGCGGCTATCGTGATCGGCGCGATTACCGCAACCCGTCGAGGGCTTCCCTCTCGTTCGGTCATCATATGCCTGTTCCTTGGGCTGTCTTCCATGCTCATAGGGGCGCGGCTGCTTCACCGAATCGCCAATCCATCGTTCTACGCTGGTCACCCCGAACTGGGGTACACACTGAGCAGAATCGGCTTGTCTGTGTACGGCGGGCTGATTCTTGCGATGGTTGTTGTGCCGGTAGCGTGCAAGGTTCTCAGGATGAACTTGTGGCGGTTTGCTGATTCCATCACACCTGCGCTGGGGATTGGGATAGCGGTGGCCAGAGTGGGCTGTTTCCTGAACGGATGCTGCTGTGGAGTACCGACCTCGCTTCCCTGGGGAGTGGTTTACCCATCGGGCAGCCCGGCGTTTATGGATCAGTTGTCTCGCCAGAAGATAGGCCTGTTCGACTCGCCGTTACCTGTGCATCCTACGCAGCCCTACGAAGTGGTTGTGGCTCTGCTGTGCGCCATACTGGCAGTCTGGTTGATGAGGCGAAAGTCACCGGACGGCATGGCTTTTGCGTCCTTCGCGCTCGCGTTCACCGCGTTCAGATGGCTGAACTTTTACCTCCTCGCACACAGAAACTCATCGGACCCGGCGATCTGGCTGTACCCTGCCCTCTATGCGCTCATTATCCTCGTATCCACTGTATCCATAAACCACCTGCAGAAGCAACGATCCCAGTGACACGGCGTTGGCTGTCACGGCAGGATGATGATATAATCACACCAGCGTGGATTATGCATGTCTCGCATAATCCGCGGCCTTATGAGCATTATTCATGCTTTTTGTGAATAATGCGGGCTGGACGTTGGTGTGGAGGCGGGTATGAGAAGATTGTTTGCCGGTCTGTGCCTGGTTTTGTTGATGTGTACGACTGCAATGGCTGTGCAGCCGAAGTGGCCGACGTTCAAGGGCGCGTGGTTCGAGGTGAAGTACCCGTCGGGATTCAGCGTGCGGCGATCTCTGCAGAGGGCGTCATCCACCGACAGTTGTGATAGTGCGTTCTTCAAGTCACCGGACGGCGCGGTTGAGTTCTACGTCTTCTCACCGCAGTGGAACGGCAACCCCACCGACATCGCCATCAACCCGCAAACCGAGAAGTACATCGCCCAGTCTGCAGGGACTGTGAAGGGCATACGAACAATCCGCGTGACGATCAAGGCGAAGAACGGCTCATACCTTAGATCGTTCGTGGATGTTGAGAACAAGACCGAGAACACGCGGCTGGTTTTCGGCATCAAATACAAGACCCAGAAAGCCTATGCGAAGTGCAAAAGCGACTACATCAAGTTCAAGGGTTCACTGACCCAGTATGGAGACTGACAGACATGCGTTTACTGCCGATTGTGATTCTTGCTGCAATTGCGTTATCCATCCATGTGGAGGCTGCTATGAACGTACCAAACGATTTTCCCCGTTTCACTGTTCCGGGCTTTGAGAAGCAGATGGAGTCCGTGAGAGAGCTGTACTGGCTGCACTACCCAGGAGCCGGACCAAAGGCCACGCTTTGGGATCCGTGGCTGCCGTCACCCTCACTGTGGCCCGCGACCGAGCCGAGTTCGGACGCTTTCCGCCAGCAGTGGGACGATACCCTGAGCAACCGAATCATTGACAAGGAAGGCTACGTCTCCGTCCACCAGCACGCGTCTATCGCGCATCCCGCCGGTTGGCCGTTCCCCTACTGGCATGGCGGCGTGGGCGGCATCGGCTGGCACTTCTCGTTCAAGGACACGGTAGGCGATCACTGGCGGCCCCAGAACCTGAACACCACAGCGGACTGGCTGACGGACGGCGTCGAGGACCAGGGCATCGGCGAGTACGGCTGGAACGTCAAGCTCACCGACCCGCGTGCCACCATCACCGCGCCGAAGCACGATACCGACACTCTGCAAGCGCCGTTCCTGCAGCTTCGGTGGAAGGCGACCGGACTGGGAAATGCTCAGCCGTTTGTCGAGTGGACAACCAAAGATCAGCCGAGGTTCGGAGCTGACAGGCGCGTCTACTTCGAGCCTTACGAGGGCGACACTATCACCTACCTGCCAATCCCCATGTACAAGCACCCGAAGTGGAACGGGCGCATCACCCGGATGCGAATCAACTTCGGCAATCCGAAGCCGGGCGCGCAGGTGACCGTTCAGGCGTTCTTCACGCAATACGACACGCGGCATGACATCAACAGCCAGAACTACGTGATAGGTTGCTCAACGTACTTCCGCTGGACCGGCGACATCAACTTCCTGCGCAAGAACGTCAACCGCATGCGCACGGCCCTTAGGTACACCATGACCGAGCATCAGGCATGGGAGAAGAAGTTCGTCTTCAACACCTGGGTGGGGCATGACGGACGGAGCGGACTGAAGTTTGTGAAAGGCAAGAAAGAGCTGGCCTACGGTCACGGCATCGGCGACAACTACTGGGACATCATACCGTTTGGCTACAAGGATGCCTACGCCAGCATAATGTACTACTCCGCGCTGCTGAGGATGGCGGACGTGGAGCGCGAGATCAGGCTGCACCCGGAGTGGACCGTGCCGGTCGGGACGCTGGCCTTTGATCCGGATGCGCTGGTGAAGCACGCGGCGGAGGTGAAGAAGGTCGGCAACGAGATGTTCTGGAACCCAAAGACCGGGCGGTTCATCGGGAGTATTGATGCGGACGGAAAGACCCACGACTACGGGCTGACCTCGCTGAACATGGAGGCGGTCTACTACGGTTTCGCCACACCTGAGCACGCAAAGAGCATCATGGCGTGGTTCAACGGCGACCGCCTTGTGAAAGGCGATACGTCAACAGGCGCGGATATCTACTACTGGCGATTCGGGCCACGGGGCACGACCAAGCGTAACGTCGAGTACTACTTCTGGGGCTGGAGCGCGCCGGAATCGCTGAACTGGGGCGATCAGGTGCAAGACGGCGGTGCGGTGCTGGGGTGGTCGTATCACGATCTGATGGACCGTGTGCGCGTGCTAGGCCCGGACAACGCATGGGCGCGTCTGCAGGAGGTCGTCAAGTGGTTTGACGAAGTGCAGGCGGCGGGCGGATACCGAAAGTACTACGACGGCTCACGGCCCGGCACCATGCAAGGCAGCGGCACGGCGGGCGGGCTGGGGCTGGACGCGGAGTTCTTTGAGAGCGTGCTGGTCCCACAGGTGATGCTTGACGGGTTCATAGGATTTGAGCCGACAACCGACGGCTTCAGCATCAACCCGAAGCTGCCTTCCGCTTGGCCGGAACTGACGATTGATAAGATACGAGTGCGCGACCTGACGATGACCATTCGGGCGAAGAAGGACTCAATCGAGATACTAAGCGAAGGCCGATGGGAAGGTCCTTGCTTCATCCGCCTGCCGAAGGGAACCTGGCAGATTGCCCGAATCGGCGGGGATGGGAAGGTTGGAAAGTTTATACCTGCCGAGGCTCGGAAAGACGGCGCGGTCTCGGTGGAGTGGACAGGCACACCGGGCGTGCTATTCACGCAGAATAAGTAATGGTCCAGGGGAGGGACAATCCCTCCCCCGGATGCCGTCTTCGATCAGTTAGTATTAACGATTACCTGGTTACTCATGGCGCTGTTTCCAGCCGCATTGGTTGCGAATACCTGGACGAAGAACTGCAGGTGACGTCCAAGTCCCGTGACCAAGAACGATGTGGAGTTCGCAGGTAGAACAGTCGTCCTCACAGTAGTTCCACCAACTCTGCCATATTGAATGGTGTAGCTGGTCTCGTTGGTCGCATTATCCGTCCATGTGGCGGTGCCTTGCCAGTTGCCGGCAACAAGGGTCAGCGGACCCATTGCCAGACCCGTTGGAGCCAGTGGTAGCTGGCCCGGCCAAGCGCTAGCGGTGTTAGACCAGCCGGAGATTCCGGCGCCATTAACCGCCTGCACCTTGTACCAGTATCTCATGTTCGGGATGCTTATAGCGTCGGTGTAGGTTGTCGTATTCGCAGGCACCGTGATGTTCGTCACGCCTGCGGTGAAGAAGGAGTTCGTAGCCCTCTGTATCGTGAAGTTAGCTTCATTCGTGGAATTGTCAGTCCACGCGAGCGCCACGGTCGGAGGGTTCGTGCTAAGCGGCGAAGCTATCGCCGTCAGTCCGCTCGGGGCCGCCGGTATAGCCGTGCTGATAGACACAGTAGCCCAGGTCGAGACTACCACACCCAGAGTTGACTGCACTCTGTAGTAGTATGTCCTGTTCGCCAACAGGCCCGTAGTATCCAGGAACGACGTCGCTGTTCCTGAAGGAACGATGCAGGTTGTCACTCCAATCAAGAAGTTAGGATCTGTTGTTCTCTGAACCGTGAATCCTGTGTTGGTTATTGAATTATCAACCCAGGTCAGATTCACCGTCAGCGGTGGCGCAGCGGACAGTGCAGCAGCCAGGCTGGTCGGCGGCGCAAGAGGCGTAGTAGCCGTTGCGATGTTCGACGGGAGCGAATTTCCGCCTGTGTTGAACGCAATCAACCTATACCGGAGCGTCGTGCCGTCGGGTACAGTGAAATCACTGAAGGCCACCGCAGTCGGCCCGACAGTAGTAAGGGGTGCAAAAGCGCCCGCCCCAATGGCACGCTCGATGCGAATGCCGGTCTGGGTTGAGTTGAGTAGCGACCAAGTCAGATTCACCTGGAATGGACCGATCGCAGTAGCTACGAGATTGGCTGGAGGGTTCGGAGGAGCCATGCCAACCATCACTACGTTCGACACGGAATCGCCGGCGGCATTGTAGGCCACCACACGATAATCGTACACAACGCCAACTAATGTCGTCGAGTCAACATAGCTGGTCTGGTTCGCGAGGGCCGATCCGATTATCGAATACGCGCCCGGTACTGAGCCTGTGACAACGGCCCGCTCAACGCGGAAGCCGATCTCATTGGCCGGGTTACCCCAGTTGTTCCCAATGGTCGGATACGCCGGGAGCGGAGGCGTGGCATCCGTCCAACTCAGGTTGACTGGGCTGCCCGCATTACCGGTCGCGCCCAGCACCGGCGCGGTCGCCAGCGCACGAGCTACGTTGAATATCATCGGCCGCATCATGTCCATCTCTTCGTGGCTGAGGATGTGGCAGTGCCACACATATTCCCAACCGAAGTTGACGACATCATTGTTGGTGACAATCGGGAATCCGGTTATCGGATCTAGGTTCCTGAACTCGCCAGGCGCGCCGGGTCCGACCGGCATGGTCGGATCGTACGGGCGCACGCTGTCAGGTACACCGAACGGCGACTTGGGAGACGTCGCCCTGAACGCGACGATGCAGTCTTCCAGCGGATTCATCCTGAGGGTATCTTTCCAACCCAGTTCGTTCGGTTCCGGCGGCTTCACCATGCCGTCCCAACCAACGCGGTTGATCAACTGAACGTTGAACAGGTGGAAGTGAATTGGATGTGTGTCCACGCCGTTATGCGTGATCTTCCAGATCTGAGTGCCATCGCCCAGAGTCCCGATCGGCGTAATGGACGGGTTCGCCGTATCGTCTATAATCTCGGTCGCCGGGTCCACGTAACCGTACTGGATGGTTGTCTGGTTATTGCCATTGGTAAACGGCAATTCGACGCCCAGGTTGGCTACCATACGTCCGAAGTTGTTCTCAAACAACTCCTGTATGGCCTTCGGTTGGAACGGTATGGTCACCGGAGCCGCTTCGCCCAGAGGAGTGAACGTCAGAGACGTGCTCTGGATTCGCGAGTAGGCGGATTTACCCGAAGGGAAGCTCCCGTTGTAGGCGCTGTTGTACGGCGCCTGGGGAACGATGATCGGATCCTGGGACCTCGCGAATACGCCCGGTGTCGTCGGCGTTGATGCGAACTCGTTGTTCAACGCCGTCAGGTTGAACGGAGCAGCCGGAGCCGTAGCGTTGACCCGGATCTGCATGACTGTACGGATATTCGGGCCATACCCTGGCAGTGTTGACACCGTGCCGCCGGTATCAGTCTGAGGCACGTCACTCGTGTAATAGTCAACGCGCGAATCAGGCGCCGGGTGCGCGGCCGGGTTGTCATTGTACAGGATGAACGTCTTGCCGGCATACTGCGAGAAGTCAATGATCACGTCCGCTCGCTCAGCCGGGCCAAGGAGCAAATTGTGCTCCAACACGTTCGTCACAGTAATATCCTTGGGGTTCCTGTTGAACCCAATCGGCGTGTCAGGGAAAACCACCGGCGCCGGTAGGAATCCACCTTCTGTGCCGATCTGTATCATGGGCGGACCGATGCCGGCCGGGTCGGGAATACCGCCGCTCCTGCCGTCCAGAATGTCGCCGGTCTGCCCGATTGTCTGGGCAAGCCACCCCGCCGGGAATGCAGCCGCGCCACGCACAGCCGGAACCATGCCGACTTCGGTGGGAGCGCTGTACATTTTGGCCGTAGCGGTAGCCGTTACCCCGCCAAGCGTTGGAGGAGGAGCGATCGTCACAATCGGATCGGCTGTATATCCACCGCCTACCGAGACCATCTGAAGCCCGGTAACGGCGCCCGTCACCGGATCAACCGTCGCTTCGGCAGTGGCGCTGTGTCCGGTGGTATCACCAACCCCATTAGTGATGTTGACCAGCGGCGGATCAATATATCCACTGCCTCCACCGGTCAGCTTTATGCTCCCCACGATGGAAGTGGCCATGTAGAGCTGAAGGTTCATTCCTCTGTCGTTTCCGGCATTCAGTATTCTGAACCGATACGCCTTCGGGTCAACCGTAATGTACGGATACGGCGTGCCGTTCACCACCGGCGTGTCGTGGAATGCTTCCATCGTCATGGACAGGTTCGGTAGATTGGGAGTCACGAACCCGGTAATGGGATCCACAATCGGCTGGTTGACAACCGGCCAGGGTGGCCAGAACCAGGGTCCGTAGTCCCACCTACCAACTGCATTTGCGCCCTGCGGATCGTTGGGATTCTGGTTCGGCATGTATACATGGGGATACCAGAAATTCGACAGGGTGGGGTCCAGAGCGAACGGCCACGTGGGGTCCGTCGCGAGGACGGTGGTAGTATCTACAAAGGTCTTGTCCTGGATGATCAAAGGGATCTGGTCTGCAGGAATAATCCCACGAGTCACAAGATCTAGTTCGGTGGGATCCTGGAGCAGGTAACCGGCTGCCTCGCCCCCGTACACATTGAGGCGTGTAATGCCATACGCATGGTCATGGTAGAACATCAGCCTCGCGCTCTGCTGGTTGGAGTAGAAGAACGTCTGCGAACCATCACCCGGATCGGGCATGTCGGGAACGTTCCGCACGCTGACGCCCTTGGGATAGTCAGTCAGCTCTCCAGCCGGAGTTATCCACTGATGCGGCGTGCCATCACTGATCCACGGTGTATTACCGCCGTGAAGGTGGAGCGTGCCGCGGTTCTCAGTGTAGGCCATTGGGTAACCTGGCGTGGTATTCATCCCCAGCGGACCCATCCCAGCGCCCATCTCAGTAGTGTCCACCGGAAGGAAGAGATTACCCCCTGCGCCGGTAGGAAGGCTGTTGGTGAACTTGATGCGGACCGGCCTATTCTTCTGGGCGATGATCAGAGGCCCCAGATACTGGAACTTGCTGATTGTAGCGTCAGATGTGTTGGTCTGTCTGTATCCGCGAAGAGTGGTCGGCTGAAGATCCGAGTGCAACTTCTGAGTGTACTGACCAAGTTCGATCTCGTAATAATCGCATCCCGGATATGTTGTTGTGTCTGGAACGGCAATGGGGATGTAGTTCCCCAAAGTGCTGGACCCCGCAACCGTCAAGCCCGGCAGCGAGTCCACGAACTTCCGAATACCACCGGAAATAGCCCCGGTTATCGGATTTACCGTGGGTTGCGGGCTGTATGCCCAGTTGGGTTCGGGGCCGAAATAGTTCGGAACTCCGCCTTGTATGGGCGCGGCCATAGGCATGGCCATTAGTCGGTTCAGGCTGCGGTTTCCGGTCCGAGCCTGCGCAGCCCGTTTTGCTGCGGCCTGTCTCATCTCCGGCGTCACTAGGGCAGCCTTACGCTGCATCACCTTCGCGAAGGCGTCCTGGTGTAACGAATTGACGGTTACTTGTGGTTGAATAAGGTTTGCTGCATAGACATAGCTTGACACAATCATCAAAGAAAGGACCACAACTGCCAGCAGCAGACACACACGACTTCTGTGCGTACTCATTTATTTCACTATCTCCTTTCGTGGGTTCACAATCAGTTTTCTGCTGGATGGGCAAGACTCCTGGTGATATCAGTCCAATCGTCGTGTCCCTCGCTGCATCGTGTTTACCCAACGAAAATCAGAAACCAAACCGAAAATAGAGAATTGCTGGTATTATTACCTGCCGGGGGCTGTTGGTCATGCGGTTTGCGAGCAATTGCGCGAGGGAGTACCGAGCGGCTTATTGGCGCTATCAGACAGGATATGAAAAACGAGCGCAGAGGACAGAGAGGTTCGGGGAGGGACGAATCCCTCCCCGAAGAATAGCAACGTCCGACTTACGGCGTGGCGCCGGTGACTACGTTGCTGGATGCACTTGATCCAGCAGCGTTGGTTGCAAAGACGCGGAACCAGTAGGTCCTGCCCCGTTCCAGTCGGGTGACTGTGAACGATGTCGCATTCGCTCCAATTGCTGATGAGTTCAGCCCGGTCGTGAACGCAGCATTCGTTGCCGCCTGGATGGTATAGCCGGTCTCATTCGTAGCTACGTCCGTCCACGTGAGTAAGGCTGTGCGGCTCGTCAGGGACCCAACCACCAGATGGGTCGGAGCCAACGGGAGTTGACCAGGCGAAAGATTCACGGTGTTCGACCATCCGGAGACGCCGATTACATTGACCGCCCTGACTCTATACCAGTACCGAGTATTACCGACGACGGTGGCATCTACGTACGATGTGGAGTTCGCGGCAGCAGCGATATTCGTCACATCCGCAGTAAAGCCCACATTCGTTGCCCTCTGAATGGTGAAGCCGGACTCATTTGTGGAGTTATCACGCCATCCCAGCGTCACGGTTGGAGGATTCGTGCTCAGCAGCGACGCGTTTGCGGTCAGGTTGGTAGGCGCTGTCGGCGGCCCAGTGCTGATCTGCGCCGTTGACGACCACGCGGATACTATCACACCCAGAGTTGACCGCACCCTGTAGTAGTACGTCGTATTCGCTGCGAGCGTGGTGTTGTTTAAGAATGCAGTCGCTGTCCCTGGCGCAACCGTGTACGAAACCAGACCCGTGGTGAAACCGGAATTCGTGGCCCTCTGAACAGCATAGCCAGTGTTTGCGATGGAACCATCAACCCAGGTCAAGTTCACCGTCAACGGAGACGGAGCCTGAAGCGCGGCTGCCAGACCGGACGGCGCTATGAGCGGCAGCGTAACTGTTGCGATGTTTGACGGATCGGAATCGAAGGCTCCGGTGTATGCAATTACCCGGTAGCTATAGGATGTCCCGTCCGCCACGGTTGAGTCATTGAACGTCCGGACATTTGCCGCAACTGTTCCAACTGACGAGAATGCACCTGCTCCGGCAGCCCGTTCAATCCTGATGTTGGTCGCAGGGATACTTCCCTGAGTATATGCCCAAGTAAGGTGTACCCGCAGGGGGCCGGTCACAGTGGCTGCCAAGCTGGTCGGCGGATCGGGCCGTGTCAGGAATACTATTGGCCGCATCATGTCCATCTCTTCGTGTCCGAGCATATGGCAGTGCCACATGTACTCGTTGCCGAAGTTGACCAGGTCGTTGACAACGGTAACCGCGGTATTATTTGTAGGGTTGATGCTCTGGAATGTTGATCCCAGAGGCATCGTTGGGTCAAATGGCCGAATGCTGTCAGGAACGGCGAATGGGACAGATGCGGCAATCGGTCGCAGAGCCACTATCGCATCTTCCAGCGGATTCATTCTGATGGTTTCTTTCCATCCCAGTTCGTTGGCATCGGGTGGCCTGATGGCTCCATCCCAGCCGACGCGGTTGATCAACTGCACGTTGAACAGATGGACGTGTATGGCATGGGTGTCCACGCCGTTGTGCGTGATCTTCCATATCTGCGTTTCGCCATTCTTTATCACCTCGGTGGGCGGATCTATATAACCCAAGGGGATGGTCGTCTGATTCTGGAAGTTCGTGAACGGCAGTTCAACGCCAAGCGTGGAGTTCATCCGGCCGTAATCAAGCTCGAAAAGCTCTTGTATGGCTTTTGGCTGCATCTGAACCGTGATGGGCGTGCTTGTGCCGGTCGGGGTATAGGTGAGAGCAGTGCTCTGAATCCTCGAATATGTATTCGTGGAAGCTCCATAAGCTACTTCCGGCACGATCATCGGAGGCTGCGACGCGGCGAAAGCGACCGGTAAGGCTGCGTTCAACGCTGTCATATTGTAAGGCTGCGGCGCCGGTGTACCGGATACCTGGAACTGCATGATAGTTCGGATATTGGGACCATAACCCGCCAGCGTAGGGGGCGCACCGCCCGTTGATGTCTGGTCCACATCACCGGTGTAATAGTCAAAACGTGGGTCAAATGCCGGAATCGGCGCAGGCGCATCGTTATAGAGTATAAGCTTGGAGCCGACCGGAACGCCGGAGAAATCCACAATGACGTCCGCTCGTTCCGCAGGCCCCAGAAATAGTGTCTTGTTTGAGACATTCAGAACCACTATGTCTCTGCGGTTGTAGTTATACCCGACCGGCATATTGGGGAGTACGGCGGGAGTCCGAAGGAAGCCGCCCTCGGTGCCGATCTGAATCATCTGCGGCCCTGCGGTTCGCGTGTCGGGCACACCGCCGTCGCGTCCATCGGTTTCATCCTTTGAGTAGCCGGCGGTTCCGGGTATCCCCTGAATGGCGGGAACCATGGCGACTTCTCCTGCATCGGCATCATTCAAAGTCCCATCCAACTTCCACATGGAGGCGTTGGATTTTGCGTAGTACAACTGCAGGTTGAGACCGCGTTCGTTGCAGGCGTTCAGGATTCGGAACCTGTATGCCTTGGGTTGCACAACGACGTAGGGATAGACGGTGCCGTTGACCAGCGGGGTATCCATGAATGATTCCATGGCCATGGATGGGTTGGGCGTTCCGGGCGCCTCTGTTCCGTCGGAGAGAGTGACCGGTCCATGCTTCAGACCGGAATCTGCCGTAAGCGGCGGCCAGAACCAGGGTCCGTAGTCCCATCTGCCAAAGGGGTTGGTCCCACTACCATCCGGGTTATCCGGCCACTGATTCGGCATGTAGACGTGAGGGAACCAGAGATCACCGGTCGTCGGCGTTCCAGGCGTCGAGCCCCAGTTCCATGTCGGGTCTGTGGTCAAAACGGTGGCGGCATCCACGAAGGTCCTGTCCTGAATGATCAACGGTATTTGGTCGGCGGGAATAACCCCGGAAGCGACCAGCCCGTCTTCTGTAGTGTCCTGCAGCAGGTAACCGGCAGCCTCGCCCGCATAGACATTCAATCTGGTGAGACCATAGCTGTGATCGTGATACCACATCAGCCGCGCGCCCTGATTGTTGGTGTAATAGAAAGTCATCGAGCCAGGGCCGGGATCATTGGTCGCGCCCGGCGTCCCTGCCGAGACCGGATTCCCTGTAGTATCAAAGAACATGTCGGGGACGTATCGCACGCTCACGCCCTTTGGGTATGAGGTATCCTCACCCGCCGGCGTAGTCCATTGGTGGGGAGTTCCATCGCTGATCCACGGCGTGTTGCCGCCATGGAGATGGAGAGTTCCGCGGTTCTGAGTGTAAAACTCCATCATCGGCGACCCATCCGGGTTCAGCATTGGCGACCCATCCGGGTTCTTCATTGCGACCGGACCCATCCCTGCGCCCATGACGGTTGTGTCCACCGGCAGGAAGAGGTTGCCTCCGTTTCCGGTGGGCAACAGGTTCGTGAACTTCACGCGCACCGGCCGGTCCCTGCGGGCGATGATCATGGGGCCAAGATATTGTGGTTGCGGCCATGCGGTGATCTTGCCTGTAACAGGGTCACGGGTGACAGGATGCGCAGGATCATTTAGCTGCACGTACCCTCGGAGTTTGGTAGCCGGAAGGTCCGAATGCAGCTTCTCGCTGTACTCGACCAACCCGATCTCGTAATAGTCGGATCCGGGATAGGATGAGATATCTTTAACAGCGATGGGTATCATCTGCCCAAGGGTGTTTGCAGCGCCCAGCCTTGGCAGAGAGTCTACAAACTTTCTGATACCACCGGAGATGGCTCCAGTGCCGAGGTTTACTGTGGGAAGCGGGCTGTTGGCCCAGTTGGACTCAGGGCCGAAGTAGTTAGGCGTTCCCCCAGGCATGGGCATCGGCATAGGTATAGATCTTACGCCGATTCCATTGCTCTGTACGCTCCTGCGAGTCGCAGCGCTGACCGCAGCAGCTCTCCTCTGCGATGGTGTCACCCTCATGCGCATACGTTCGATCGCTGATAGTGAACCAAAGCTGCGCGGTGTCTGCACGACCGTTTGCTGGCGTATGACATTTGCCGCCTGCGCGCAGTTATGCCCAATCATCAAAGAAAGGGTAGCCACTGCCAATGTGAGTCGCACGATGTTTCTGTGCATATTTATCCTCCTCTTGCTCCGTCTGCATCTTACATCTGTGGTAGGTATCCCAGATGTACCGCCCCGGTCATCCGGACACGGTTTCGCATTATTGCCACTACTCGCTGCAAACGCTCCTGTTCAGAGTGCCGCCGGGCTTGCAGCGATGCCGTGAAGCCCAGCTCATCCATCGGCCAATCGCGGTTGAAGACTTCTGAGAACTCTAGATCAGCCTCGCTCACCTCCTCAAAGCTTCCGAAGACTTTGACAACTGGTATAGCTGCCACGACAAGAAGCAGCGTGTACACAGACGCCAAGGCCGTCTGTGTGTACTCATAGACTTCCGCTATCCCCAGTGCAGATTCACGGTTCATGTAGTGCTGCGGGGACGCATCCACTGGCGATGTCTCGTTGTCCCACTTACAATGTCGGCGTATTTCTCATACATATGTAGGCATTAAAGTGGTAATTACTCGCATTTGTGTACCTTTTTGTTAGCAATTTCTTGTAGCTTCATAGGGCAAGTAAGCGACCCCCGGTATGTCTACAGGTGGAGTAGACCGGGTGCGTAGACTGCTAACGACATTGTCCGAGCGGGAGTTCCGAAGGGTGTCAAGCGCCTGATCAGAGATACTGCCAGACGTGATTTGCAGACCGGGTGCGGAGGAATGAAAGGACTTCGGGGAGAGTCGGGATGCCTGCGCGACCGCCGAGTTTGGTGCATTTGGCGGCGGCGACGGCAGCGGCGAACTCCATGATCTGAGGGATCGGCCAGCCTTTCGCTAGGCCGAATGAGAATGCGCCGTGGAAGACATCTCCACAGCCGGTGGTGTCTACCACGTCAACCTTGAATGCCGGTTGGTGGAATGTGCCGTCCCTGGTAACGTAGACACACCCCTTATCACCAAGTGTGACGGCCGAGACCAGCCTGCGCTCGTTGAACATCATCTGTGCGGCCTTCTCGGTGTCGTCCTGGCCTGTGTACTGCCGGGCGTAGGGCGTTGACATGATGAGCGCGTCGGTCTTCCCGGCGATCTCCGCGGACCCATCGCGGAAGGTGCCGGCGTCCATGACGACGGGTATCCCCGCCTCGTTCGCCCAGGTCACCGCCTGAAGCGCCGCGCGTGGATAGTGGGCGTCCACCTGCAGAACTGTGCCAGCGATGACATCCTCGCGATTGATCTCCTCAGGTTCCAGCATCACGCCGGACGGGGTCCAGAATATGGTGCGTTTGCCGGTCTCCTGGTCCACCGCGATGAAGGCGAACTGTGAGACGCCATTGGGATCTACGACCACGCGGCTGGTATCCAGCGATTCCTTCTCCAGTTCCGCGATGGTGAACCGCCCGAAGTCGTCACCGCCGACCTTGCCGATGTACGATGCCCGACCGCCGAGCCGCCCGACCGTTGCCATGGCGGTGGCGATCAGTCCCCCACCCTGCATAGTGAACTCGGTCAGGCGCACCTTATCGTCCAGCGCCGGGTACTTGGGTACGATGCCCAGGTAGTCCACCGCGCAGTATCCTATTCCGACGACGTCGAATTCGCTCATAGCGTAAGGATAGCACATTTCTGGGACGTGAGGGTATGGGAGTGATAGAGTATGGGAGTGTGGGGGTCGGGTTTCAGGTTTCGGGTGTCCCTCGATACGTTCGTCTGCGGCGAACTCGGGATTGTACGGTTTGTATTCTTCGTGCTGTAGGAAGGTGCCCGTTGTCCCCGAGTAGTTCGTCAGCTGCGGCGGAGCGAACGTATCGAGGGGCATAGGCAATTAACCGAACTAGGAAAACACCAAAACCGGTAATCCGCTCGGGCGGCTTGACGAGCCATTTCTGGAATGAAAAACCAGAAAGCGATTGGATTCGTGCGGCTGTGTGTAGCGCACCAGAGAGGGAGGGCGAAACCATGTTCCTCAAAACACTTGTAAGCGCCATAAAAGTCTGTATAGTCGTGATTGTGTGCGGGTTCCTGCTGGGCTGGGCTACGGCCGCTTACGCCGACACCACGCCTGCCGCGAACAGCGTGCTGGACCCGCCATGGCTGACCCACACCGCCGAGCCGTGGGAGGCGCTGAACATCTTCACGCTCAGCACCGACGTCTACATGGACGTACCCGAAATGGATATGTGGAGCGATTACTGGGACTGGACGTGCTAGCGATCAGGCTCCAGCTTTCGCCATGTTCGACAAGCGTTCGTCCTTGCGCCGGCCCAAATAGCCACAACCGATACCTAGCAGCAGTGCGGCGATCCACCAGGCAATCGCTTCGACTGGCGCACAGCGCACAGACTCGTACAGCGCCGTCGAGAAATACATCTTGGATTGTGGCAACACCATCATGATCAGCACAGTGGCAAGCCACCAGCTCTGCTTTCTCCAATATCCGATTGCCGCACCCATCACTATGAGAACTGGCACCAGTGCAGAGAAATAGACGCCTTCCATACCTCCTGGTCCGCGCATCGAATCGCCCAGCGAATCAAGAAACAAGAGCGCACCCAACACGACCACGGCCACTGTGAGAATAGTGGTCCGTAGATCCCTGGTTTCCTTGTGCATTCCCCCACCCATTCCTTTCCGAACGGATGCAAACTCACCACTTTCCGTTTAGTATAGGCCGCCCAACGCATCGTGTCAATATTCTTGAGACGTGGGGCGTGAATCGGTCCGCTACTCAGTCTCAAAGTCCAGCTTGCACGAGCCGGGTCCGTACATCGGCGACATCTCTCGGAGGCGTGACACGATCGGCGGGAGTACCTCCAGCACCTTATTCACGTCCGCGTCGGTGTTGTCCCTGCCCAGGGTCAGCCTCAGCGATCCGTGCGCCAGGTCGTGCGGCACGTTGATGCCCAGGAGCACGTGAGACGCCGCCAACGACCCGGACGTACACGCCGATCCGCTGGACACGCAGATGCCGCTGAAATCCAGCATCAGGATCATTGACTCGCCCTCGATGCCGGCGATGCTCACGTTCACGTTATTCGGAAGCCGCTTGTCACGACTGCCGTTCAGCCGAACGTCCGGTATCGCCTCCATGATGCCGTCAATCAGCCTGTCCCGCATGCCCTGCAGCCTCGCGCTCTCCACCGACATTGTCGCTCCCGCGATCTCGCACGCCTTGCCCAGCCCGACTATACCCGGGACGTTGTGAGTGCCCGCGCGCCTGCTGCTCTCCTGTGCGCCCCCGTGCAGATACGGCGGTATCTTCACGCCCTTGCGGACATACAGCGCGCCGATCCCCTTCGGCCCGTACAGCTTGTGACCTGAGAGCGAGAGCATGTCCACCTTCAGCGCATGAACATCAATGGGAACTTTACCAACGGACTGAGTGGCGTCGGTATGGAAAACCACACCCTTCTCCCTCGCGATGGCACCGATCTCCGCGATAGGCTCTATCACGCCGATCTCGTTGTTCGAGTGCATGATGCTGATGAACACAGTCTGGTCCGTGATGGCCGCGCCGACCGCCGCCGGATCAACCAGGCCTTCGTCATCCACCGGAGCAAGCGTGAGGTCGTAGCCGCTGGTGCGTTTGAGATGTTCCATGGTGCCCAGCACGGCGTGATGCTCGATTGGCAGCGTGATGAGGTGTTTGCCCTTCGCCGCCGTAGCTTCTGCGGTACTCATGATCGCCCAGTTGTCCGACTCAGTGGCCCCGCTGGTGAAGTAGATCTCACGCGGGTCGGCGTTGATGAGCGCGGCAACCTGCTCGCGAGCTTTGTCCACGGCCACGCGCGCCTCGCGCCCGAAGCCGTACAGAGTGGACGGGTTGGCGAACTGCTTGATGAAATACGGCATCATCTCGCTCAGCACATCCGGGTGAACCGGGGTGGTCGCCGCGTGATCGAGATAGGTGATCTTTTTGTCGTTCATGGTCATTCTCCTGTCGGAGAAATGGTTGATGGTCGGAGGACTCGTGAATCGTACTCGTCTATCCTACTCGTACTCGGTCGTCTCTGAGGAACCGATTTTCGAGTACGAGTACGAGGAAGATGCACGAGTTTGCTTCCTCGTCAGCCATTACCCATTCCCCTGCTTTTGTTTACAATACATTCATCATTGTGCTCGACCCCACAGTGCAGGCACGCCTCGCCGGATAGCTCCCGCGTATCCAGCGCCGCCTCCACGAACCGCCCGAGCGATTCAACCAGATTCGCGCGGTCGGCAGGGTCCATCTGGTGTACTATACCCGCAAGCCGTTTGGTGCGCTCGGCCTCGATGTTCTGGAGTATGGCCCGACCGGAGTCCGCTATCACCACGTCCGCCTGCCTTCGATCAGCGACGCCTGACCTGCGCTCCACAAGACCCTTGCGAACCATGCGCTCCACTAGCATCGTAGCCGCTGGTTGACTGACAGAAAGCGCCTCTGCAATCCCGCCGATGGTACACGGGCTGTGGCTGGCGATGTGTCGGAGCGCGTTGAACTGCGACAGGCTGATCCCCTGCTGCTCACCGTCCGACAGGTTCGGCGCCATCAGCTTCAGCATGATGCGGGTGAATATGTCCGAGATATGCTCGGTTTGATCTAGTGACTCAGTGCGTTTCACTTTACCTGCCGCCCGCGGATAATCGCGTTATCATATAATCTGATTATATGTTACCCGCTTTCTCAGGAAAATGCAACATGTTTCCGGCTCGTTTCTCGATACTCGATTCTGGATGCTCGATGGAACCGACCCTTATTGCGTACTGCGTAATGCGTATTTCGTGTCGCGTGTGTTTGGCTCTTATTGTTCGAAGTTGAGTGTTGGAAGTTGGGCGTTGGATGTTCGTCCCCACGAACCCGGAACCTGCCTAACGACCAGCAACCATCAACCAACAAATTCCGTACGCCCACACTCCTACACCCCCATACTCCCACACGTCTCGCCCGCGTCTTCCATTGGGGGGCGCTCATGGCTTATAATATGGTCAATCATGAGCAGTACATTCGACAAATTGAACGACATACAGCGCGTGGCCGTTGAACACGTTGACGGCCCGCTTCTTGTTTTTGCAGGCGCAGGCACCGGCAAGACCCGCGCGCTCACCTACCGAATCGCCCACCTCATCATGGAGGCAGGCATTGATCCGCGCAGCATCCTCGCGGTCACCTTCACGAACAAGGCGGCCAAGGAGATGCGTGAGCGAATCGGCGAACTGGTCGGCGGCGCTACCCTTCGCGACATGTGGGTCGGCACGTTCCACGCCACCTGCGCACGGGTACTGCGCGAACACGGCGACGCGATCGGCATAGACCGGAACTTCGTTATCTACGACGATTCCGATCAGACCGTCGTCATCCGCGAGTGCCTGGAAGCGCTTGGTCTGGACGAGCGGGACAACCCACCGCGCAAGTTGCTCTACCTCATCAGCTCAGCGAAGGAACAACTGGTGATGCCGGAAGACTACCAGGAGTACTACAAAGGCAAAGTGGACCCGGTGATTGCCAAGGTCTATCCGCTCTATCAGAAGAAGCTGGCCGAGAACCACGCGCTGGATTTCGACGACCTGATCCTTCACGCGGTTCGCCTGCTCATGGAATGCGATGAGATTCGCGCGCGGTACCAGGACAAGTTCTCTTACGTGCTGGTGGACGAGTATCAGGACATCAACTACTCGCAGTTCCAGTTCGTGAAGATGATAGCGGACAAGCATCGGAACATCTGCGTTGTGGGCGATGATGACCAGAGCATCTACTCCTGGCGCGGGGCAGACGTTGGAATCATTCTCTCATTCCGCAAGACCTACCCGGACGCCAAGGTAGTGACGCTGGAGCAGAACTACCGATCCAGCCGAAACATCCTGGACGCTGCCTACCACGTAATCAACAAGAACGAGAACCGCGCGCCGAAACAACTCTGGACCGACCGACCCGAGGGCACACTGCTCTACAAAATGGAATCCGCGGACGAGCGCGATGAGGCCGTGAAGGTCATCAACCGCATCCGCGAACAGGTGATCGCGGGGGAACGCGGGTACTCGGATTTCGTGATTCTCTACCGCATGAACGCTCAGTCGCGAATCATGGAAGAGGCGCTGATGAACTACCGAGTGCCGTACAAGATCATCGGCGGCCTGCGGTTCTACGAGCGCAAGGAGATTAAGGACCTGATGGCTTATCTCCGTTTGGCGCACAACCCGCACGACAGTGTGGCCCTGAAGCGCATCGTGAACGTGCCTCTGCGCGGAGTCGGCCCCACGTCAATGGACAAGCTGGAGATGTTCGCATCCGACAACGGCATTACGCTCTACGAGGCGATGCGTCACGCGGACGTGGTGGGCATCCAGCAGACCAAAACCAAAGTTGCGCTGGCCGGGTTGGTGAAGCTACTCGACTACATGCACGAGAAACGCGAGGAGTATCCGGTAGACAAGCTGCTCGCAGAGATCATTGAGAACACAGGCTATGTAAGAGAACTGGAGGCCCAGAAGTCCAGTGACGCTGAGTCCCGTGTGGAGAACATTCGGGAGTTCCACTCGGTGGTCACGGAGTTCGGAAACACGAGTGAGGACACAAGCCTGCGCGCGTTCCTGGAGCAGGTGGCGCTGGTGACCGACATAGACAGCTACGAGGAGGACCAGCCCGCTGTGACGCTGATGACTCTCCACGCCGCGAAGGGACTGGAGTTCCCGGTGGTCTTCCTTGTGGGCATGGAGGAAGGCATCTTCCCGCACAGCCGGTCCATGAGCAGCCGCGAAGAGATCGCCGAGGAGCGAAGACTCTGCTACGTGGGAATGACCCGCGCGATGGACGAGCTTTGCATCAGCCACGCATTCAACCGCACGACCTTCGGGATGCGCGAACGCCAGGTGCCCAGCAGGTTCATCAAGGACATCCCGCCTGAGATGTTCCACGCGCCGAAGAAAGCGCCCGCCGCTGCTGCGACGGGTTCACTCTGGACGAACGGTGACAGACCCGCGCCGACGCCTACGCCCGCGAAGGTCGGCTTCAAGGTCGGCGACCACGTAAAGCATAACATCTTCGGCATAGGGCTGGTGGAGAACATGGAACCGAGCGGCAAGGACACGATGGTGACGGTGACGTTCCAAGACGTCGGACGGAAGAAGCTGATGCTCTCGTTCGCCGCGCTTGAGAAGGCGGACAACTGGTAGGATACTCGGGAGGGCGGGACCGTCAAGTCCTCATCATCAGAGGATCAAAGGTTCATCCCTCCATCAAAACGACTTCAGCGAAGTATTGTCGGAAGAAACCCCGATCTCTGGTGAGCAGACGCTGCGCATGTGTCTGAGCGTGTGCGCCGATCAGGAAATCGGCAAGTAGCCTCGTGCGACTTCCTCCGGCTTTCCTGTACAGAGACCACTTGCGTCCGGCCAGGTATGCTGTCTCCAGTCCGCTGGGAACGAGGGAAATGCCGAGGTGGGACAACGCGAGATTCTGCTCTTCCTGATTGGCGTACTGCGGAGCGAGTTCCGCATATACCACATCGGAGATCACCAGCCCTCCTTCATCGTATGCTCTCTCCAGAAGTACCAGGGACGAGGGTCCGTGCGCGGGATCTCGGGTCAGTACGTCGAGGATAACGCTAGTATCGACCGCGGTGATCATCTTCCGCGTATCTCCTCTATGTATTCGTCCACGGAGTTGGCATACTTCAGCTCAATGCTACCGTACATCCGCTCTATCGGATGAACGCCTCTAGTGCGCTTCCGTATGAGGATGCCACTCTCCCCGTCAATCACCTCGACTTCAGTATTCTTCTGGAGTCCGTGTCGCTCCCGAATTCGCTTCGGTATCGTTATCTGTCCTTTTTCTCCGACTTTCATGGCACCCTCCTACCGCACTGGTATGGAAATTGTACCACACAATTCCTACATTGTCCAGTGTTTTCTGTGGCTACCGCCCTATGATATCGTCGTGTCGTCTGCGTAGCTGACCTTGATACCGTCGTCTTCCAGGAGTTCGGTCAGCTTGTCGGCGAGCGAGATCATGCCGGGGCGCTCGGTCCAGAAATGCGTGGCGTCCAGGACGTTGATCCCAAGCGCCTTCGCCAGGAGGAACTGGTGGTGGCCGACATCGCCGGTCACGTAGACATCCGCACCCTTAGAATGAGCGAGGTCAATCCGCCCACTTCCGCCGCCGCCAAGAATCGCCACCGTCTTGACCGCCGAATTCGGGTCGCCTGACGTGCGAGGGTCAGGCACGTGCAGCTTTTCGCAAACCATCGCGCAGAACGCCCCGAACGTGGTCGGCGACTTCAAGCGACCGTACACTCCGATGCCGTGAACCTCGCCCTGGTTCCACAGCAGGTGTACATCGTAGGCCGGCTCCTCATACGGGTGCGCCCCAATCATCGCCGAGATCACGTCGTGCAGATGATCTTCCGGCACGATCACTTCCAGCCGAAC
>JANYKG010000113.1 GCA_025358205.1 Armatimonadota bacterium
CTTGATATTGGTAGTTGAGTTAGAATGGATCTGCATGCGCGTAGTCTCCTTTTTGATTTGGCGATCATCAAAGAGACTACCGCATGCTTCTCTATCTTTTCAACTCCGAGTGTTCATAATGTCATGAGACTGGACAATCAGCCATTGACCATCTGACCATCCGACCATTTTCCCTCACGCGTTCCACTTGTAGTACGGCAGTTTCCACGGCTTGCGATACTCGCGTTTGAACGCCGAAACCTCCATCGCCTTCTTGTCACCGACGATCACGCCCTTCGCGCCGTCCCACTTGATGCCGCGCCCCGCCTGGTTGGAAACGTTCGAGAGGTGGCAGCACACCGCGTTGTAGTAGCTGGTCTCGATATCCGAGCGGCACTTTCCGCGCGTTCGCATGTTATCCAGGAAATCAGTCACATGGTCGGCATTCTCGTACTTCTTCACAGGGCCGGGATGGTCGCCGTATGGAGACCACTTGATGCCACCGCGATCCACGATCAGCTTGCCCTTCTCGCCGATGAACTCCGAGCCGTGTCCGCCGCCGCCGTCCAGCCCCTCTTTGGTGTTGTGAACTTCCCACTGCATAACCCAATCCGGAAACTTGTAGACCGAGATCATGGTGTCCGGCATGTCGCCGTCGCTCTTGCCGTATGCGAGTTGGCCGCCGACCGTGGACACTTCCAGCGGATGGTAGTCTTTCATGCCCAGGAGCACGATGTCTATCATGTGCGCGCCCCAGTTGCCGCTCTGGCCGGTGCCCCAGTTGGAGTAGTACCGCCACATATAGGGATGGATGTTGTCGTGGTAGGCGGTCTTGGCTGACGGACCGAGCCAGAAATCCCAGTCGAGATTGGCAGGCGGGGCTTTCACAGGATTGATGCCCACAACTCGCGAACCGCACATCCACGCACGGCAGACGCGAACCTTGCCGCACCCGCCCTCGCGCACGAAGTCTATGGCATCACGAAAATGGCCGGTGCTCCGCTGCATGGTGTTTATCTGGACAACGCGCTTGTAATGCTTGGCCGCGCCGAGCATGGACTGCGCCTCGGTGATGTCATGGGAGATCGGCTTCTCGCAGAAGACGTCCTTGCCCGCCTCGCACGCCATGATCATCGGCAGCGCGTGCCAGTGGTCCGCAGTGCTGATGGCCACCGCATCAATGTCTTTTCGGTCGAGGACGTGCCGGAAGTCCTTGACCGCCATGGGCATGTGACCCTGCTTCTTCATCACCGCGCTGGATGCCTTCGCGAGGAGATTGGAGTCCACCTCGCATACCGCTGCGATCTCCACCTCGGGGTGGTTCATGAAGCCGTTCAGATTCCCCGCGCCCTGCGGACCCACACCGATAAACCCAACGCGAATTTTGTCATTTGCTGATACTGCCATAATGCCTTGCTCCCTATATGGTTGAGGGGCACGGCGCCCATGCTCTGCTCCCCGCACCCCTCCGGTCACTCATCACTCGTCACTCATCAGTTCCCTAATACTCCGGCAGCTTCCACGGCTCACGGTACTCCCGTTTGTACGCCTGGAAGCCCATCGCCTCATTGTCACCGATAACCACGCCCTTCTCGCCGTCCCACTTGATGCTTCTGCCTGCCTGATACGAGAGATTGGCCAGGTGACACGCGGTCGTCGTGTAGTGCATGGACTCGATGTCCGAGGAGCACTTGCCGCGGGTTTTCATGCACTCCAGGAACTCGCCGGAGTGGTCGCCGTCCTTGTTCTTCTTTTCAGGGCCGGGATGATCTCCGCTGGGAGTCCACTTGATGCCTTCGCGGTCAACTATCAGCGTGCCGTTTTCGCCGATGAACTCCGAACCGTGACCACCGCCTCCGTCCAGCCCGTTGCCGCCGACGTGAAGCTCCCAGTTCATGATGAAGTTCGGAAATCTGTAGACAGCCATCTGCGTATCCGGGGTCGTTCGGTCATCATCCTCACCGCTTGCGAGCTTTCCACCGACCGAAGAAACCTCCAGTGGATGCCAGGCGTTCATGCCGAGCAGGACGATGTCCACCATGTGTACGCCCCAGTCGCCCGCAAGTCCGGTGCCAAAATCGTAGAACAACCGCCACCACCTGGGGTGAATGTTCTCGTGGTAAGGCACTTTCGGCGCGGGGCCGCACCAGAAGTCCCAGTCCACATTTGCCGGAGGTTCCTCTATCGGGCTCTTGCCGTTCCCTGCGATGCTGGTGATCCAGGCTCGGCACAGGTCTACTCTGCCCAACCCGCCGGCACGTACGAAGTCTATGGCATCCTTGAAGTGGCCGACGTTTCTCTGCCAGGTATTCACCTGGACGACGCGCTTGTGATGCCTCGCGGCCCCGACCATCATCTGGCCCTCGTAGATGTCGTGCCCGATCGGCTTCTCGCAGAAGATGTCCTTACCCGCCTCGCATGCCATGATGAAAGGAAGCGCATGCCAGTGGTCCGGCGTCGAGATAATCACGGCGTCCACGTCATTCATGTCCAGAACCTGCCGAAAGTCTGCGCAGGTGGCAGGAGCCTTGCCCTGTTTCTCGGACACGACGCCCGCCGCATGAGCCAGGGCGTTGGAATCCACGTCGCACACGGCGGCGATCTCCACTTCCGGGTGCTTCAGGAATCCGTTGATGTTCCAGACGCCCATTCCGCCTACGCCGATGCATCCGATTCGTATCTTGTCATTTGCTGAAACCGCCATCGTGCCACACTCCCTGCATGGTAGAAGGGTACGGCGCACTCGCTCCGCGCACCGCACCCCACTATTCACCGTTCACTGTTCACTAATCACTTCCCTTACGCGTTCCAGTCCTTGTACTTCGGGAGTTTCCAGGGCTTGCGGTAGTCGCGCTGGTAGGCTCTGCATTGCATGGCCTTCCGGTCGCCGATGACCACGCCGTTCTTGCCGTCCCACTTGATACTGCGCCCGGCCTGATAGGACAGGTTGGAGAGATGGCATGTGGTGGTGGTGTAGTACATGGACTCGATGTCTGACGCGCACTTGCCGCGAGCCTTCATGTTCCGCAGGAAATCGCCGATGTGATCCGCGTTCGCCCAACGGTTACCCGCGTCATGGCCCTGGTCAACGCCTGCGCCCTCGGGTCCGGGATTGTCGCCGTAAGGACTCCACTTGAGGCCCTCACGGTCAACTATCAGCTTGCCCTTCTCGCCGATGAACTCCGCGCCGTGACCGACCTTGCTTCCGTCCAGCCCCTCGCCGCCGCACTTGATCTCCCAGTTCATCACCCAATCCGGGAACTTGTAGACGCACATCATGGTGTCCGGGCTATCCCGGTCATCATCCTGCGCGCAGAACATCTTGCCGCCGACCGCCGAGATTTCAAGCGGGTGCTCGGCCTGCATGCCAAGGAGGATGATGTCTATCATGTGGACTCCCCAGTCGCCGCTCATGCCGGTGCCGTAGTCGTAGTAGAGCCGCCACATGCCGGGGTGGTAGGTATCATGGTAGGGGTTCTTGGGGGCAGGTCCGCACCAGAAATCCCAGTCCAGGTTCGCTGGAGGCGGCTTAATGGGGTTCTTGCCCAGCCCGCCCGGACCGTTCACCCACGCGCGGCAGACGTGGACCTTGCCCATGCCGCCGGTCTTCACAAAGTCTATCGCCTGCCGGAAGAAGCCGACGCTTCGCTGCCAGGTGTTGATCTGACTAACGCGTTTGTGGTACTTGGCCGCCCCGACCATCGCCTGACCTTCGACGATGTCGTGTGAGATCGGCTTTTCGCAGAAGACATCCTTGCCCGCCTCGCACGCCAGGATGAAAGGCAGTGCATGCCAGTGGTCCGGCGTGGCTATCATCACGGCGTCCACTTCTTTCATATCCAGAACTTCGCGGAAATCCTTGACCGCTTTCGGCTTGCGTCCATACTTCTTATCAACCGCATCGGACGCGCGCGCCAGGAAGTTCGAGTCCACATCGCAGACGGCTATCACCTCGACCTCGGGCTGGCCCATGAAGCCGTTCATGTCGCCCATGCCCATGCCGCCCATGCCAATGCAGCCGATCCTGATCTTGTCGTTTGCCCCCACTGCCACGGCCTGTGCGCGCGCAGGAGTGACCATGGCTCTTGCCGCCACAACTCCCAGTCCTACACCCAGAGCGGTCTTGCCGCTCGTCTCAAGAAACTCTCTTCGATTCATGCGATTCGTCATCTTGATCTTTCTCCAAGAAAGTAATGGGTAATGCAGTACATCTCTGTCGGTCACGTTCACCCGACGCGCAGATGATTCCTCCACGCGATTGAATCCGTCTATAGGGGAATTTAGAACCGGCGGATTGAGAGGGCGACTTTGCCGAGGACCTGGACATCAGGCGTTTCAATGGGCGCGAAATCGGGATTCTCGGGCATGAGGCGGATGGTTCTGGCCTCGCGGAAAAACCGCTTCACGGTCGCTTCGTCTTCGATCATGGCGACAACTATGTCACCGTTCTGAGCGGTTTCCTGCTGCCGGGCGATGATGGTATCACCGTCCATGATGCCGACATCCTTCATGCTATCGCCGCGAACCTTGAGCGCGAACAGGCGGTCACCCTGCGCCATTTCGGCGGGTACAGAAATGTAACCGTCCAGGTTTTCGGCGGCGAGAAGCGGCAGTCCGGCGGCAACCCGGCCGACCAATGGGACGTTGGAGAACTGAACCTTCTGGGGGGTGAACTCGCCTGGAATCTCGATGGAGCGGTATCCATACTTGGTCTTTGAGATGAGGCCCTTCTTCTCGAGCGCGGCGAGATGCTTGTGCGCTGTGCATGTGGAACTGACGCCGAGTCCCTTGGCGACCTCGCGCACGGTGGGCGCCTGGCCGTCTTTCTGAATATGCTTGCGGATAATCTCCAGAACCTCGAGCTGTCTTTCGGTAAGATCGTTCATGCCGCACCCCTCCTGGCGCAGATTATGCATGCCCCGCATAGTCCGCGGCCTTCAGAGCATTATTCACGTTTCTCGTGAATAATGCGGGCCAGCGCCATTATAGCAAACTAAGATCGCCAAAACAAGGGGGCGTGATAAGTGATGAGTGATCGGACACATGACAGCACGTCCCGGTCACTCGTGTGACAGGACGTCCCGGTCACCCGACAATAGAATAAACACTGATTGATAGGCTAAACATGACAAAAAACAACCTCCGAGAAACAGCGCCGTGACATAGTCGAA
>JANYKG010000114.1 GCA_025358205.1 Armatimonadota bacterium
CGGACGATTGTCAGGTAGTACCGCATCGGTATGAAGTAGGTGACAACCTGCACGAAGCGAGGCATGTTCTCTATCGGGAAGAAGAATCCGGACAGCAGAATATTTGGGAAGATCACAAACGGAATCGCCATGCTGGCCTGCTGCTGGTTGCGCGATACAGTGGATATCAGCAACCCCAGACCCAGCGCCGTCAGCAGGAACAGCAGGGTGAGCGCCAGGAGCAGGAGCACGCTGCCCTGAACCGGCACGCCGAACACCTGAGTCCCTACCGCCAACACCAGCAAGATGTCCAGCAGGCTTATGACCACATACGGAATCGCCTTGCCCACCAGAAGCTCCCAACTGCGCGTGGGCGTGACGATGAGCTGCTCAATAGTCCCCTGCTCGCGCTCTCTTACCACGGCCAGCGCCGTCAGGTTCATGGTTATCTGAAGCATAACGATGGCTATGATCCCCGGAACCATGAAGTTCCGGCTCTCAAGCGTTGGGTTGTACCACACTCGAACACGGGGATCTACCCCGCCGCTTGGAAGCTTGCCAAAGCGCTCGACGAGTACATTGTGCGAATACCCTCTGACAATGGCCTGCAGGTAGCCGAGAGCGGTGGTGGCGGTATTCGGGTCGGTCCCGTCCACCACGGCCTGAACCGTCGCGGGCTGCTGCCGTGCGAGCTTTTTGCTGAAATCGGGAGGTATGATAAGCGCCATGGTTGCCGATCCGCGGTCAACCAGCGTGTCTATCTGGTGGATGTCCTTCACGTAGTAGTTCACATCGAAGTACCCGGAAGCTTCAAGCGAGATCACCAGCGCTCGGCTGGCCGGCGACCTGTCCGCGTCATATACCGCAGTGGTGATGTGCGAAACCGTGGTGCTTATGGCGTATCCGTATACGACCAACTGAAGCACCGGGGCCATGAGGATGAGCGGCACCATCCGGCGATCGCGCCGAAGCTGGATAAGCTCTTTCCACGCTACATTCAGGACTCTGCTCCACATACCGTTCGGTTTCACTGGCGCCTCTTTCCACCAACCCACATTATTCATGAACAGCATGAATAATTCTCAGAAGGCCGTGGATTATACGGGACATGCATAATCCACGCTAACAGCCTTCGGATAAAGTCCATTGAGACAATCGCGCAGCCATTTTGGTGTCAGGTCCGCTTGGATTATTCACGAATAATCCAAGGCTTTCTGAGCATTATTCACGCTGCACGTGAATAATGCGGAGAAGAGATGCGCAGGCCATATCACGATCAGATACGGACAAGCGCCTCGACAACGCATGACGCCAAAAGAGCAAGCGAGATCACAAGACGATTTTATCCGGCGGCTGCTAAGGGTCTTCAATGCGACATGTCCTCTTTCCTCTTTCCCAGATAGACTGTGAAGGAATCAGGCCGATGCGCACGGAAGAAGTGAGTGAGCGGGCAGACACGCCCGGACCGGCATTAGGCAAGCTAAACGGAGGCGCCGTGGCAGGCAAAGACAAAGAGATCAGTTGGTCCCTAACCAAAGCGCGGTTGTTCCAAAGCTGCCCCAGGTCGTTCTACTACACCTACTACCTGGCCAAAGCGGGCAGGGACTACGACGCGCCCGAAGAAGCGCGGCTGACTGCGGAGATGAAGCGCCTGAAGGGACTGGACATGTGGGTGGGCGAAGTAGTCCACCAGGTGATTCAGGAGACTCTTGAACAGGTGCGAAACGGCGAGGACGTTAGCAAAGAGGGCGCACTGGCTGAGGCGAAACGGCTGCTCAGCGGCGGCTGGCGGTGTTCCCAGTCTCAGGAGTGGCGCAAGTTCGCGGACGACGAGCACCCAAGCCTGTTCAACCACTACTACAAGCTCCCGGTCAACGACGAGCGCATCAGCCTCATCAAGCAGAAGACCTACTCCAGTGTCGAGAACTTCATGGATTCGGACGTGTTCCGCCGCATCGCGAATACCTCCACGGAACTCTGGCTGCCGGTTGAGAAGTATGCCGCGTTCCGGCTGGACGGCCTGCTGATGTATGTGAAGTTCGACTTCGCACACAAGGACGGCAAGCAGTTGGTGGTGTATGACTGGAAGACCGGTAAGCCGAGCGGCGAGCAGGAACGCCAGCTCACCTGCTATGCGCTGTACACCTCGGACAAGTGGTCGGTGCCGCTGCCGAATGTGAAGGCCTGCGTGGTACACCTGCAGCCGGAGATCGAGTGCCGCGAGTTTGTGGTGGACGATACTTCTCTTGACGACCTTCGCTCATACATCATGCGAACGTTCAGCGACATGGTGGAGTGTCTGCGGAACCCCGCGCGCGACATCGCGGTGATGGATGATTTCGGCACTACGGACGACCTCAAGAAGTGCCTGTGGTGCAACTTCAGAGGGGTTTGCGAACAGGGGCAAGTGGCGTGCGGAGTATCGGACGATCCAGCGCCGGAGGAGGATTCGGCTTACGGATAGCTTCGATTCCAGTCGGCAGCAGTATCCGCCAGGCGGTTCTATCTATCTTGCGACCCTCGATTGACGAATCCGCGCACACCATCAGTGCATCCCACTTGCCTAGTTCATCTAGCGGCACGGTCACGTCGAAGGTATTCCCGCTTAGAACAGCAGTCCCGACGCCCGTCAGCTTACCCTTGGAGTCGAGTGAAACAGCGATTCGTGTGGCTGTGGCATCCGGCAGCCCGAAGACCGATACACCGTAGTCGAGGCGCTTTGAGTGCAGATTCGCCAGCTCCACGCGCACATGCACGTTCTGTTCGTCACAGTAGCATTTCACAGCGCGGATATCCCCGCCCCTGCTCATGAAACCCACTTTGACGCTATCGCCCACCGGATCGAGCATTGCCGGGGTCACGCTCTCCCACACAGCCTCGGTATCAGAGTTTTGCGCAGCTCGGATAAACGGTATCTCAACGGGGACGTAGGTGGAGAATAACTCGTTCTTGCGGTCGAAGCTGTACATATACTCGCCCATGTAAGGAAGCTGTGTCTTGTAGCACCGAATCGCCCTCAGTTTCAGCGCTACGTCCTCTTTGGTCAACGGATAGCCAAACCACTCCATGCCCAATTTAGTGAGGCACGCCGGCGGAGCAAGACGCATGGTTGGGTGTAGACCCTGCGGCACCGGCCAGTCGCCTCTGTGGACTACGTACATGCCTTCGCGAACCTCAGGTCGCAGCCGCAGTTCATGAATTGACTGCTGAACAAAGCACTGCACACCCCAGTGGTCGGAATGCTGGTCTGATGGATGCGGATAGTAGATGCTGGTGGGCCTGAACGACAGTATGACGGATTCCAGGTCAGCCAGCAGCGCTCTACCGCAGTAGGGTGCGTCTTTTCTAAACGAATTGGCATATGGTGAGGTGTCGCACTTGGTGTATCTGGACGTGTAGAGGTTGTCCGGCGTCCAGTTACTCAGCCACATTGCGGAAATGCCTCTGTCCGGATACCCCAGGAAGGTGACATCCTGATCCGTCAGCCCAAGCAGTCGCATAGCGTCCAGCGTCTCCTGCTGGCGTTTCTTGCCGAACCTGATGTAGGTTTTCGGACCCGCGCGCTCCAGTCTGCGAACCATCTCGCCGTAGCCGTCGCCGTTGGTCACCAGAAGAACGTGAACCCGAGCACCGACCTTCACAGCATCGTGGATGACCGCCCCGCATGCCAGCGCTTCATCGTCGCAGTGGGGCGCCACCACCAGTATCCGTTCGTCTGCCGTTACCTCTCCCCATGGAAGAAACTCTGCCTTGAGTTCCTTCATGTTCGCGCGATAGATGCGCAGGTTTGACGTACCCACGAATATGCCGGCCACCACGATTGCTACGATGGACAGCAGCACAAGAACTCTTGTCCATCGCGGCAATGGTTCAAGTCTATCGCGCAAACTCATATGCCTTTTGCGGTTGTGCTTAAGCATCGGATGACATGTACTCCGGCGACTCCTCTGTTTCATGCGCGCCAAGATGGCATACGTCGTTCATGGATTCCAGCGTCCATCCGCCGTCCGCGCCAAGCGTGAATGTCGAAATGCCGCAGTTATCCAGCCTTATCCTGCGGAAGTCTTCCAGCGGAGCGCCCAGCGCCCAACAGATGAACACGCGTATCGGACCGCCGTGCGTGGCCACCACCACATCATCGTCAGGATGGCGCTGTGATATCTCGTTCACCGCTCGTACCACTCGATTCTGCATCTCTTCCAGCCGTTCGCCGCCGGGCGCGCGATAGTTGAACGAGTCCCTGATATAGTTACGATAAAGCTCGGGATACTGTTCCCCGATCTCCGTCACCGAGAGACCTTCCCATTCGCCGAAAGAGCATTCCCTGAGATCGCTGACCCTATGTATCTCCAGGCCATGATGATCCGCTATGGCGCATCCGGTCTCGAAGGCGCGTGCAAGGTCGCTGCTATAGACCACATCCACCTGCATATCGTGGAACCTCTCGCCGACAGCCGCCGCCTGCGATCTGCCCAGCGCGCTGAGGTGGGTGTCCGTGTGACCCTGGTATATGGAGGCCGCGTTGAAGTCGGTCTCGCCGTGGCGTACGAAATGGATTCTCACTATACATCTCCGGGGCGCAGGTGGGCGATCTCGGACCCATCCGGGCGCAGTCTGATTGAGCCGAACTTGATGGACTTCACCGGCGCAACCGATCGCAATGGCGTATACACCAAGACGTCCCCGGTTCTGAAGTCCACTTCGCGTATTATACCAAGTGCGAGCAACTGGAGTCTGCTATCCGTCAGGCCTACAACCAGTCCGGCATATCTGGAAGCCGGTATGATGGAGACATCCCTGGTTTTGAATATCTCCTGAAGCTCGGCGATTCCTCGCACGGTCTGCCCAGGCGAGCCTCCGATGACTATGAGCGCCCCGCTCTCCGTGCGTTCACCATGCAACGCTTTCGCACCGGTGGCCTTCTCGGCGAACTTGAGGAACTTAGGTTCCATCGGTGTACCTGTGTTAAGCCATGTACCGGCGGTTGCGATCTGATCGAGACGTATATCGTGTACCGTGCCGTCCCTGAAGTACTCCTGAAACTTCAACGCTCTTCGCTGCTTGCGGAGCGCAGGCGGCTTTGCACGCGCACCGGGCGAGGGAGCCAGCCTGTGGATGGTGCAGCCGTCCCAGGTATCGAAAAACTTCAGCCAGCGCTCGGTCTCACCGCGACGCTGTATGGCAACTATGTGGCGCGGTCTCAGCAGCTCGATCTTCTGCTGTTTCAGCCGACTGCCGAGCACGCCGCTGACCAGACCCGTGGTATCCACTATGACTAGCTGGCATCCATATTTCTGAAGCGCAATATCCGCCATCAGCTTGTCGCCGGTCGCGGTGGACAGCGTGTGTCCCGCCGGTGACGTGGAGCCTACGAAGTGGAGCGCCTTGTGCGGAAGCTCGCTCATGGCTTGGATTGGCGACTCCAGCACGCCCAGGCCTATGGTAGTCGGCGGAACAATCTCGGACTGGCCCATGTCGCCGTCCACAATCGCGGTGCGGAGTCCGGCCTCAAACGCGCTGTTCGCGAGCAGAACGCAGAACGTGGTTTTCCCTGCGTCGCAATCGCCGACCACGACCGTGAGACCAGGTGATTCCTGTATGGCTCTGAACGCGGCTGCCCATTCATCAGGCACGCGCATACTTGCACCTCAGTTCCGCAAGGTACCCGTGAATCATTTTCGCGTTCTGGATGAGGACCGCCGCCACCGCCATCTCCATGAACGGCGACGATGGGTATCTGACATGCGCCCATGCCTGCGCCGCCATCCACGAGGGAGCCGCGGCGATTACCGAGAGCGTTACGCCCAACGCCACATACCGCCAATCGCGCCGCGCCGCCCACACCACCGCCAGCCAGAGCAGGCACAGTGCGCCCTGGTCAATGCTGTGACCCTCGGCAAATATTCTCGTAACCGAAATTTCCCAGGTTGTCTCCATATACCTGGTGTCGAACACAACCGTGAGGGCGAACGCGACTATCACCCCGGCCAGCATTATGATCAATCCCTTGCGCCGGGTGACCAACCATGACGCGAAGACCAGGCACGACATGATACCCGCCGTTCGGTCAAACAAAAACAGGTTGGGGAGCGTCGGCCACCCGACGAAGACCATCACCCGCCATATCCAGTAGGTGTTTGTCCCCTGCCGATACCCGACTCCCACCGTAAGGTAGTGAATCAGCAGCATAACCATCGCCGCAGCCAGCCAGAGCGCAATGGGGACCGCGTTCTTCCTTATCCGTTCGACGGCGAACCCGAATCCGCCAGTCGCCAACAATCGTTCGCGGTTCATCCACGCCGTGACTATCGCGGCCATGGGCCAGGTCATGAATCCTGTCTCCTTGAACCCGATGCTCACCACCGCGAGCGCCAGCGACAGCAGCCACCTGCGATTCACCAGGGCCAAGAGCGCGAGGAGCATGAATATCCCCACCAGCGGGTCAGGGATGTTCTTTGGGTCGAGGAGTGCATCGTTCACCGGCAGCACGTAGGCTTGCGGGCCGACCGGTGGAACAGGCCTCAGTCCGGCGAACAGGTAGAGCGACATCATTACCAGCCACGGACGGCGCGTCAATCGCCACAGGAGTAGCGCGGCCAACCCCGTGAACACGAAATGCAGGCCCACCAGCACGATTTGTCTCGGCAGCATGTACTCCGGCGGCCACAGCAGGTACATCGCCCAGAACACATACGATGTCAGCGGTCTCCAGAACGGCACCTGCCCGCACCACGTGTTCGTCCACCAGCGTCCGGTGTCCCGAAAACTGTGTATCTGACTCAGCCCTCCGTTCAGCCAGCCCCAGTCTATGTCCCGGTGTTCCCTGTCAATGTGGAGGTTCCGAGTCGGCGCGTCAAGGTACGGCTTCAGCGCGGAATACCCCTTGGCGAGGATGCCCGCCGTGACAATCAACGCCGCGATCAGCAGCATCACCTGAGAGAATTTTCGGTTTGCGGGTTGGCTAGACTTCACACGCATATCTCGACAGTTTCTCCTCGTCAATGCCTACGCCTATGCCCGGCGAACTCGACAGCCGCACCACCGCCCGCTCGATGCTGACGCCGGACTCAACCGGATCGTCCGCCAGAAACTGCGGGCCGTTCAGGTCAACTGGGTATTTCACGCCGAGCGCCCCGTAGAGATGCGCACTTGCGGCAAGGCCCAGTCGGGTCTCGGTGAGGCCGCTGCCCAGAAGCCCGATGCCCGCATTCAGAGCGCGTTCCATGCACTCCCGCGCACCCGTCAGCCCCGCCATCTTGGAGACTTTGACCACGAGCATGTTCAGCGCCTTCAGCCTGATGAGCTGATCCAGATCGCCCAGACAGAACACGCTCTCGTCAACCGCGATAGGGACGGCGGACTTGGACACAAGCTCCTGTAAGCCTAGGAAATCGTTGGCGGGCACAGGCTGCTCCAGCACTTGGACGCCGATCTTCGCCATTTCGCGGCTGCGCTCCACAGCGGTATCCACTCCGTAGGCCTGATTCGCGTCCGCCCAGAGGAACGTATCACGGGAGACAGATTTCACGGCTTGGAGGAGTTCCAGATCGAGCGATGGGTCCATCCCGATCTTCACCTTGAAGCCGGTGTACCCGGCGTCCAGAGCGGTCTGGGTGACCTCCTCAGCCTTCGCAGGCGAGTCCACGCTGACGAGGTAGCTGATGGGTACGTCCTTGGCCACATCCGCGCCCAGGTGTTGGCTGAGTGACAGGCCGCTCGCCTTCGCCGCCAGGTCGTTCAGCGCCATGTCCACCCCGGACTTCGCGACTGGCTGGCCGACCGTTATCCCCGGCGCGATCTCTCTCTCCATGATCTCGCGCACGGCTTTGAAGTCGTCCGCGACCGTGCCGATCAACGCCGGAGCCAGGTAGTTTCTGATCGTGCTGACCACGGATTCCACGGTCTCATAGCTCCAGCGGTGGCTCGGGCGTGCCTCACCCCAGCCGACGACGCCGGTATCCGTGGTGATGCGCAGATACACGTGCGGCGCCCCGGCCTTGGGTCCGCCCACCGACCCGCGCGATATCTTGAACTCCGTCAGAAACGGCAGGTTCAGAGGAAAAACTTCGATCTTCTCAATCCGTCCGGCACCCATGTTTTCTCCTTGTCGGATTGGCCAAATCCCAGCCATCCTCACTACAGCTTAGTACGGACTCGCGTTTTCGTCAACTTGCGCCCGTGTTGTTGGTCTTTGTCCGACTTGGCAATACCATTATTACGGAGTCGCCGCAGGTTCCGCATCTGTATGATCGAGTATCCTACACATCCTGACCATCCAGTTCAGATCCCTGTCTTTCTCTGTGTCCTCTGTGCCTCGGTGGTTCGTTAACGAGTCCGGTAGCGTCAAGGTTTGTGTGTACTTTTCACGACTGGTGCTGGGCATCCCACTTTCGGTTCTGATATGCGAGAAGGGCATAGACCATCCTGTTCACGCTTCGTCTGTTGGTAAAGCAG
>JANYKG010000174.1 GCA_025358205.1 Armatimonadota bacterium
TAAGGAGACCAAATCGTGCCATCGGTCGTAAGACGCCCTATCAGGCTGTCTGCGAATGGCACAAGAAATGCCCTGAACTATTTATCAAAGAGCCTGCTCACCTGCGGAACACTCTGTTCACAACGTGGTGAGACTTGACACTTTATGAACAATGCGCCCCAGCGTGGATTATGTATGTCCCGCATAATCCACGGCCTCCTGAGTATTATTCACGTTCTTGTGAATAATACGACCAGTGTCCCGATGCGCGGAGGGATGTCGGACTATACTGACTGATTATAGCATGAGGGGTATCGGTGGTCAATGTCCGATCAGGTAGGGGGTCATCTTGTTATAGATAACAGATAGGGTTCCATGCTGTCCTGTGCGCATCATGCAGCTATCCATGTTCGAAACCGAAAACAACGGGCGGATGAAGGCGCTGTCGGTCAGGCAGATGGCGACGAATAAGATCGCGGCAGGTGAAAAAACTATCGAGATTCGCACGTTGACCACGCACTACAGGGGCGATTTGCTGATAGTCTCGTCAGCATCCCCGAAGATCGCGCCCGCCGGGTGCGCGCTGTGCATCGTCAGGCTGGCGGACGTTCGGCGCATGACGAAGGACGACGAGGCCGCCGCGTGCTGCTCATGGGATCCGACCTACATCTCCTGGGTGCTGACGGACATACGCTGCATCGAGCCGTTCCCGGTGAAAGGCCGACTCGGTCTATATGAAGTCCCGTTGAACTTCTGTGAAGGGTGAAATCATGAAACGCACTACCATGATCGTCGCGGGGCTGGTTGTCCTGTTTGCTGCTGGGCTGTTCGCGTTTCGGTTTCTCAGGCAGCAAGACAATGGTCACTCGGGTATTCGGGTCTCGATCAACCCGAAGGATGGCGCGGAAATGGTATGGGTGCCTGCTGGGGAATTCATTATGGGTTCGAAACATGGATGGAGCGGCGATACTTCCGAGCGCACAGTCTATCTGGACGGCTTCTGGATGTACAAATTTGAGGTGACAGTCGCGCAGTACCGGAAGTTCTGCAAGGAGACAAACAGGGAGATGCCGGCGACAACCGCGACATGGCGCTTGCGGACCGACTATCCGATAGCTAACGTGAGTTGGGAAGATGCGGATGCTTACGCACAGTGGGCCGGCGCTCATCTGCCGACCGAAGCGCAGTGGGAGAAGGCCGCGAGAGGAACGGATGGTCGAGAATGGCCCTGGGGCAGCCAACGAGATGACTCAAAGTGTGCAGGCAATGGGAAGAGAGTACACCCGGTTGGAAGCTATCCCGCAGGGGCGAGTCCGTACGGTTGCATGGACATGACAGGCAACGTATGGGAGTGGTGCGCGGACTGGTTCGATAGGGACTATTACAAGAAGGCACCGGAGAAGAATCCTGTCGGACCGTCAGTGCCGGGCAAAATGGGGGATTATCGTGCTATGCGCGGTGGTAGTGCAGGAGATGTTGCCGGCTTTCCGACATGCACGGATCGTTGCGCCCGCAGGTACAGTGAGTATAATGACAGCATTGGCTTTCGCTTAGCCCGCTAGTCCATTTAGGGAGAAGTGCCGATGACCTGGGCACGGATGCCACGGACATTCATCCTCCTGCATTCCTGGTTTCCTTATAGATGATCCCGTGTATGATCGGCGGTTTTCCAATTGACACCCTTCATCCCCGATGGTACAATGACGCGTGCGTGGGCGCGCCTTGCCGCCGCCCGTTCACTGATGACTGATTACTGGTAACTGATCACTGACAACCGGGGACCAAACGCCATGTCCGTTGACTATGAGAAAATCAAGAAGCTGATCGCCCTTGTGGAAGAGAACAAGCTGACCGAGCTTGAGGTTGAAGAAGAGGGGTTCAGCGTAACTATTAAGGCCGAATCGGCACAGCAGACCGTCCACGTATCCGCGCCCCAGCACGTCCAGGTGGAGGGTTCGTCCGTTGACGCGGAGGAACTCGAAGCGGAAGACGAGGCGGAGGAAGAGGTCGTGGTATCCGGTGACCTGGTCGAGATCAAGTCGCCGATGATCGGGGTGTTCTACCGCAAGCCGTCGCCGGACTCGCCTTCGTTTGTCGAAGAGGGCGATGAGATCGAAGAGGGCCAGACGATTGGGCTGATTGAGGCGATGAAGGTGTTCAGCGAGGTGCCGGCAGAGGTCGGCGGACGGGTAGTGAGCATGCCGATTGAGAACGGCAAGCTGGTCCAGGCAGGGGATATCCTCGCGGTGGTGGACGTTTCACAGTCAGGTTAATTCGTAGGTCTTACTCGTACTCCTCAGTGCGGATTTCGGAATGCGGAGTGCGGAATGCGGAATCCCAGATGGAAAGCAACCGCCGATGAACGCGGATTGACGCCGATCTGAGAATGCGGAGGGCGGAACGACCATCTGACCATAAGACTATTCGACCATTATCACCATCGGTGAGAGTGAGCGCCACTCCAGTGCGGAATGCGGATTTCGGAGTGCGGAATGGGGAGCCACTCCAGTGTAGAGTGCGGATTGCGGAGTGACCGGGACGTCCTGTCACCCCGCCTATCACTCATCACTTATCATGAAACCATCGGAGAGAGTAAGAGTACGAGTTGGGTAAGAGCGGGGAGTAACTAGATGAAATCACGGGTTGGGGTTGGGATTATCGGATTCGGGAATATCGGCTGGGGGACGGCGAAGGTACTGCTGGACAACGCAGCCGAGATCGCGCAGAAGGTCGGCTCGAAGGTCGAGCTGCTGAAGATCGCCGACCTGGATATCACCACACCCCGTCCCGTCACCGTCCCCCCTAACATACTGACCACCGACGTAACCGAAGTATTGAACAACCCTGAGATAGACATCGTCGTCGAGCTTATCGGCGGAGTGAACCCTGCCAAGAAGTTCATCCTGCAGGCGATGGCGAACGGCAAGCACGTGGTCACCGCGAACAAGGAACTGATCGCCAAGCACGGCACGGAGATATTCGAGGCGGCGGCGAAGAACGGCGTGGACTTCTACTTCGAGGGGAGCGTCTGCGGCGGGATTCCCATCATCGCGGCGCTGAAGACCAGTCTGGCGGCGAACAATGTCCAGGAGATCATGGGCATCGTCAACGGCACCACGAACTACATCCTCACGAAGATGGCGAACGAGGGCAGCGACTTCGGCGAGGTGCTTGCGGAGGCTCAGAAGGCGGGATATGCCGAGGCCGATCCGACCAGCGATATCGAAGGCTATGACGCGAAGTACAAGCTGGCGATACTGGCGAGCATAGTCTTCACCGGCAGCGTGAATGTTGACGATGTGTACGCCGAGGGGATCACGAAGCTGGCCCGCGCGGACATGGAGAACGCGCGTGAACTGGGTTGCGTGATCAAGCTGCTGGGCATCGCCAAGCGAAACGGCGACAAGGTGCAGATTCGCGTTCACCCGACGCTGATTCCGATGACCCATCCGCTCGCGACCGTCAACGACGTGTTCAATGCGGTGTTTGTGCGCGGAGATTGCGTGGGCGACGTGATGTTCTACGGGCGCGGCGCGGGTTCTCTGCCGACCGGAAGCGCGGTGACGGGTGACATCATGGATATCGCGCGGAACATCAACTGCGGATCGGTTGGGCGCGTGCCTCAACTGAACTTTGGGCCGTGCGCGGTGCAAAGCATGGACGAGGTTGTGACGAAATATTACATGCGAATGCGAGTTAATGACCAGCCGGGGGTTCTTGCGAAGATCGGCGGGGTGTTCGGCGAGCATCAGGTGAGCGTGGCATCCGTGATTCAGAAGGACCAGGTGGCGGACCAGGCGGAGATCGTGATGGTGATGCACAAGGTCGCAGAGGCGAACTTCCGCCGGGCGATCGAGCAGATTGCGAAACTGCCGGTCGTCTCAGAAGTTTGTACGTGGATACGCGTCGAAGAGTGATGAGTGACAAGGGAATGGCTGATGGTTGATGGCTAATGGCGGATCGGAAACGAACTTCGAACTTCGAACATCGAACGCCCAACATCCAACATCGAACAAACGGGGACGGTCTGTCCTTGGACGTTGGGAGTTGAGCGTTGAGAGTTGGGTGTTCGCGTCCCGTGAACCATGAATCATGAACCATTCCGCACGATAGTGGGGGTAATGAAATGTCTTTTGCAACGACTGATTCCCAGGCAAGAATTGGTGTAATCGAACGATACAGACAGTACATGCCGGTGACGGATAAGACGCCGGTCATCTCGCTTCTTGAGGGCAGCACGCCGCTTATCAAGGCGGAGCGCCTGGCTGCGGCGATAGACCCGAAGCTGACGATCTACCTGAAATACGACGGCATGAACCCGACCGGTTCGTTCAAAGACCGCGGCATGACGATGGCGATCTCGAAGGCAGTGGAAGAGGGTTCGCAGGCGGTCATGTGCGCCTCGACCGGCAACACTTCGGCGGCGGCGGCGGCATATTCGGCCCGCGCGGGCATCAAGTGCATCGTCCTGATTCCAAAGGGGAACATCGCACTCGGCAAGCTTTCGCAGGCCATGATCCACGGCGCACGGGTCATCCAGATTGAGGGCAACTTCGACGACGCGCTGAACATGGTCGTCGAGATGACGAACAAGTACCCGATCACGCTGGTGAACTCGCTGAACCCGTACCGCATCGAGGGCCAGAAGTCCGGCGCGTTTGAGATATGCGACGCGCTCGGCCAGGCACCCGATTTCCACGCGATACCGGTCGGCAACGCAGGCAATATCACGGCGTACTGGAAGGGCTACAAGGAGTATCAGGCGCACGGCAAGATTGACCGACTGCCGAAGATGATCGGTTTCCAGGCATCGGGGTCTGCTCCGATTGTCCTCGGGCATCCGGTGGAGAACCCGGAGACCATCGCGACGGCCATCCGCATCGGCAACCCTGCGAGTTGGAAGCAGGCGGAGGCGGCGCGTGATGAGTCCGGCGGGCTGATAGACATGGTGACGGACGACGAGATTCTGGAAGCGTACAACATGCTGGCGGGGCTGGAAGGCGTGTTCTGCGAGCCTGCCTCGGCGGCGTCGGTCGCCGGTGTGCGCAAGAAGGCGGCGCAGGGCTACTTCACGGAGCCTGCGGTCATCACCTGCGTGCTCACGGGCCACGGTCTGAAGGACCCCGACCGCGCGATCAAAATGGCGAAAACCCCGGACACGCTCCCGGCGGACATGGGTGCGCTTCTCAAACTACTGGGTTATTGATGATGAAGTCAGTGGAGTGACTGTAGAATGGCGCTGAATCTTCCGGACAACCGTCAGGCTGAATGGCTGTCGTCCGCTTCTGCGGGCGATACGCCTGTCTCAGGATCGGCAGGATGGGAATTCTGTCGGTATGTGCAGTCGCCAGCGATCAAGCCGCTGTTTTTGTGCGGTGATTCGTACTCAATCCTCCAGCAGCTGCCGAGTTCCTCCATTGACTGCGCGATGACAAGCCCGCCCTACTGGGGCCATCGCGAGTACGATGGAGGCGGCATAGGTCAGGAGTCGAGCTATCGAGAGTACATCCGAGACCTGCTTTCCATCTTCGGTGAGTTGAGGCGTGTGCTGAAACCGACAGGGTCATTCTGGCTGAACATCGGTGATTCATATCAGAACAAGCGTTTGCTCGGAATACCATGGCGGGTTGCGCTCGCGATGATAGACGACCAGGGATGGATTCTGCGGAACGAGGTCATCTGGAACAAGGTCAAAGGCGGTCCTGACAACTCGAAGGATAAGCTCCGCAACATCCACGAGCAGGTGTTCCACTTTGTTAAGGACTCCTCGTCGTACTATTACGATGCAGACGCCATTCGATCCACACCTCGCTCGTCCAAGGTGGTCAATGGCGCGGTGGTCTCGGCAACCGGTGTGAGCGGCATCAGGTACAAGCGTCAGATCGAGCTGTCCACGGAACTCTCGGAGTCGGAGAAGGTAGCAGCAATTGCGGCGCTTGATAAGGTGCTCATGGACATGTCCCGGGGGGAAACTCCAGATTTTCGGATGATCATTCGTGGAGAGCAGAGGACTACTCACTCGGATTCGGGGAGCGTTTCTGGTCGAGCCAAGGAGTTGCAGCAGAAGGGCTTCTACTTCCTGAAGTACCATCCAAATGGGAGCAAACCGTCGGATGTATGGGAGATCATCCCGGAGGATACGCAGGGCAGAGCAGCGCATTTCGCGCCTTACCCGGAGGATCTATGCAAGATACCGATTCTGGCAACATGTCCGCTAGACGGAGTAGTGCTTGACCCGTTCTGCGGCACTGGTACGACGATGCAGGTTGCTCACTCACTGTCTCGCAAGTCCGTGGGCATAGATATTTCACAGGCCTATATCCAGATAGCCAAGGAGCGATGCACCCTTCTACTATGAATACACGAGTGTCAGAACTATTCACAGTGAACACGCAACTCGGTGAAGGGATTGACTGGTCGAGTATCGCGGAGTGCCAGCACTGCAAGTATCTGAGCAGAAAGTGCCTCAAGATACGTAAGAGTGAGCCGGAGGTTTCGATCGGCACCTGTTCGGTGTGCTACGGCGCAGAGCGAACCTCGATCATCATCTGTCCATATCGATTACTGGAGAGAAACCAGATATTCACCGATTGTCTGCATCTGCTGACGCTTCATGAACCGGGGAACCAGTTTCATGTGGTGTCTGAGGTGGCTATACCCGGCGGGAGCGTTGATTACTTCCTGGTTTCCGTGAAGAACGGTAAGGTAAAGGATTTCCTGGGCATCGAGCTTCAGACGCTGGACACAACAGGTACGGTGTGGCCGGAACGCCAGAGGTTCCTGGAATCACAGGGGCTGTCGGTCTTTGCGGCAGATTCGGCATCGGTTCGCCCTTTCGGAATGAACTGGAAGATGACTGCCAAGACTACACTGGTTCAGCTACATCATAAGGTGGCGACGTTTGAGCATTTGGGTAAGCGCCTCGTAATCGTCATACAGAATCCCCTATTGGCATACATGAGGCGCATGTTCTCATTTGGACATATCGGAGACGCACGCGTTGGAGATTCGATGCATTTTCATTCATATGGCTTTGACGCTGGCGGTGGGAATCTTTGTCTGGACTTGTCTACCCGGTTGAGTACGGATAGTGCCGGTGTTGCTGCCAGCCTAGGGCTGGAGTCCGAATCGGACGTGAGTATGCATGATATGATAGCTCAATTGGAGGCCAAGATCTCGGAGAAGACCTTGCTATTGCTTTTTCCAGACAGATCCGATAACTTGTCTGATGATGACATCCCAGTGTGATCGTAACTATGCCTGCAACTCGGGCTGGATGTGACAAGGAGAACCAGAGTGGTTATAACGGCAACTGATATCAAAGGTTTGAAGAAGTTTCGGTCGGGCAAGGTGCGCGACGTTTACGATCTCGGCGATGAGCTGATGATCGTCGCGACCGACCGGCTGTCCGCGTTTGACGTTATCATGCCGAACGGTATACCGGACAAGGGTCGCGTGCTCACTCAGATCTCGCTCTTCTGGTTCGACCTCACGAAGGACGTGGTCGAGAACCACCTGATCACTGCCGACACCGATGAGATCATCGCGAAGCTTGCGTCGCTCGGTGTGCCGGATGCTGCGGGCCTGCGCGAAACTCTGGACGGACGCACGATGATCGTGCGCAGGACCGAACCGTTCAGCGTGGAGTGCATCGTTCGCGGCTACATCTCCGGTTCAGCATGGAAAGAATATCAGAAGCTACTTCCAGGCGCGTCGAACGGAACTGTGAATCTGAACGGCATCGAGCTTCCCTCCAACCTGAAGGAATCGGACAAGCTGCCGAGGCCGATCTTCACGCCGTCCACTAAGGCGGAGCTTGGCGAGCATGACGAGACTATCAGCCTGGAGAAAATGGCTGAGATCCTCGGCAAGGATGATGCAAAGGCGCTGGAAGAGAAGACGCTCGGCGTTTACCTCAAGGCATCCGAATACGCTGCGACACAGGGCATCATCATCGCGGACACCAAGTTCGAGTTCGGGCGGGTGGACGGCAAGATCATCATCATTGACGAGGTGCTCACGCCGGATTCGTCGCGTTTCTGGGATGTGGACACGTACAAACCAGGAGGCGCGCAGCCGAGCTTTGACAAGCAGTACGTCCGCGACTGGCTGGACAGCATTGGGTTCAACCACCAGCCGCCCGCACCCGAGCTTCCGGACGACGTCATCCAGGCAACGGCCGCGAAGTACCGGGAAGGCTATCGGCGGATCGTAGGCCGAGAGCTCTGAGAACAGGGAATTTCTATAAGGAAACCATGAGACCAGGAACAATCCGGGATTGAATCTGTTCTTCCTGAATTCCTGGTTTCCTAATAGGTGTTCTTTCTCTGTCTCTGTGTCTGTGAGGAATAACCATGGGATCACCCGTAAAATATGTGTTGCTTGTTCCTGACGGCATGGCTGATCGTCCGCTCGATGAGTTGGGCGGCAAGACGCCTATGCAGGTCGCCAAGAAGCCGAACATGGACTGGCTGGCGGCACACGGGCGGGTAGGGGCGGTTCAGACGATCCCAGAGGGGATGGCCCCAGGGAGCGATGTGGCTGCCATGTCGCTGATGGGGTATGATCCGCACAAGTATTATACGGGCCGCGCGCCCATCGAGGCTGCGAGCATGCGGGTTCCGCTTGACCGGAATGATGTGGCCTTCCGGTGCAACCTCGTCAGCTCCGACGGCGAGACCATGGTGGACTACAGCGGCGGGCACGTCACCACAGAGGAAGCGCGCGAGCTGATCACGTTTGTCGGTGAGAAGCTTGGCACTAGCAAGATAGCATTCTATCCCGGTATCAGCTATCGGCACATAATGGTCTGGCGCGATGGTTCGCCGGATGTGAAGACCACGCCTCCGCACAACATCACCGGCAGACCGATTGCACCGAGCCTGCCCGAGGGCGACAACGATCAGTCGCTGAAGAACCTGATGTTCGACTCGCTGGAGATTCTGGACAACCATCCGATCAACCGCAAGCGGCGCGATGAGGGGCATCTGGCTGCGAACATGATCTGGCTGTGGGGCCAGGGCTTCGCGGTCACCGTTCCCAGCTTTTTCTCGAAGACCGGACTGACCGGCTCCGTGATCGCGGCGGTGGATTTGGTCAAGGGAATGGGCATCGCGGCAGGCCTGAAGGCGCCGACCGTGCCCGGAGTGACAGGCTACCTGGATACCAACTACGTGGGCAAGGCTCAGTATGCGCTGGAAGCCCTGAAGACCAACGATTTCGTGATGGTACACGTGGAAGCGCCTGACGAAGCTGGGCACAACGGCGATATTGACGCGAAAATAGAAGCTATCGAGAGCATAGACAAGAAGGTACTGGGTACTCTGATCGAGGGTCTGAAGGAGTATGAACGCCACCGCATACTGGTCGTCCCGGATCACGTGACGCCGATATCCATACGGACGCACGCATCCGATCCCGTGCCGTTCGCGCTGTACTCATCGTTCGAGCAGGCTGGAACGACGCTGCCGTTTGACGAGCGGGCGGTTCCAGAGACCAAACTGAGAGTAGAAGAAGGCTTTAGGCTGATAGAGCTGCTGTTGGAATAGCTGGGTAGTAGTGGAGTATGGGTGTGTGGGGGAAGGGGAATCCGAACATCCAACGTCCAACGCTCAACTCTCAACATCCAACAATCCGGGCCTAACACCTAACACCAACCACCTAACACCTGCGTGACTACTATGGCCAACTCGCTGACCGAACGCATACTAACCACCGCCCGCCGATTCTCCATGATTGATCGTGGAGACCTGGTTCTGGTCGCCGTGTCAGGTGGGCCGGACTCGGTGGCGCTTCTGCACGCCCTGTGGACCATGCGCGATGATCTGGGCATCACCCTTCATGTCGCGCATCTCAATCACTCGTTTCGCGGTGAGGAGTCTGATGCGGACGCTGAGTACACACGCGGGCTTGCATCCGAGCTTGGATTATCTGCGACAATCGAAAAAGTTGACGTGCCTCTTATTCAGTCCGCCCTGCGAGTATCGCCCGAGGAAGCTGCGCGAATGGCACGGTACGAGTTTCTGGAGAAGACTGCGGAGTCGGTCGGCGCATCACGCATTGCCGTTGCACATACCGCCGACGACCAGTGCGAGACGGTTCTGCTCAACGTGCTGCGCGGCGCTGGGATTGACGGACTGAGCGGCATGCCTCCGGTTCGAGGGAAGATCATCCGACCTCTTATCGAAGTTCGCCGAAAAGAAGTGGAAACTTATCTTGCCGACAGGGGTCTAGTACCACGGCAGGATTCGACCAACCTGACTCCTGCGTATACCCGAAACCGCATTCGGCTGGAGCTTCTGCCGAGTTTGAGGCAGGACTTCAACTCGGATATGGATGCCGGGCTGTTGAGATTAGCGGAACTAGCACGGGCGGATACAGCGTATCTTAACTCAGAGGCAGATGCGGTTCTTGCGCAAATCATGCCCTCAAGCGAAGATAACTCGCTGCTGCTGGATGCGGCCAAGCTTGCTGAGTGTGCGCTGCCCATTCGCAGGCGCGTGGTTCGCCTGGCTGTGAAGCGTTTGCGTGGTGAGATCGCGGATATCGGGTACGTGCATGTTGAGGAGTTCTTAAGGCTGCTGGATTTCGGCAAAGATTTTGTGTATGGGTTTCCAGGTGGGACTTATGCAAAACGCACCGGGTGTGAACTCGCGCTTCAGTGCGGACTGCCTGTTGAAATGCCGATTAGTTACTGCTGCGAGCTTGCTGTTCCCGGTGAAACCGCTGTCCCGGAGATCGAAGTCGTGATCGTCGCGGAGTTGAGCAAGCATAGGGTAGATCATATTAGGCCCAGGTCAGGCTCCGAGGTTGTGCTTGACTTTGCTGCTGTTCAAGGGCGAGTCACAGTGAGGAACTGGCAGCCCGGCGACAGGATGAGACCGTTGGGGCTGGGCGGATCGAAGAAGGTTCAGGATATTTTCACTGATGCCAAGATTCCACGTGCCGCGCGGTGTCGTGTACCGCTGATCGTGGACGAAGAGAAGGCGCTGTGGGTGGCGGGTCTGGCGATATCCGATGAGGTAAAAGTGACCGAAAATACCGAGGAGTTTCTCGAAATCAAAGTGATATCCGATGGGTGTTGCCCGCGAAAATCTTGTGTGGTATAATGTGTCAGCCTCCGATATGGAGTGGCACGGGAGGAAGTTTTGGCTAGATTCCTAAAGACATTTGTGCTGGTTATGATATTCGCGTTGGCGCTTTACCTTGTAAAGTCGCCGCTTACCGGCAAAGGCGCGCCTCAGACCCCGCAGTACAGCGAACTGATACAGTCTATCAACGCGGGCAAGGTGCTCAGCGGTGTGATCTATCAGGACCATTTTGAGGGCCAACTCGCGGCGGGTCCGCGCATAAACGTGCGCATTCCGCAGTCGCCCGATCCCTCACGCGCGCAACTCACGGACGCGCTGCTGAAGAACAAGGTCAAGTTCGACTACTACAAGCCCATGCTGGGAGATTTTGCGCAGAACATCATCTTCACGTTCCTGCCGATGATTCTGTTCCTCGCGTTGTTCTATTTCCTGATTATCCGTCAGGCGCAGGCCGGTGGCAACCAGGCGATGTCGTTCGGACGCAGCCGTGCGAAACGATTCAACGAAAACGTACCGAAGATCACGTTTGACGATGTTGCCGGCGTAGATGAATCCAAGGCTGAGCTTGTGGAGGTCGTGGAATTCCTGCGCAACCCCAAGAAATTCCAGGCGCTGGGCGCGAAGATACCCAAGGGCGTCCTGCTGCTGGGGCCTCCCGGATGCGGCAAAACGCTACTGGCGCGCGCTGTGGCGGGCGAGGCGGGTGTGCCCTTTTTTCACATCAGCGGCTCCGATTTTGTCGAGATGTTCGTCGGCGTCGGCGCATCCAGAGTGCGCGACCTCTTTGAGACCGCTAAGGCGAATCGCCCGAGCTTGATTTTCATTGACGAGATTGACGCAGTGGGACGTCAGCGCGGCGCTGGACTGGGCGGTGGACACGACGAGCGCGAGCAGACCCTGAATCAGCTTCTGGTTGAGATGGACGGCTTTGACCCGAACGCAGGCGTTATCCTGATCGCAGCCACAAACCGACCGGATGTGCTCGATCCTGCGCTGCTCAGACCGGGGCGTTTCGACAGACGGATTACCGTGGACAACCCTGACGCGAAGGGGCGAGATGCTATTCTCAAGGTACATGTGCGCGGCAAGCCGTTGGATCCCGATGTCAATACAGACAGTCTCGCGCGTCGAACACCGGGTTTCTCCGGCGCTGATCTTGCCAACCTGGTGAACGAGGCTGCTCTCCTGGCCGCACGGCGCGAGCAGACGAAAGTGCAGATGGCCGATTTTGAGGACTCCATTGACCGCGTTATCGCGGGGCCGGAGCGCAGAAGCCGTCTCATCAGCGATAAAGAGAAGAAGATGGTGGCCTATCATGAGATCGGCCATGCTGTGGTTTCGCATGTGCTGCCGTTGACCGATCCGGTACACAAGGTATCCATATTGCCCAGAGGTATGGCGCTGGGATACACCATGCAGCTTCCGTTGCAGGACAAGTACCTGACCACGAAGAGCGAGCTGCTCGATGACATTGCGGGACTGCTGGGTGGACGCGCTGCCGAGAAGATGATCTTTGGCGAAGTGACCACCGGAGCCAACAGCGATTTGGACAGAGCCACCGCGATAGCTCGGAGCATGGTGTGCGAGTTTGGCATGAGCGATGTTCTCGGCTTGGTGACGCTGGGCCGCAGACACGGCAACCCGTTCCTTGGGCGTGATCTCATGGAGGATCGCAACTACAGCGAAGACGTTGCCAAACAGATTGACGATGAGATCAAGAAGATCATTGACGAGGGCTATGCCCGCGCCGAGGAAATACTTTCAGCCAATCGCGACAAGATGGAAGAGATTGCACAAGTTCTTCTTGAACGTGAGACTCTTGAGGCGGACGAGTTCTCAGCGCTTATGCGCGGCGAAACTCCTCCTGAACGGAAGAAGACCGCTCCGCCGACCGAGCCGCCTGCTGAAGAGAAGCAGGAGAATACCGCTACGGACGCAAAACCGAATCTGGAACCTGGTGTGGCCTAACCTGGATTATTCATGTAATGAACAATCCAGGGCCTTCTAAGCATTATTCGCTGTTCGCGGATAATGCGGCCCAGACAAAGCCTGCCGGTTTAGTGATAGAATAAGGGCGGTCATCCACACGAGGGTGGCCGCTCTTTCGTTTGTTATGGGGGAGACTCATGCGCCAGGTCATGCAATCCGCAGTCAATTTCAGCGAGGGCAAGAACCAGTCCGTCATAGACGCCATAGTGTCTGCTGCGCGGATGCGTTCACCTGCCGTGGTGGCCGACTACTCCTCAGACGCCGATCATCACCGAACCGTGGTCACCTTCCTCGGTGAGCCGCAGGACATCCGCAGTGCGGTTTTCGCCTCCGCGAAGGTGGCGGTGGAGAGCATAGACCTTCGCAGACACAAGGGCGCGCATCCCAGAATCGGCGCAGTGGACGTTGTTCCGCTTGTGCCAATCAGGGGCGTTACCATGGATGAGTGCGTTCTTCTGTCACGCGAGATTGCAGGGGACTTTGCAGACAAGCTCCATGTGCCGGTCTACCTGTACGAGAAGTCGGCTCTGGCTCTACATCGGCTGAAGCTCCCCGATATCCGCAGTGGCGGATTCGAAGCTCTTGCCGCCGGTTCTCTGGACGGAGATCGTCAGCCGGATATGGGTCCGACGACTTGTCATCCCATGGCCGGTGCGGTGGTCATCGGCGCGCGCGGGCCGTTGGTGGCGTATAACATTGACCTCGAAACAGAAGACATGAAGGTTCCGCAGGCTATCGTGCGGAAAATACGCTCTGGTGAAGCCGGACTTACGGGCGTGAAGTCCATGGCCGTACACCTGAAGTCGCGCTCACGGGTGCAGGTTTCCATGAATCTGACCCAGCCCGATGAGACGCTTGTGCTTCCGGTTTTCCAGTTTGTGGAGGCCGAAGCGGAAGCGTTGGGCGTGTCAATCGCTGAGAGCGAGTTCATAGGCCTTGTCTCGATGCGCTACCTGCCCGTCGAGCCGCGAGAAACCATCAAGGCGCTGCGGCTGAAGGATACGCAGATACTAGAATACTGGCTCTAGCGCGGATTATGCACGTCCCGCATAATCCGCGGCCTTCTGAGCATTATTCATGTTGTACATGAATAATGCGGACTAGTCCACGGAGGATACACTTGCGAATAATCATCTTTGCATTCCTGCTTGTTCTCATCGCCTGTTGTGCGCGGGCTGCCAAGTACGATCAGTCACCGTTTGCTATGAACGGGCTGAAGCTTATACATAACCGGCAGAACCCCAACCTCTGGACGGACACCGCCAAGACCGCGCAGGTCATGAAGGACGCGGGCATGTACTGGGACAGGCTGGAACTATGGTGGGGCGTCGTCGAGCCGGAGAAGGGGAAGTTCGACTGGACGTTTGCCGACAAGGTCGCGCAGTTCTATAGAGAACAGGGAATCAACGGAATGCCGATCTTGAGCTATTCGTCGTCCTGGTACAAGAAGCCGCCGGACAATGCCGAGGAACGCGCCAGGTACGCCGAGTATGTTTATCAGATAGTGAATCGGTACAAGGACACATTCCACGTCTGGGAGGTCTGGAACGAGCCGAACATCCCCAGTTTCTGGCCGGAGCCGAATGTGCGCGATTACACTCTTATGCTGAAGGAAGCGTACAAGGCCGCCAAGAAGGCTGATCCGAATTGCACCATAATCGCGGCTGCGACCAGTGGACCTGACCTGGAGTACATCAAGGGTATCTACGCGAACGGCGGATGGGGCTTCTGTGATGCTATTTCAATCCATCCCTATTCGATGTGCGGCGGACCGATCTCGCAGCGCCTGGACAAGATTCTGCGAATGCACCAGGAGTACATCAAGAGCAAGGGCAAGCCGAAGCCGCTTTGGATCACCGAGATGGGCTGGACGAGTAACGGCGCGCAGGAGGACCGAGATCAGGCCGTCTACGTCGTGCAGTCTTATGTGATTTCTCTGGCGAACGATGTTGAGAAGAACTTCTGGTTCTGCCTGGATGACTGGGGCGAGAAGTGGGGCCTTGTGCGCAGCTTCAATCCGCTCGACGTGAAGCCATCGTACACCGCGTATCAGCAGTTGACCAAAGCGCTTGGCTCGCCCGGCAAGTGCGCGGCGTTCGAGGGTTATCTAAAGATGCCGGTGGGCGTGACGTGCTATGTCTTCAAGCGGGCGGATGGTCAGCGCACGCTTATCATGTGGGGCGACGGAAGAACCGCCAAGACCGTCAGCTTTCCGCGAAGGAGCCGAGCCTGGCGTATGAAGGATATCTTCGGCAAACCCGTGGATACCGTTGGATTGAGCCTGCTTGTCGGCCAGACGCCTATCATCATCACAGGCGTTGGCGCGGGTGAAATCGGACCGGTGAGCAAGTCGTTCAACCCTTATCTGGAGCACAAGGGGCAAAACCTGGCGCTGAACGGTTCGATGAACTTGCTCAACGTTGAAGGCGGCGCGGACTGGTGGAATCCCGGACGCTTTGAGGGAAGCGCGAAGGATGGCACATTCGCTACGACGAGAGAGGGCCGAAAGAACAGCTCCTGTGCATCAATCGCAAAATCCGGTGAGCGCGCCGCGTATGACCAGGGACCGACGCCCGTGGATGTCGGCAAGACCTACAAGCTGACCGGTTGGATCAAGACTGAGAACGCGACCGGCGCCAACCAGATCGCTCTTTTTTGGTACAGCGGAAACATGTGGACTTATCAAGGTAATGCGCGCACTGAGAACATCACCGGCACGAACGGTTGGACAAAAGTCACTGTTACCGCCAAAGCGCCGGAGGGGACCAGCATGGTTCGCGTGAACCTAATCAGTGAGAACAATACCGGCACAACATGGTTTGATGATGTGTCGCTTGTGGAGGAATGAAATGAAAAGCGGATTGCGGATTTCGGACTGCGGACTGAATTATATACGTCTCATTCGGCAGGCTGCAGCGTTCACAGCGCTTCTTGTAATTGCCGGTGCGGTGTGCGCCGCGCCGAACTACGATCAATCGCTGTTCGGGGTGAACTACCTGAAATGGGAGTTCTTAAAGCAGAATCCGAACTTCGAGAAGGAGCTTCATGCCCGCGCGAAGATCATGAAAGATGCCGGCATTTATTGGGACCGCGACGGCATCGGCTGGTACACGGTCAACCCGAAGCCCGGCGTGTGGGACTGGGAGTACACGGACAAGTGCATGAAGGCAATCAAGGACGAGGGAATCAACCTGGTCGTGATCCTGATGGGCACACGTACCAACCCGCCCCTGGACGATACGAGCCGTGCCGCGTTCGCGGAGTACGTCTACCAGACAGTCAATCGCTACAAGGATCAGATCAAGGTATGGGAGATCTGGAACGAGCCGAATATTCCTTCGTTCTGGGAGAAGCCGGATGTGAAGGCGTACACCGCGCTCGTCAAGGAAGCGTACAAGGCCGCGAAGAGAGCCGATCCGACGTGTACCGTTATCGTCGGTTCAACCTCCGGGCCGGGGAACGATTGGTTCAACGGCATCCACGACAACGGCGGGTGGGATTACTGCGACGGCATCTCGATTCATCCATATGCAATGGCCGCGAATCCGATCCAGCAGGGCTTGGACAAGGAGTTGCGAGTGGTGAAGCAACTTGTCAATGGCTATGGCAAACCAAAGCCGATCTGGAGCACCGAGGTAGGCTGGAAGGGAAAAGGCGGTACTGAGGAGGAGAGCCAGGCCTCGAAGATCATCCAAACCTACGTCATCCACGTCGCGAACGGCGTCCACATGGATTACTTCTGCATGGACAACTACGACGACTGGGGATTTGTGAAGAAGACCGATCCGCTGGAGACGAAGTTAGCATATGGCTCCGTGAAGCTGCTCACTCAGACGCTTGGTTCGCCCGGCGTAACCGCTCCGTTCGAGGGGTATCTGAAAACACCGGCGGAAACAGCATGCTACGTCTTCAAGAAAGACGGCACGAAGCGAGCGCTGATTCTGTGGAGCAACGATTGGCAGACCCGTACCGTTCAGTTTACACAGAAGAGCGGGCTGAAGGCGGTAGACATCATCAACAGGCCGGTAGCGATCAAGTCGGGCAAGCTGTTCGTAGGCCCTACACCGATTATCGTCACCGGCGCGGACTCCCGGCAGATTGGCGCGGTGAGCATGGCGTTCAACCCGTATCTCACGAAACCGGGTAAGAATCAGATAGTGAACGGTGAACTGTGGGCTGAGAAGGGGAAGAATCCGCCGGCCTGGACTCAGGGCCGGTTCTTCCGCAACGACAATAAGGGCGCGTTTGAGACAACGGACAGCGGACGGAATGGGTCCACCTGCGTTTCGATCTCGAAGGCCACCTCGCCGTGCGCCTGGGATGCTTCTCCGATTCCGGTTGATCCCGGTGGGAAGTACAAGCTCACCGCGTGGATCAAGACCAAGGACGCGACGGGCAAGAACGTTGTCGCGATGTACTGGTACAGCGGCAACCAGTGGACGTGTCTCGGCACTCCTAGCACCGCGACAATCACCGGCACGAAGGATTGGACGCAGGTTACCGTGAAAGGTGTTGCGCCTCGTGATGCGGCTTTCGTGAGGGTGAATCTCATCAGCGAGAACAACACCGGTACAACATGGTTTGATGACATTTCGCTTACGCAGGAGTAAACAACCACCGAGGCACAGAGATCACAGAGGAGAATAACACGGATATTCAGGATGAAATACAGACCATGATGTTTTTTCCTCTCGGTGTCCTCCGTGTCTCGGTGGTTCATCTGATATCTAAGGAGATAGACTTTGGACAACGAACAGATCATTGACGAAACGATTGACAAGTATACCGAATATGTGAACCCCACGCTCGCGAACCTCATGCGGTTTGCCGGTTTTGGCGACGTAGAGGATAGCGCGGAGGGCACTATCATCCGCGACGTATCGGGCAACGAATACATTGACTGCCTGGGCGGTTACGGTGTGTTCAGCCTGGGGCACAGGCACCCCGAGGTGGTCGCGGCGGTGAAGACTCAACTCGACAAGATGCCGCTGTCATCCAAGTTATTTTTCAACAAACCGCTGGCGGACCTGGCGGAACTCATGGCGAAGATAGCTCCCGGTCGCCTGCAGTACAGCTTCTACTGCAACAGCGGCGCGGAGGCCGTGGAAGGTGCGCTGAAGATCGCTCGCATGTACACCGGGCGCACCGACTTTATCTCCACGATCAACGGATTCCACGGCAAGAGCATGGGTGCTTTGAGCGCCACCGGACGGAAGGTGTACAGCGATCCGTTCGAGCCGCTTATCCCTGGGTTCACGCACGTGCCGTTCAACGATGCCGCTGCGGTGGAGGCGGTTATCTCGGACAAGACGGCCGCCGTGATCGTCGAGCCTATCCAGGGCGAGGGCGGGATCCGCGTACCGAGTGACGACTACCTGCCGAAGCTGAGAGAGCTTTGTACCAAGCACGGCGCGCTGCTCATCATGGATGAGGTTCAGACCGGCCTGGGGCGCACCGGCAAAATGTTCGCGTGTGAGCACTGGGGTGTGGAGCCGGACATCATCACCGTGGCAAAGGCTCTGGGCGGCGGGGTTATGCCCATAGGCGGGTTCATTGCTACTCCTGAGATTTGGGAAGCCGTTTTCCGCGAGAATCCGCTGATGCATACGTCCACCTTTGGCGGAAATCCTCTGGCGTGCAGTGCGGCCATCACAGCCATCAACGTCACCATGCGCGACAACCTGCCTGCTCGCTCGGCCAAGCTTGGCGAGGCGTTCAAGAAGAAGCTTGTCACGGTGAAGGAGAAGCATCCGACCGCGCTTGTTGAGGTCCGCGGAATGGGCCTGATGATCGGCGTGGAGTTTGCGCATGAGGACGTTGGCGAACTGTGCATCGGCGGGCTAGCACGGCGCGGAGTTGTGGCCGCCTATGCTCTGAACAACCCGAAGGTCATGCGCTTCGAGCCGCCGCTCATCATCACCGAAACCGAGCTTGACAAGGTGGTCATCGCGCTTGATGAATCCGTCGCCGAAGCGCTTGAAATGTTAGTTGGAATTGTTTAGAAGGAATCCGCAATCCAACGTCTAAGTGTTAGCACGAACGTCCGGTCAGCATGATCGGGCGTTCGCTTTTCTATGCTTCTGGGTAACTGTTCTAAATGCGTGTGAAAGCGAATGGAAGACTGATGGACGAAACAGAGAATCAAACACTGCCTCTGCATAAAGTTGAGCAGGCCGTGCGTTTATCATACGCGCAGGCGATGCTTGGGTCCATATTCGCTGCGTCCACCGGCGGCATGTTCCTCATCGGGTACGCCCTGAAGCTTGGCGCCAACAATGTGCAGATCGGCATGCTCAGCACATTGCCGATGCTCGTCATTGTGGTTCAGCTTTACTCCTCGATGCTTGTGGAGCGCGGGATCAGCCGCCGCAAGATGACCATAGTTGCCGGTGCGCTGAACGTCTTCGGCTGGGGGATGATCATCTCGCTGCCATACGTCATGGCTCATGCTTCGGCGAATCTGCGGATTACCGTGCTGCTCGCGCTGATCTCGCTTCTCACATCATTCGCCTATGTGTCCGGCAACGCGCGCGCAAGCTGGATCGGCGATCTTATACCGGCGGAAACACGAGGCGCGTTCTTCGGCAAGATGACAATGTACGCGGGGATCATCGGCGCCATCTTCGCCGTTGTGGAGGGGCATCTTCTGGATGATCTGAAGCTTCAGGGCATCAGCGCGTTTAACTGGCTCTTTGCGATAGGCATGGTCTTCGGGCTGCTGAACATCATTCTGTTCTTCCCGCAGGCCGATGTCCCCGTCGCCCGTGATGAGGAAAACCCACGCTTCCTTTCCATGATTCGCGCAACCTTCACCAACCGTCCACTGATGACGGTGATGATCTATGCGTTGGTGTGGTCTATGCAGGCGATTGCGGGGCCGTTCTACGCCACTTACCTGCTGCGTGACATGAAGATGCCGTTCCTGGGCTTTGGCATACTGACCGGGCTGAGTACCGTCACGCTGCTCATCTCGTCGCCGTTTTGGGGGCGTATAGTTGACAAGTACGGCACGCGCCCGGTGCTGATTGCCGGAACTATGGTAGCCGCTCCCATGCCGCTGATCTGGATTTGGCTCCACGATCTGCGAACGATCTACGCCGTGCTGGTGCCGGTGAACCTGCTTATGGGATTCGTTGCCGCAGGGATAGGCATTGGGCTGAACACACTCGTCTACAAGGTTACGCCCAATGCGGGGCGGTCGGTGCAGTTCGCGGTATACAGCGTGACGATACTGCTGTTGGTATCGCCCATGCCAACCATCGGCGGATATCTGCCGGATTGGCTGAAGGCCGTTGGTATTCATGCCGACCTTCGGTGTACGTTCTTCGCGAGCATGATATTCCTGTTCGGAGCGGTGTTCGCCGCCCGCGCGGTGAGAGAGCCTGATTCCATCGGCGCAGTGGAGCTAGTCCGCAGTCTGCCTGAGCATATCATGAAGCCTGCTACACTTGAACCCGAGGAATGAATGTCATTTTATGATATAATGTCGCGTTCATTCATTTGCTGAACAGGAGGACTCTGCAGTTGCGCATTGCCGTCATTTGTCTCGCTGTGTTGATCTTCTTGGCTGGAGTTGGACTCGCCGAAAATGTTGGAGGAAATATGTTGCCTCGCTGTGATTTCAAGGACATTTGGGTGATTACCTACCGGGACATGTCGCCTCCCGAGCAACTGCTTGCCGCGACTTTACAGGGCCTTACCGCAGACAACCCTGACAAGCGCATCTGGCTCCGAAACCCCGGCATCTATGAAGCGCTCTTGCAGGGTATAAAGATGGACGGCGTCAAGATTCACGAGGCCAAGTCCGTCTGGGAGATCGTCAACGAGTTCAAGCCCGACATCAAAGGCGTGATCGTGTGCAAGATCGGCACGGACAGCTTGAACGTTGCCACCTCGCTCTGCGGGCCGAAAGGCTGTGTCGCGGTGGATGAGTCGCTTCTCGACCTTGCGAAGAGCAACGGATTCGCTGTTGTGGAGGACGTCCGGGGCATGGATGACCGCACCGCGTTGGCGAAGTACAAAGACTTGTTCAAGCATGGCGTGGTTGTCAGCCAGGCCAATACTATCGCCGGACATCTGCGCGATTTCGCGGTCGCCCGTCATGCATACACCTGTGGCACAGAACCCGCTTTCGTCAAAGAGGCCGCCGCCGAGTTCGGACCAGAGGCGCTGGTCTTCGGTTGGGGCCGCGAGCGTGAGTGGGTCACCGGTATCAGCAGCGCCAATGCGACTTCGGTTCCGGCTGACTGGGCGTTAAATCTTTCTATCATTGAGACTCTACCCGCCGGCAAGCTGGAAAGCCCGAAGGATGCGACGCTCAAGACCGAGGACAACGTTCGCTACATCGCTTTTGTGATGAGCGACGGCGACAATCTCCAGTGGTTCTGCGGAGGTTTTTTTGACGGATTAAGGTACTGGGGTAATCCGCTGCGTGGAGAGTTCCCTATAACCTGGGAGATTCCGGTCTCCGCCGCTGAGTTCGCTCCCCGTGCTCTACGATATGCGTACACCACCGCCAGTAAGAACGACAGCTTTGTGACCGGCGCGGGCGTGCCGGGATACACGTACCCACATCTGCAGCCCGACCGGGTTGCACTGGCAAAATCGGCGGCCCCATATCTGCGCAAGGCCGACCTGCCGGTCGTGGGCGTCATCAACGACAACGCCGGAACGCTTCAGGAGACTTTTCCCATTCTGGAACGCCCCGAGGTTAAGGGCGTGCTCTATAAGGCATACAATCCGTATGACGGTATGCACGGCGCGCTGATTTGGCACAAGGGCAAACCCTGCATTTCGTTCAAGTTCGATCTGCGCGAAAGCAGACAGCCGCCTGAGAAGATCGCCGAAGAAGTCGCGAAGATGCCCGCGTCGCCGAAGACGGACGAGGGGAGCTATGCGCTTGTCACGGTGCTTGCGTGGGGTTACCAGAACAACGGAGGCCCGATGGAGGCTGTCCGCCGCACCATCGAGTTACTGCCCAAGAACACGCGCGTCGTGTCCGCGAACCAGTTGGTCCAGTTGATGCTCGACAACTTCAGCAAGAAGCATCTGAAGGATTAGCCTGTTCGCGGGTGTAGAAATCCGCAATTCAGCGTATACTGTGGTATGGACCAAGCGGATGATGCGGCACTGAGGAATAGGAAGATGCGGCGGCGAAGACGTGAGGCGAGGATTCGGAGGAACCTTCTCGCGATTGCGGTCGTTCTGGTTGCCGTTTGCGTCTTCATTTTTGCTCATCGTCATGCGCCAAAACCTGGTGCGAAGCCCGTCATGCCGGGGTCGGTGCAGCCTGTTCTCGGCCCGTCGGACTGGTCGGCGCCTAAACGCTATCGCGGCAAGCTGGTTGCCACTCGCGTGCGGCATTTCCCCGAGAAAATCATCGCACTGACGTTCGATGATGGGCCGTCGTCCAACCTCACGCCAAGAATACTCGATACCCTGAAGGCCCACGGCGCGCGTGCCACGTTCTTTGTCCTCGGCAAGGCCGCGAAGAGGCATCCCGATCTGCTCAAGCGCATGCTCGCGGAAGGCAATGCTATCGGCAACCACACTTACTCGCATGGTAAGGGCCTATCCTCGTTCAAGGCAGCGCAGGAGATAGACAAGACAGCGGACGTGATTCGCCAAGTGACCGGCAGAAGTCCGTGCTGTTTCCGCCCGCCGTACGGCATAACGACGGGAAACCTGGCCCACGTCGCGGAGAAGGATGGCTATCCGGTCATAACATGGACCATCAGCACGGCGGATACCACGCACATCGGGGCTGATGTGATCGCTCAGAATGTGCTCCATACTCCGAACCCCGGCGCCATCGTACTCATGCACGATTCAGGCGAGCACGGCGCGACGGCGGATGCTGTGCCTGACATGCTCGACAAACTTACGGCGATGGGTTATAAATGCGTCACGATCCCCGAGCTTCTCCGCGCCTGGGACAAATGGCAGTCGGGGCAAGTCAAACATCCAACGTCCACCGCTCAACACTCAACATCGAAGTGAGATAGAGGAGCTCGACACTCGGCCCTTCTGCGCGTGGCAGGTTATTCTCGCTTGTTCATACACCCTGGTTTCTGGTAAGATGAGTGCGTTATGAACGCACATTCCCTCAGGGTTCTTGAGTTTGATCAGATCATATCCATGCTCTCAGAGCGCACCGCCTGCGCGTTGGGCGCTGAACTCGCACAACTCCTTCGCCCGACTTCCGATATGCTGACGATCACTCGCGGGCAAAGCGAGACGACAGAAGCAGCCGCTATCATCGCCGAGGAGGGGACCATTCCCCTGGGCGGAATCCACGACATTCGGCCTGCGGTCGGCAGGGCAGCCAGGGACGCCGTGCTGGACCCCTCTGATCTGCTGGCGGTAGCAGGCGCCGTCGCAGCCGGACGTTCGCTCAAGGCGTTCATACAGAAGCGAACCGAGAAATGCCCCACGCTGGCGGAGATTGCAGTCAACATCGGGCAGTTCAACCGCATTGAGTCCGCTGTCTTTCAGGCCATCGCGGAGAACGGCGAGATACGCGATACCGCCAGCCCGGAGCTTGCCGCAGCCCGCAGTAAGCTGAAGACCACGCAATCACGGCTGGTGGACAAACTCCATTCAATTGTGAACTCCGCTCAGTACCGCACCATGATTCAAGATCCGGTGGTTACTCAACGAGCGGGCCGGTACTGTATACCCGTGAAGTCTGAGTACAAGCAGGCGTTCGGCGGGATCGTTCACGACAGCAGCGCGAGCGGGGCGACCTTCTTCGTTGAGCCGGCGTCCGTGGTCGAGATGGGAAACGACATCCGCGAGCTGACCATGAAGGAGCAGCAGGAGATGGTCCGTATACTCACGCGGCTCTCCGCGCTGGTGCAGTCGTCCGCGCAGGAGATAGGCAGTACGCTGGACGCTTTGGGCGCACTGGATTTCGCAACCGCGAAGGGACGGCTGAGCCTGGATATGCGTGCCTGTCAGCCGAAGCTGAACAAGGACGGCTGGCTGGACGTGCGCCAGGCCAGGCATCCGCTGCTCAGCGGCGAGGTCGTGCCGATAGACGTGGAACTCGGCAGGCGGTTCAACGCGCTGCTGATAACCGGGCCGAACACGGGCGGCAAGACCGTGACGCTGAAGACAATTGGGCTGCTGACGCTGATGGCGCAGAGCGGCCTGCACATAACCGCATCGGAAGGCAGCGAGTTGGCGGTATTTGGTCAGGTGTTTGCGGACATAGGTGATGAGCAGAGCATCCAGCAGTCGCTGAGCACGTTCTCCGCGCACATGCGGAACATTGTTGAGATAGTCGGCAGCGTGGGCGGAGATTCGCTTGTGCTGCTGGACGAGATAGGCGCGGGGACCGACCCGGCTGAGGGCGCGGCACTGGCCAAAGCGATACTGGATCACTTGCTGGCCAAGGGTGCCCGCACGGTTGCCACCACGCATTACGGCGAGCTGAAGGAGTTTGCGTTTGTGCGTGACAGCGTGGAGAACGCGAGCGTGGAGTTCGATGTGCGAACCCTGCGGCCCACATATCGGTTGATGATCGGCGTTCCCGGCAGCAGCAACGCCTACGCCATTTCGTCGAGGCTGGGGTTGCCGGATGATATAGTCGCCGCCGCCCGGGAGATGACGCGCGGGACAGAGGCCTCTGAGGAGATCATCCGCCGCATAGAGGATTCGCACAGGGCTGCGACTGAGCGCGAGCAGATCGCCGAGCGGACTTCCCACGACGTTGAGATACTGAGATCGCGGTACGAGCAGCGGCTGGTAGACCTGGAGACCCTGAAGCGTGAACTACGGCGTCAAGTAGTCGAAGAGATTGACCGCGAAGTGCGCGACAAGGTTGCCGAGTTGGACAACATCATGCTGGAGTTGCAGACTGAGCCGGAGCAGACGCCCGCGAAGGCGGAGGAGAGCCGTCGGAAGTTCAAGCGAAAGGTCAAAGAGATTCGCGAGGAGGTTGACGCGCTTCTGCCGGAGGTGTACGACACCCCGGACGAGCCTTTTACTCTGAAAAAGGGTGATGCAGTGACGGTGACCACGCTGGATGTTGACGGGGTATTGATGAGCGACGTCGGCGATGGTGATGTGCAGGTGCAGGTAGGCTCCATGAAGATGATGATATCGGCAGAGCATCTTCGCCCGGCGCGGCGAAAGGTTGTGCAGAAGAGGCAGGAGACTCAGATCAGTGAAGCTCAGCAGATGAGTTCGGCGCGGTCGGTTACCATCATGCCGGAGATCAACATCATCGGCAAGCGGGCTGAACCGGCGCTGCTGGAACTGGACAAGTACATGGATGACGCGCTTATCGCAGGGCTGGAGTCAATCCGAATCATCCACGGCAAAGGAACCGGCGCATTGAAGCAGGCGGTTTGGGAGTACTTGTCGAATCAGAGTGGGGTGGCATCGTTCCAGCTTGGCACGCAGAGTGA
>JANYKG010000026.1 GCA_025358205.1 Armatimonadota bacterium
AGCAGATTGGCAGGAAGGGCGGACAGTCAACAAGCGACAAGTACGGCGCGGAGTTCTATGAGGAGATTGGCCACAAGGGCGGCCAGAAGGTCAGGGACCTGATATCGAGGGGCAAGAAGAAGCCCGGCTCCAAATAGACCGTGCGACGCGAATGGACTTGAATGTGAATCCAATCATGCAATGAACGGAGGTGTTCAATATGGCAAAAGAGAAAACAGGCGGTATGACAGTAAGCGAGGCCGGACGTCGCGGAGGTGAGAAGACCAGCGAGCGCTACGGTCAAGGCTTCTACGAGGACATTGGCAAGAAGGGTGGAAAGACCACGAGTGAGCGCTACGGTCCTGGGTTTTACGAGGAAATAGGCGCGAAGGGCGGTCAGTCAACCAGCAAGAAGTACGGCCACGAGTTCTACGAGAAGATCGGGCACAAAGGCGGTCAGAAGGTCAAGGAACTGATTGCGAAGGGCAAGGCCGAAACTCCATAGATGCTCTGACCTGAATCATGCGTATGTCGCACAATTCAGCGCCTTCTGAGCATTATTCACATAGTTCGTGAATAATATGGACTAGCGGATGTACACTTTGCGCGGCATCCCGTTCCTCGCAAGAAGATGGGGTGCCGTTGTTCTGCTGCTCAGGTTGACGAGCATCAGAACATCAGACCACGGCTAGTTTGCGTCGGGCGTTGGTTTTCACGCGTTCGATCTGCTCTGCCGTCACCGCGCGCTCGAAGCTGCGGAATCCGGCGAGGCTGAACCCGTGCTTCTCGGACAGCCGTGTGATCTCTTCCACCTGCTCCAGGCTGATCTGCTTGCCGAGCGTGAAGCACTCGTATCTGCCCTCCAGTGCCAGCATCATGGTCTCGGACATGCACGCGTAGGCGGTCTTCGGCGGGAACCCGAAGTTGAAGTTGAACTCCACATCGCCCGGAACCGCCACCACGCCGCCGTCTATTATCAGCACATCGTCACGCTCTTTGGCCACGCGAGCTGAGACATCCCTGGGCCGCGCTACGTCACACACCACGCACCCCGGTTTCAGGTCCGCAGGCTGGATGATCGCCTTCACCGCGCTGGTCGCCGAGCAGACGATGTCCGCTTCCACAATGCCGGTGTGAACGTCGGTGGACGTGGTGACCACCGCACCGGTCTCCTGCGTTATCTCAGCGGAAACGCGTTCCAGTGCAGCTTCATCCAGGTCAATTATGCTGATGGCGGGCACCTGACGGGCCAGTATCCGCGCACAGGTCCTACCTATGGAACCGCCTGCGCCGACCACTGCTACCCGCGCGTTTGAAAGGCTGATATCCATCAACTCCGCCGCCCGCAGCGAGCCTTGAAGACCCGTGGCGATGGTAAAACTGTTGCCGCTGGTGACCGCTATGTTTACGTTCTTGGCGATCGTGATACCGCCGTCGCCGACCACCGATGTAAACGCACCCAGGCCCACGATCTTGGCCCCTGCGTCTTCGGCAGCTTTGGCGCAGTCAATGATTTTGCCCAGCACGTAGTCCACCGGCAGCGTCATCATCTGATGCGCAGAAAGTGGGCACCCTATGAACCACCCTTCGGCTTCCGTGCCGGTGAGGGATTTCACGCCTGTGACGTGCGAGATCGGCATCGGACCCATGCGTTTGAGAGCCAGCTCCAGGAGGCTTTCCGGCAGGTATTTCGCGATTGGGTACTTCCGTGAAATGTCCGGTTTCGCCTCAAGCGGATGCATTATGAACGCAAACTTCTCCAAGTATTACTCCTCGCCCGGATCATGCGTTTTCTGCATTATCCGGGGCCTTCTGAGCATTATTCACCTTCCTGTGAATAATGCGGATCAGTCTCTCGCGGCATGCACATTTCGACCAGCACGCGCTCCATTTCTTCTATCGTGGTCGCCTCGGTCACGCGCCTGCGGTGTTGAGCCGCGCAAGGCAGACCCTTCGCATACCAACTGAGCTGCCCGCGCATCTCGCGGATGGCTCTCGACTCACCGTGAAGCTCCACTATCATCATCAGGTGCTCACGCGCAGTCTCCGCGCGCTCTTCAAGAGTAGGCTCCGGCAACAGCTCGCCCGTACTCAGGTAGTGGGCAGAGCGTTTGAACAGCCACGGATTCCCCAGCGCCGCGCGACCTATCATCACCGCGTCACAACCCGTCTGCTCCAGCATTCGGCGCACGTCCTGGGGCGTCCGCGCATCGCCGTTGCCGATCACCGGTATGCTGACCGCGCCTTTCACTTGTGCGATGATATCCCAGTCCGCGTTTCCCGTGTAACGCTGCTCCACAGTGCGGCCGTGAACCGAGACCGCCACGATGCCCACGTCTTCTGCGATTCTGGCCATGTCAACCGCTGTCGTCAACTCGCCATGCGGGCCGATTCGCGTCTTCACGGTGACAGGAACCTTCACAGCGCCCACCACGGCGGCCATAACCTTGCGGGCTGTATCCAGATCGTCCATCAAGGCAGAACCCGCGCCTGTCTTGCGGACCTTCGGCACCGGGCACCCCAGGTTGATGTCCACGATATCCGCGCCTGCCGACTCCACGACCTGAGCGCCCAACGCCATGGCATCAGGATCGCCGCCGAATATCTGCACCGCCACCGGACGCTCGGTATCAGTCCAGTCGAACATGCTAAATGTGCGCTTATTCCGGTACCGAATGGCGAAACTGCTGATCATCTCGGTCCAAACCGCGCCTGCGCCCAACTGCCTGCATATCAGCCGAAATGCGTGGTTCGTGATCCCGGCCATGGGGGCCAATACCACCGGAGGGTCTATTACCACATCGCCGATCTTCATTGGACAAGACCTCAGACACCAGACTGCAGACTACTGCCCGGAGTATGTTCCGGTTTGTAGTCTATGGTCTATGGTCTCTCCTCTGTTGTCTCTCAAACATTATTCTCAGGCCTTCAAGCGTGAGCATCGGGTTCACGACCTGGATGGTCTTGCTCTCCTCGGCTATGAATTCCGCCAGCCCGCCTGTCGCGATGATCTTAGCTCTTTCACCGAGGACGGACTGGAATCTGCCCACCATCTCGTCCACCTGACCGGCAAAACCGTAGAGTATTCCCGCCTGCATGCTGGTCTCGGTGGTGGTCCCTATCGGAGACGGTGGATGCACGAGGTCTATGCGCGGGAGTCGGGCGGCGGAGCGGAAGAGCGCCTCCATGGAGATGCCGATCCCCGGCGCGATGGCCCCGCCCAGGTAGTCGCCTGCCTCTGAGATCGCGTCAAACGTAGTCGCGGTACCGAAGTCCACCACCACCGCAGGTCCGCCGTAAAGCGCGAAGGCAGCGACTGCGTTCACGATGCGGTCTGCGCCTACATCGGACTTGGGTTCATAGTGTATGACAACGCCGGTTTCCTGCTCAGGGTCAACGATGTAGGGGTTCAGGCCGAAGAACTTGCGGCACATTTCTACCAGCGGCGAGGTGATCGGCGGCACGACGTTTGAGATGGCGATACCGGTTACGTCCTTGGTGTTCAGCCCGGCGTAGTGGAACAAGTCGCGCAGAAGCATGCCGTACTCGTCGGCAGTTCGGCCAATCTGAGTGCGTATCCGCCAGTCCGCCGCTAGATCGGCGTCGCGGTACACGCCCAGCGTGATATTCGAGTTTCCGATGTCAATTGCGAGCAGCATGGCGATAAACCACCCTTGCGAGAGCATCAGTCTATGCCGCAATGGTAGCACAACACAGCCGTTCAGTCAATGTTGCCTGGTCGTTTTTGCGAACAGACAGTTCACTTCTGCATCTCTTTGCACGACAGTGAGCATACTTGAACTTCTGACTCCGGTATGTTACAATCCGTTGGTAGTCATGCACATGTCCCGACGAATTGTAACATGAGGTATACCTTGAATGATTCCAAATCTGAAGACGTATTGAGGCTGATAACCGAATTGGGCGTTGTCCGGCCCAGGGACCTTGAAGATCGTGGGATATCCCGCATCTATCTGCAGCGTCTGCTGCAACGGAATCTGGTTGAGCGGGTGAGCCGGGGAGTGTACATAGCTGCCGATGCCGATATCAGTGAGCATCATTCCCTGGCAACGGCCAGCAAAAGAGTGCCGCATGGGGTGGTATGTCTCCTGTCGGCATTGCGGTTTCACGAGTTGACGACGCAGAACCCTCATGAGATATGGATGGCGATAGGGGAGAGAACTCGTCTGCCAAAAGCGCATGAGCAGGGCATACGATTCTTTCGTTTCTCTGAAGCTGCACTGCAATGCGGAGCAAACACGCATATAATTGAGGGTGTGCCGGTGCTGATATATGACCCAGCAAAGACTGTTGCCGACTGCTTCAAGTATCGCAACAAGATCGGGCTGGATGTAGCAATGGAAGCGCTGCGAGACTGCTGGCGGCAGCGCAAAGCCACTATGGACGAGCTGTGGCAAGCCGCCAAGGTATGCCGAGTATCGCGCATAATGCGACCGTACATGGAGTCTCTGGTATGAACTCGACTGGTGACGCCGCTGTTGAAATCCGACGACTCTTGGCCCGCTTTGCCAGAAATAACGGCGAGGACTTTCAGATAATCCTCATCCGATATGCCCTGGAGCGGTTGCTTTACAGGATTTGTCGCTCCACCCACTCTGCGGAGTTCATCTTGAAAGGTGCTATGCTTTTCCGCGTATGGAGCGATCAACCCCATCGCCCAACCCGCGATCTTGACCTTCTGGGCTGTGATAGCGGCGAAGTAAGCGTTATCGAAGCTGTCTTCAAGGATATCTGCAGCGTCGAAGTTGAATCTGACGGTCTAACCTTTTTGTCCGAAACCATAGTGGTAGAGGAGATACGCGAGGCGCAGGAATACGGCGGAGTAAGAGTCTCAATGTTAGCCCATCTTGTAACGGCTCGCATCCCAATACAGGTGGACATAGGGTTCGGCGATGCCGTAACTCCGCAAGCCATCGGTGTTACATATCCGACGATATTGGATCTGCCGCCCCCAGTATTACTTGCCTATCCACGAGATACAGTGGTTGCAGAGAAGCTCGAAGCCATAATCAGACTCGGAATGGTTAACAGCCGCATGAAGGATTTCTATGACCTCTGGATGATCTCTCAGTGTTTCTCGTTTGACGGGAGTATGCTTACTGCAGCGGTTGCAGCTACCTTCAGACGTCGTGAGACACGACTGCCCAGGGAAATACCCGTGGCGTTCACATCGGAGTTTTATGGCGACAAGCTCAAGGAGCAGCAATGGGCAGGCTTTCTGAGGAAGAATAAGACATACTTCTCCTCCCAGAGCCTCGATGCCGTGGTTCTGAGATTGAATGACTTCCTGGTGCCATGCTTACAAGCCGCTGAGGAAGAAAGAGAACTCGATATGACATGGGTGGAAGACGGTTCCTGGCAACCAAAGACATGAGCCAGGGCATGAATGGAACCAGTGGCCGGTATGCTCGGACAGCAAAAGAGGCCGCCTCGGGAGGCGACCTCGTTAGTTGGATAAGGATCAAAGTCAGTGTTAGTCGGTCTTGGCCAGGAACATTTCGGTCACGTAAAACTCGCCTTTGGTGTTCACATAGATGCCAACGCCCATGCGCTCGTATCTCGGCTCCAGGATGTTCTCACGATGCCCCTTGCTGTTCATGAAGGCGGTATGCCCACGCTCAACGTCAACGATAGAGCAGTAGAACAGGTTCTCGCCAACCAGCGCCCAGGTCGGTCTGTGCAGCTCACCTGCCAGATACCTGTCCAGCGGCGTTTTCAGGCTGGAGGTAGGCGACGTGTGCGAGAAATAGGCCATGTCGGACATCTCGCGGCTGTGCGCCCTGCCGATTTCGGCGAGAAGAGGCTCAGCCACGAGTTGCGGAAGCCCTCTTGCCGCACGCTCGATGTTTGTCAGTTCAATGTAACGCAGTTCTTCCGCCGTCATGCCGGAGCTTACAGACACGGGAACGGTGATCGTCTGTGCCGCCGCTAAACCGGCCACTGCCAGTATCATGCATATTATCAGAAATACTCTAGCCACTTGTTGCCCCCCGATGCGTTGTTGACTTACATGTCAATCGTTCCACGTCTTTTTACCGGAACGGCCTGTAAGGAGTACCGGGAAATTGTGGATGCATCGGATATTAGATTTGCAGACGCTGTCTTGGAATCACGAGAATTGGACTGCGGATCATGAGGAACTACAGGGTGGCTTAGAATTTCGATGGAGATGTACTTCCTCCGCGTATGTGACGTACTAAGCTCAGCAGTTGTTCCAAAGCTAGTCATCGGTGTATTGTAGAAAATATCTGCGTATGATAGGCTGCTATCTCCGATGACCAGAGGCCTTCTCCGTCTCATTATCGGGCCGCATCGGTCGGCGTCTCAGGGATAGCCAGCAAGCCATTGTGTATCTTTTTTGTGGAAACAATTGTATGCGACAATCATGCGGTAGGCGGCTTGGCATACGGCAGGCTTATCCATAGCCGGCCCGGTGGTTGAGGGCTTCCAGGTCGAGATTCGGCTTCCGTGGAACTATGTGATGCGATTCATGCGTAACCTAGACGGCGATACCTCAGTGGCTGTGGAGCAGACTCGTGTTGACAGCCACATGCGGCCTGCGTATACTTGAGGTTGCCGTACCCGATAGTGGGACGGTCACTCGAACGGAGTAATCAGAACTTGGACGAATCAGAGAATGTAGCAGTTTCCGAAGCATCATCTGCCGCGAAATCAACCGGGCGCGTGGTGGCAAAGGCCACCGGGCTGATGATCGTGACGATCTTCCTCTCGCGGCTCTTGGGCTTCGCGCGGGAGTCCCTCCTCATCTATTACTTCGGACGCGGCGGTCTTACTGATATCTACAAGCTTTCGTTCACCGTCCCGGACATGCTCTACTTCCTGATCGCGGGTGGGGCGCTCAGTTCAGCGTTTATCCCGGTCTTCACAAAGTACCTGACCGAAGGCAAAGAGAAGGATGCTTGGAAGGTGTTCTCCGTTGTCGCGTGTACGGCGCTGTCGGTCGCGACGGTCTTCATTTTGGTCGGTTCGTACTTCGCCGAGCCATTGTCCTGGTTCATCGCACCGGGGCTGAGGCATAGGCCCGAGGCGATAGCGGAACTGGCGCACCTGACCCGAATCGTCCTGCCCGCCCAGGCGTTCTTCTTCCTCGGCGGACTGATGATGGGCACGCTCTACGCCCGAAACAGGTTCTTCGCACCCGCCTTCGGTCCGTTGGTATACAACATCTCGATCATACTCGGCGGGTTGATTACCGCACATTTCCACAGCGCCGACCTGCACTACCTGGCAACTCCCGCCATCAAGAACGCCATCCACATCTACTGCAGCCCAAACGCTACCGCCGCGCAGCTTGCGGAGGTGGCACGCACGGTGAACATAGGCGAGGTGATGCGCATCGGCACTCGCACGGTGGCAGGTTACTCCTGGGGCGCGCTGATAGGCGCGTTCATCGGCAACTTCTGCATCCAGCTATACGCGATGAGCAGGCTGGGCATGAGCTTCCGACCATCGTTCGATGTTGCCCATGAAGGTGTAAAGAAGGTTTTCGCGCTGATGCTCCCCGTTATCCTGGGCCTCTCGCTTCCTCAGGTGGATGTGATTATCAACAGGTACTTCGGCAACATGCTGGCGGTTGGCTCGGTCACCGCGCTAGACAATGCGAACCGCCTGATGCAGTTGCCCTACGGGGTGTTCGGGCAGGCTTTTGGAACGGCGATCTTCCCTACGCTGTCCGCACTGGCCGCGAAACAGCTTTGGTCGGACTACCGAACTCAGCTCAGCCAGGGACTGCGCGGCATCGTCTTTTTGACCATGCCTGCGTCCGTGCTGATGATGGCGCTGAGTGTGCCGATCATCCGGTTCGTCTTCGAGCACGGCAAAATGGTCACCGCGGAGGACACCCGGATAACGGCGTTCGCGCTGGTGCTGTACTGCGCAGGCGTCTTTGTGTGGTCCATGCAGGCGATAGTGGCACGCGGATTCTACGCGCTGCACGACACGCTTACGGTTGTGCTGACGGGTACGGTGATGACCGTGCTGTTCGTCGGCATGAACGCCGCATTTGTACACACAACCTGGGCGCACAATCCGCTGGCGCCCGGCGGTCTGGCGCTGACCACTACCATAGCGGCGAGCCTCCACACGACTGTCCTGCTCTGGATTCTACGGAAGAGGATCGGCGGCATAGACGGGAAGCGACTGGTGGTATCCGTGGGCAAGATGCTGGCGGCGAGCTTGATGATGGCCGCTGCCGCCTGGATTGTGTATCAGGGGCTGGAGCGTCAACCCTCCTTCGAGACTATGCTGCATCACCACAAGGTATTAGCCACCGGACTCGAACTGCTAGTGGCCGGTGCAGTCGGCGCGGTGGTCTACCTCGGTGCGGCGTGGGCGATCCGGATCGAGGAACTACAGTACGCGGTCTCCATGTTCCGAGGCAAGTTCAGCAAGCGCTCTGCATAGTATTCGCACATCCTTGGATGAATCTTGGAGCAAGTGGAATATGAGCCAGAGTGTTGGCGGAAAGGAATACGCAGTGGCTGAGTTACGTATAGATGACTTCCCGGACGACCAGTACCGACGGGTCTGTGACCGCGCGACACAGAACCACCGGTCGGTGGAGGGAGAGGCGATTGCGCTCATTGAGACAGTCCTCGAACTTGAACGCATGGAAGCGCTGAAGGAAATCTCTCGCCAGCGTGCCTCCTTGCCCAAATCCTCGGATAGCCTCGATCTGCTGCGTGAGGACCGCGACCGATGAAACACGATAAGGCTCTGAACGGGACCCCGCGGCCTCCACGACAAGGCTGGGACGAGGCGCTTAAGTCAATGGCCGAACGTGGTGATGACCGCCTCATTGATGATTCGACGCCCACTGCTTCGGACGGCGAGGAATGGGAGTGGTAACTGTCCAGCAGGCATTCCTGCTCTCTCCGTGTCCTCCGTGTCTCGGTGGTTAGTCCTGCCGATCTCCCCATTCGCAATCCGAAATCGAGCTATCCTGCCTGCCCCGTGTCAAGTCTAGTCCACCCATGTTAGGATTTCCCACTATCGGCGATTGATAACCTCACGATCACTTTTCGCGACTAATAGCGTGAAAGGAGATCAGAATGATCAGACGAACCTCTGCTATCCATATCGCGCTCTGCCTGCTGCTCAGTCTAGTAACCGCGCTCGCGGCAGAGACGCAGACCTTCAGCTTCGCCGGGAGCGGGTCCGGGCCGGTACTGACCACGTTCCAGCTAATGAATATGACGAAACGCATTCAGGCGCTGGAAACGGACAAGAAGCACGCCGTTACCCCGGCGCAGGCATCCAAGGCGCTCAGCCTTCTGAAACCGCTCAGATCGAAGCCGAAGCTGACCATGAGCCAGGCAAACACCGCGCTTGCCGGGATGAGCAAGATACTGACGCCCGCGCAGAACAAGGCCGCCGATGCCCTGATGGCCAAGCAGACAAAGGGGATGAAGATGCCCGGTGGAGTACAAATGTCCGGGACCGGTACATCTTTCGTCCAGCGCACAGGCCCGGATGGGAAGGTGACCACAATCACCACGAAAGGTAAGGGGACTCCCGGCGGAGGGACGCTGCAATTCCGGTCAAACAGTGGCGCCCCGATAATAGTGACTTCGTCCGGCGGCACGGCGGCGCCCGATTTCAACCCGTTCTACACGAAGCCGTCCCCAACCGGCCTTCCGTCGAAGATAACGATCAAGAACATGAACGCGTTCTTCTCGCTGATGGAGCGCCGGGCCAAAAGTAAGTAGGGAACGGACACTGTCCCGTTCCGATTCCGAAGA
>JANYKG010000049.1 GCA_025358205.1 Armatimonadota bacterium
TAAGGAGACCAAATCGTGCCATCGGTCGTAAGACGCCCTATCAGGCTGTCTGCGAATGGCACAAGAAATGCCCTGAACTATTTATCAAAGAGCCTGCTCACCTGCGGAACACTCTGTTCACAACGTGGTGAGACTTGACAAATAATCATTGACGATTGCCAACAGAATGCCTATGACTATGGCCCGCACCGATATGACCCGACTATTCACCCTTTTTGTACTCCGCAGCGGTAATGCGGTTTGTGAGGAAAACTTCCACTTCGTAGTCGCAGTCAACCAGTCTTGGTATCAACACCCTGGTGCATTCCCAATCTTTGCCCAGATCATGCATGAAGACAGCCCAGGAGAATTTGTCCTTTATGCGTGGGACGTTCGGCGGCACTCTGTAAACATCTGTCCATGCGCCGTCCACCCAGACGGAACACCTGACGTCCCGCGGATCACGAGAATATCTGTAAGGAGCGCCGTCCTTCAGGAATCTCAGCGTAACCACCAATGTCGAATCCGCATCAGCCGGGAAATCATCACGGGCAGAACTGCTGCTGTAGTACGGCACTGCGCTGAATACCATCTCACCTTTTGCCATCAGGCTGGTATCATCGGTGGCAAGATAGAAGATGTTCTCCTTGCCGAAGTTCAGCATGGAGTATCTCAAGGTCCACGGATACATAAGCGCGTAAGGAGCGCCGTCACTCCACATAACGGGTCTGTTGTTTATATAAAGTTCGCCATCCACCCGCTTTCTATCAACCATGACCGGAAAACCAGACCATGATCTGGGCAGAACCGGCGCACATCTGAACATGCTTCCGGTCTTGTAAAGAACCTGCTCCACTGGAAGCGTCACTACATCGTCAATCTCACTGGTAACCGCCACTGCAGTGACCAGCAACGGGCAGTTCCTCACGTCCTTGCCAGCAGGATCAACCCAGTCGCATGTTTCTTCCGACGGACCTATTTCGAACCAACTTACTTCCCACGGCTCCATGTGAGCCTGAAGGCATCCGTCTGCTGGAACCTCCAACGCCTTGCGGTCTGGGAACAACTCGACGCACACATTTCGAAGAGCGGAATCACAGCCCAGGCTATCCGCGGTCATATCCACAGTCTTCGCTTCCCAGGTGGGATTGTACAGCGCCACAATCCCCTTCCCGCCTCCTGTGGCCGCGTATCCGTAGACTCCACCAGCCAGGTCAACTCGCCTGATGTCCGAAAAACTTGATGCGTGGACTCTCCTCATATGGAAAATCCGCTGAAGGAATAATCTGTCATCATCGTTGAACAAGTGTACCTGTCCCGAAAGTGATATCTGGTTGCTCCTCACCAGCGACATCAGCAAACCCTTACGCCAACACTGCTTCCCGCTCCAGTAATGCGAATCCGAGTATGTCATGCACACACCGGCATCGTTCTCGAAGAATTCCTGATCCTCGTCCATCCTTACGATCTGGCTATCTCGCATGCTTGGCGCGGGAACATCTGATACACCAAGGTCTCCCGGAGACATAATGTCCACATGCTTGAGCCACCATGGTGACTTTGTGAAAGACTCGGCCAGTACCACAAGATCAGGAATTGCCTCACGAAGCGCTTCCAACATGGCGACAATGTTGCGGACACCGGTATACCTGGCGTGCCTGCCGGTTGCATGCGCATGACCGCTGTCGTTGCAATCCCACTCCGGTATGTACAGCTTCACAAGTTTCAGTCCATACCTGGACGCGAAATGGAGGATTGATATCTGCAGCCGACCAACCGCGAAAGGACATGCCGGACAGTTAAGCCCAAACCACATGCCGAGCTTGGCATCCATACCCATAAGCCTCGCAGACAGATGGTCGAAACTGCCGCCTGGGAAACGCTTCCGATCATCCAAGCGAGTATAATCGCCGTTTGCAGGAGGGTCGGCGCCGTCACTCCAGTATCCGTAGTCAACCACGAAATACTCGAAAGGCACACGCCAGGAGGTCTTGAGTTCTTGCAGATGATCCAATTCCTCGTTCAACACACGCTCGTTCGGGCCTTCGCATTCATGAGCGCCGTGCGAGCTGTACACCGTGAACAGCTCACCGGACTTCCTTCTCCGAATTGTTTCGACATACTGCCGAAAGCCGCCCCTGGGGTCAGCCGGCGCCAACTGTATCACTGCACTCTCGGTGGTATAAGTCTCACCAGCGCCCAGCGTAACTGAAGGGTAGTATTCGAGCGTAAACCCTGAACCTGTGACCACGCTCTGGAACTCTGGAAACTCTATCGCCGCAAAGCCCAAGTCCTTTATGTACACCGGACGCCCTCGTCCGCCCCCTTCCGGGGTGAATCCGTCCGGCAGCCTCATCTTCTCCAGGACGATATCGAGCAACACAACCGGTTTCTCTCCGATATTCTCAATCACAAGCCACTTGCGCAGAGCGGAATCGTCTGCTGTAGAAAAAACCTTGATTCGCAGATCCCAGCCGCAGTACTCACCAACCAAACTCTCTTCGGATGACAGCCGCGTCTCTGCCTGACAACGGTCCGGGGTTATCTCCACATTCACTCCGGTATCGTCGGCAGAACCGATTAACAGAGAGAATTCAAGACTCTCCCTGGGTACAAACTGCACGCCCAGTACACTGTCACCTATCTCCGCGAAAGATCCATCCGTGTGATGCACCCTGAAGGTAGTCCCGTTCTCAATTCGCTTTGATCCGCTCATAAGAGCCTCCGATTAGTCCGATTCCACCGATGGTGGGTTAATGTATCCATGATAGGTCTGGGCCACAACAGCCCCTGCCGCATCACCGTCATGCACGAATATCCTGAATGCGAATGGAAACACGCCGCCCGCTGCAACCGTGTGGCTGCCGTCTCTCTTCGGGTCGCCATAGTATTCAGCAAGCGCGAAAGGGTTTACTGTCATAAGCCCGTAGTCCCTCACATGCCAGTACGCGGGGTATCGGAAATTCCCTGGATTGTCGAACACGCTGATGCCAACAGTATGCCCGTCCACCGGACCCGAGTAGTCGCACCAATGCGCGCGTTTGCCCCACGTCTCCGCCTCTTTTACACCGCCGAAAGAGTTGGTGATTAGCCCGCCTTTGTTGCCGTCCATTGAGGTCGCCACGCGCACAGAAAGGATACCGCCTTCCTTGGTATCTCCAAACCGCACGTCGCCTTCACTCGCGCAAAAGACCACGCCCACGTCAATGAACCTGTGTTCGCCCGGCAGGTTGTAGATGGTGATTGTTCGCTCTTCTTCCATCACCTTGACGCCATCACTGGATACCCAGTCGTTCAGAGTGCGCACCCGCCCGAACACCGGGCCGGATATCTTCTCCAGAAACTCTCGATGCACAATCCGCCCGTGTCCAGTGTCTTCCGACCAATCATCCACACCGTTCACGTCGCCGTGCGCCACCCATACCGACTTGTGATGCTTGTGGTCCCGTGCCTCGCCGGGAATGTCGTCCCGCATTGGGTACTGCCGCGTCACGCATGCACCACCCGGTCCGATAACCGGGTACAGGTATGGCCGCACAACATCAGCGCCGTAGTGGTACGACGTCACCAACTCCTCGCCGATGCGAAACTCGCAGATGCCGGCGGAATCCACCAGTTCAAAACGCGGACATTCTACCAGGTCCGACACCAGAGTGAACCTGCGGCTCTCACCTTTGTCCAGCCTGTCCAGAATCCAGCACAACCCATCCGCACAGGTCTGCGCCGCATACCACCGACCTGTCTCAGCATCCACGATAGCCGAAACAACCTGCTTTTTATCCGCCAACGACACCCGCATCGGCAGTTGCTTGTACGAATGTCTGGGTGCGCTGACAATTAGTGTTCTTGGCTTCATGCTAACCTCAAAGACTACTCTACTACCCTTCTATTCGACTGTCAAGCCGAAAATGCCTGCCGACTTGACAAAGAATACCGCGCCGACATACTCTTGATAAGCAAATCAGCGTTCAAGAGGACATCATGCGCACGATACTGGTACTCCCACCGCCCAGCCTTCAGACCCGGCTCTTCACGCCGCCGGTCATGGAAAAGCTCTACGCTCTCGGCCAACTCACCATTAACTCCGAGGAGCGAAACCTGTCATCCGAGGAACTGGCCGAGAAGATACCGGGGGTTGACGCGTGCCTCACAAGCTGGGGTTCGCCCGCCTTCACGCCTGAGGTCATTGCCGCCGCCGATTCGCTGAAGGTCATCTCCTACGCCGCCGGTTCGGTCAAGGGCATCCTCTCGCCTGCCGTGTTCGACAAAGGGGTCGCCGTCTGCACCTCGCAGCCTGCCATGGCGGTGTCGGTTGCTGCGCACACCGTGATGATGATGGAGATGATGCTGCGAAACGTGGTCAATCTGGCGTCGGGCATTCGCGCGCAGGGAACCTGGCGGCCCCAGGGAATCGCTCCCGCACGGGAGTTGAGCGGCAAGAAGGTCGGCATCATCGGAGCCAGCCTCATCGGGCGCGAGGTCATCCGCTTCCTCCAGCCGTTCGACGTTGAGATACTGATCTCCGACCCCTATCTCACCGACGACGGCGCAAAGACCCTCGGCGCGAAGAAGGTGCCCATTGAGGATCTCATCGCCACCTGCGATGTCATCAGCTTGCACGCGCCCGTCACCGATGAAACCAAGGGGATGATCACGCGCGAACACCTAGCGACCATCCGCGACGGCGCGGTCTTCATCAACACTGCCAGAGGGATTATCCTCGACCACGAGGCACTGGTGGACGAACTGCGAACCGGCCGATTCTCCGCCGCGCTAGATGTCACCTATCCCGAGCCGCTGCCGGACGGACATGAGCTTTTCGCGATGGAGAACGTCGTCCTCACCCCACATATCTCAGGCGGAACCCCGGAGATGGCCCTCCGCCAAGGCGAACAAGCCGTCCGCAACCTGGAGCTGTTCTTCTCCGGCGGCACACCCAACCGCCTCGTTACCCGCGAGATGCTGGCGACGATGGCATAGGGGCTATCTCTGCACCGTCTCCATCTGGTAGGCGAAGGCGTTATGCTGATGGATGGATTCCTCTGCCTCGCACTCGACCTCGAACCAGCGGACGCGGGCATCCTTCCGCAGTTCCAGCACACAGTCGCGCACAACGTCCTCCACGAACTTGGGGTTGCTGAACGCCTGCTCGGTGATGAACTTCTCGTCCTCACGCTTGAGCAAGGGGAAGACCTCGCTGCTGCCCTGCTTGCCGAGCATAGCCGCAAGTTCCTCTATCCACACAAACTTCCCAGGTACGAACTTCACCATCGCGCGGATGGTCGCCCGCTGGTTGTGCGCACCAAACGCGGAGATCGCCTTGCTGCACGGGCAAAGCGTGCTGATAGGGACCTCCGTACCGAGCTTGAAGTCAAATGTGCCGCCCTGCATTGTTCCTGAGAACACACTCTGGTAGCCGAGGATGCTCTTACGCCTAGAGGAAGGGGCCTTTTTCTCGATAAAATACTTGAACCGGATGTCCATGTGCGCGATCTCGGCCTTCAGCGCGGCCTTGGTCTGCTGAAGGATTTCCCTGACCTCGTGCCCCGAAACCGGCCTGTTCCGCCATTCCTCCAGTATCTCAATGAACCGGCTCATGTGGGTGCCTTTGAACCGATGCGCGAGATCAGCAGTGAGCGTGACAGTCGCCAAAACCGTTTGGTGTCCGTCAGCCATGGACTTGATCTGAAAAGGCAGCTCCACGCCCTTGACACCAACCCGCTGAAGCGCGACTTCTCTGCGGTCGGCTTCCATTTGAGTATCTTTCAGAATCTCATCAACCACGGCACACCTCATTCTGCGGAATCGTTACGTAACCATTCGACCCGCGCATGTCACTTACCTCCGCAGGGAATCGAGTAAGAGTAAGAGTTAGCCCCGAAAACCGGAACCCGAAACCTGCAACCCGGATCAAGTAAGAGGAGGAGTACGAGTTGGCCCGGTCACGCGTCACTCATCACTTCACTACCATCCCGCCGCGTACCCCGTTTCCAGGCGGGGTGATGCCGCGCCCTCTATCATGTCACCCGCTATGCGAATGCCGAGTACCCGACCGTGACTCCAAGGGCCATTGACCACGATATCGTGACCCCGCTTGGACAGCTCATCGCGCACTGCCTCCGGTATTCTGTCCTCGATAACCACTCGCTTCGGGCACATGGACCGCGGCGAGAACGAGCTTGGGAAATGGCTGGTGTGGAAAGTCGGCTGGTCAATCGCCTCCTGCAGGTCCATACCGAAATCCGTGACGTTCAGGAAGAACTGGAGCGTCCACTGGTCCTGCATGTCGCCGCCGGGAGTGCCGAGCGCCATGTACGGCTTGCCGTCCTTCATGGCTAGCGACGGCGTGAGCGTGGTGCGCGGGCGCTTGCCCGGCTGCAGGCTGTTCGGCCTGTTCGGATCGAGGAAGAACATCTGTCCGCGCGTGCCCAGCGCGAATCCCACACCCGGCACCACGGGCGATGACTGAAGCCAGCCGCCGCTGGGTGTGGCCGACATCATGTTCCCTTCGGCGTCAATGATATCAAGGTGGGTAGTGTCGTTCGCATGGTTCGGAACACCGCCTCGCCCGGTGGTAACGTCATACAGCAGCGGGTTTCGGCCAACGTCGCCGGGTCTCATGTCGGGAGAGGCTAGCGCTGGGTCTATCAGCGCGCACCGCTTCTCAGCGTACTCCTTGGAGAGCAGGATGTCCATCGGAACGTCGTCGAACTCAGGATCGCCGTAGTACGCCTCGCGGTCGGCAAACGCTAGTTTTGCGGCCTCGACGAGGGTATGCACGTAGTCCGCCGAGTTGTGCCCGAGTGCCTTGAGATCGAATCCTTCAAGCAAAGTGAGCTGTTGGAGCATCACAGGCCCCTGACACCACGGCCCGCACTTCAGCACGTCCACGCCCCGGTAGTTGACGGCGGTAGGTTCCTCGATTCTTGCCGAGTAGCCCGCCATGTCATCATATTCCAGCAGGCCCCGGTGCGCCTTGCCGGTTCCGTCCATGATTTCGGTGTCTCGCACGAACTCCGCGATCTTCTCGGCTATCTCGCCCTTGTAGTAGAAGTCGCGCGCGGCCTGCAGACCGGCATCACGGCCCTTGTGCGCGGCATCCTTCTCCGCCTTGAGTACTTTGGTGAACGTGGCGGCCCACAGCGGATGGTTGAAGATCTCGCCGACCTCAGGAACTCGCCCGTTGGGAACGAACACCGCTGCTGACGACGGCCACTCCTTGGTGAACGCCTCTTCCTTCGCGAGCAGTATCTGACGGAGATGGTTGTACATCGGGAACCCGCGCTCGGCCAACTCCATGGCGGGAGCGATGACCTGCGCGAGACTCATGGTGCCGAACTCGCGAAGAGCGGTGATCCATGAATCGAACGCGGCGGGCACTGTGGCGGGCAGGAAACCGTTGCCGGGGATGAGGTCAATCTCCTGCTCCCTGAACCACTCGATGGTCGCGCGCCTGGGCGCGGTACCGTGACCGTTGATAGAGAAGGCCTTACCGTGCTTGGCGGAGTAAATGAGTATCGGCGCCTCACCGCCGGCACCGTTCTGATGCGGCTCAAGGAGGTGTTCGCATATGCCGGTTGCGACCCCGGCGTCAATGGCATTCCCGCCCTGCTGAAGTATCCGAAGTCCGGCGAACGTCGCGAGGTAGTGCCCCGCCGCGAGAACTCCGTGCGTGCCCATGATGACGGGTCTGGTAGTGAATCCGGCCATTACAGCCCCCCTGTGATTTTGATGATCGTGCTGGGATCTTTGAGCGCTTCCCCGCTCCAGAACTGCGAGCCGACCTGAATGAAGAACGCGTTCTTGGCGGCCGTGTTGCCGCCGAACATCGCTTCAGCTTTCTGACTGGAGTAGCCAAAGTCCGCGTATCGTGCAAGAACCGTGTGCCCGTACAGACACCGCGCGCCATCTACGAAGTCTTTCGCGTAAGGCTGAAGCTCAGGCGCACTGAAATCATCCACAAACGGCAGACCTGCTTTGTTCATCTCGGTTCCGACACAAATCGGCATGTTGAACGAGCGGGCGGCTTCCACCACCTCGGCCAGTTTGCGAACCTTGAGAGCTTTCTCATCCGGGTTCTTGATGTTCCAGTTCCGGTCCGGGATGATGTTCATGGACACGCAGCCCTTGGAGCGCAGGAGGTCAAGCCACTCGACCGCGTTCGCTTCACCGTCGTTCGTTCCGTCAAGCCACGTCGCCATCGGTAGTGCGTCCATGCCCTGCATCATTGTGACTGCATCCTCGATACTGGGAAAGCTGCTGCTGGTGGGCGCGACGTACCCCACCCCGCCGAACTTCATCAGTTTGGCGCGCATCTTCTCGTGGAACTTCGGGGTCTGCGGTACAAGCTCGGCAGCCTCCTCGACCGTCAGTCCGAGTTTCTCAGCCCAGAATGCGGCAAGCCTCACCATATCCCCGCCGAAGACCTCACGCGCCTTGTTGTCGTAGGCCGTTAGCAGGTGCCGCTCGGTGACGTTCCCCGAGGGTGTGAGCGGGACCGCGTCCTTGTCGTAGTCCAACTGCACCTGTTCGAGATAGGGGTTTACCAGGCTGAGGAGCGTGAGGTTTCGTTCGCGGGCGGTACGAGCCATGTCCAGGAGAATACGCTCGGCAGCACTACCCTTGGGCGGTCTCTTGAAGCATCCGCTTGCCATGAAGTAAGCGATTCCCGGCTCATTTGGGCTGCTCATCACCTTGTCTGCAAGCTCCTGGATGAAGACTCTGCTCTCCAGCCCAACCACAGCCTTCAGTCCCAGAATCTCGCCCGCAGCAAGGAACTCGTCCATGCCGTCCAGAACATCGAAGTCCACTATCCCGGCGACTTCCAGCCCGTACTTCCGCGCTTCCCACGCAATTCGGCTGGGCGACCAGCCGTTCGCGTTGAAGGAGTAAAACGTGTGGTAGTGGAGGTTGACTTCAGCCTTGGGTTCAGGCAGGGAGATCACCCCGCACTTCACGCCGTCCGCCAGCTCCCCAAGTGCATAGGTTCGCTTGGCCGGTTCAAAGCTGCTCAGGAGTTCTTCGATTCCTTTCAATGCTGAGGTGTATGACAAGGCAGATGCCCCCTTCTCTTGTTCAGATGTACAAGAGAAAGGATACAACCTGACGCAAAGCCGGGTCAACCCCCGGGGATAAGTTCCACCTCACCGAGTTCTGCAATTATCTCCGCAAACCGCGACGGACGCAACGGGCCGTCTTCTGTTATGACCGCATCGAACAGATCAATCGGGGTAATGTCCAGCACGACCGGGCCGGTGAACTCGGTCGAGGTATCATCATAGTCCGACGGCGCCTGCCGTTCAAGAAAGACAGGCCATCCCTGCGGCATAATCTTGACAGTCTGCGCTATGGCGAAAACGGGTACCCCGGCTTCATTCGCAGCATCCACTGCAGTGCGAGTTCCCAGTCTCGCCAGAAGTTCGCATCCTGCCGAAATCGCGACACATTCGACGACCACGGCGTCTACCGTCTTCACCGCGCTAAGGAGATCAGTTTGGGGAACGGTTGTCACTGTAACGCCGCTCTTGCTTAGGTGGTTGGCCATAGCATTGCCCTCGCATCTCATGTCGGACACCGCTACCAGCGCTTCGCAATCGCTTCCGTTCCACGTCAGAATTACGTCGCCCACCGTCTCGCTCCCGCCAACCGTCAGAACCCTCTTAGCGCCGCGTAATGCTCGGGCGGTTTCGTTGACGCACATCTCAGTCGTGTCATCCACCATATCCAGCAGTCCGGTCACAAGTTCATCGAAGTCATACTGCCCTCCTTCACGCTGCATTGCGAGCAGTAATCGGGCCGCAAGGTTCGGGAACACTCCCATACTTGGGCGCGAGGCGCTTAACGCCCGGATTGCGGACACCAGTACAGCATTGTCTATCTTTGCTTCGTTTTCTTGTACATATCCGCCCAGCGCTTCAAGTCCGCGCTTTGCCAGTTCCATAGCGCAATCATCGGTGTTCGTCGCGATATGGGCCATCCCTTCCCAGAACTCCTCATCCCCGAAGGCAGGCCACACTCTTGCGAGTACCGTCTCCAGGCCGGGAACCGTATCCAGACCACAGACCTCTTCAGGCGTCACCCATCTGATCTCATCTGCCTCCCAGTTGGTGCGAACCTCTGCGCCGTCCTTGAGATCAAAGAGGTAAGGAAAAACCAGCCAGCTACCGCCCAAGGATTGTTCGTCAATGGGAACCGGTATGCCTATCCCCGTAAGCCGCACCTGATTTTCGTCAACGCCCGCCTCTTCCCACAGCTCCAGCCAGGCTTGATTGAGGGGCAACCGCTCGACGTAGCCACTGAAAGCCGCCCATTTGCCACAGTGCGTGCTTACTTCGTCGCTTCGCTTGATGAGCGCGATTTTGTCATTGGAACGCAGAAATGTTGCGACTACGGGGATTCTTTGGATATCAGACATGGTTGGTATCCTTTCGCGAGTAACTGATCTTCCTCTGTGTCATTACCCAGTATGCGGGGCAAACTACTCTTTGGCTGCCCACAAGGTTCCACGAGTTAGTAACTCAGCAAAGGATGGATGACGGCACGCGGCAGGATCGTGTCCAAGCGCGAGGAAGTAGACGCGTCCATCGCCCCATGACTTGGTCCACACGGCAGGTATGTCTTCTCCCTCGAATCGCGCAGTGGCCAGCACATGGAGGTCGGGTTCCAGGTCCATGATGTACTGCTCATCATGAACATCGAAGGCCGCAACGCCTCTGGTGATGGGGTGCTCATGACCCACAATCTCTATACGGTAGTCCCTCGGCGCGGGGTGGGTTGTGAAGAGACCGCCTAGCATCTGATGAAACTCACTGCACTCCCGGAACGACGCTGTGGCCGAGTGAACTCCTACAAAGCCCTTCCCGGACGCCACCCAACCGAGCAAAGCGTCTCTCTGAGCGTCCGAGAGTTCACCACGAGTCCAGTAGAGAACCATCACATCGTACTTGGCGAGATTGTCCGGCGACAGCACAAACAGATCGTCGTCCACGCGCGTAACTGCCAAATCCGACGATGATCTCAGTATTCGCTCAAGTTCGTCGCCGCAGCCTTTCCAGTCATGGATGATGCCGCCGGTCAAGAGCAATATCTGTTTGAGCATCCTGGGCCTCACTATCTGTATATGCGAACGGTGTTGCCGGCTGCAGACAGCTTCACCTGTGAGATGGTGACCAGCGACCACTGGTCAGCGGTAACCAGACCGCTCTGCAGGATGTTGCCAATGGAATCCTTGTTCTCCCACTGGAATCGTTCTCCAGGCTTCGGCTTGAACTTCTGGAGTCTCCTTGGCGTAATGTCCGTGGTAGCATCCGACTTGCCTTCGACCAGCACCTTCACAGTGGCTTCCCATCCGCTTAGCTTATCCTCGACTATGGTCCAGTCGAACCCTCCGCCCATCTGCCCGGTCGTTGTTCCGTCCTTCGGATCGCCGGTACCCGGGTTATCATTGAGGGTGGAATTGCTGAACGCCGGGAAACTGACATCCTTTCGCATCTTGAAGATATCAAAATCCTTCACCACCACAGGGACCTGACTGGACGAAATGTTGTGCATGCCCAGGCCCCAGCCGGAGATGAACCCGTGCCGGTTGTCATTCATCGCCTTCAGAAAACCGGGTATCTGCGGCCATTTCAGCACCTGGTCATCACGAGCATTGATGGTGCGCAGGAACGGGAAGTCGCCGTGGTTGTCCGTGACGTATTTTGTCATATTCATGCGATCCCAGACGTTGGTTCCCTCGTTGGTCTTGATCGCCTGCTCTCGTGTGCCGCAGTACTTTTCGATGTTCTGCTGGCTCCACCCGATGTTGTCCATGGCTGGATTAACCTGTGGAACGTTTGCGAATATGGCCGCGAATATCTCGGGGTGCCTGAGTCCAAACGCCACGCTGCCCGTGCCGCCCATTGAAGATCCACGCAAGTAGATGCGGTTCTCGTCTATCTTCCACATGCGCTTGACGAAATCCATGGAATAGATCAAGCGCCGTTCGGTGTAGTTGACGTTCACGCCCTTGGTCAGGTCACCGCCGAGGTTGCTGTTGTAGCCGTACCACCAGTCGTAGCCGTCGAACGGAAGGCCCTTCGTATAGTCGTCCGGGCTGAGGACAACGAAATCATGCCCCCACCCTTCGCTTGCCGTGGCATATCCGCTGTAGGCATGGATGGCCAAAACCATCGGCGCGGGTTTGTCCTTCTTGACGTCTTTGCCGATAGTGACGACAAACTTGAATGGCAGACCTTCTTTGTATGAGATGTTCGTATCCGACCAGTGGATGTAGGTCTTGGCGAATTTCCCGCTACTGGTAATCGCCACCTTCTCAAGATATGGCTCAGGAGTGCCAGGCTTCTCCTTGACTGGGCCGGTCGAAGCGAAGAACACAGGCACCGGATCGCCGGCCTTGAGACCCTCAACCGCGTAGTACGAAACCCCCGGCTTGGTTACGGTGTGGACATACAGCCCCGATCCGACAGGCAGAGGCAGACCATTTGGCCTAATGACAAACCCCTTGGGCGCCTCGGTCCGCTTCTCCCTTGGGGCGATTCGCGCCGCGATGAAGTCTGTACCCGAACCAGGCTGGATGCCGTCCGCGATGCGCTCCGCGGACAGATCCGTGATCGGCGCATCAGACCGCCACACGGAATACGTCACATTCTCCTTGGTATCCGCGTCCTTCCAGGTTATGAACGTTTGTCCTGCCCGGCAAAACGCAACAGCTTTCTGTGTCGGTTGGGCAGCCTGTGCATACGACAGGCACAATACAGCCAGAACGAGTGCATAAAGCTGGGGCCGCCTAATCATTTGCCTGCCTTTGCGTTCATCCACGGACGGATCCCGGTCGCATTGGTTCGCACGCGGTAGACGCTGGTGGTCGCCGTGATGTAGAGCGTTTTGCCATCAGCATCGCCCCATGCGCAGTTGGCCGACACTTCCGGCGTTAGGATGGTGCCAAGGTGCTTTCCTGTCTTGTCGAACACCCACACGCCGCCGGGACCGGTTGACCATACGTTGCCTTCCGTGTCCACCTTCAACCCGTCCGGCACACCGCGCGCCTTGGCCCTGAGTTTTGCGAACAGGCGCATGTTCGTCAGCGTACCGTCCGGCTTCACGTCGAATGCCTGAATGTCTGACTTGTTGGACGAATCCGCAACATACAATATCTTCTCGTCAGGCGAAAATGCCAGTCCGTTCGGCGCGGTCATCTCGCGCGTGAGCAGAGTCAGCTTGCCATGAGGAGACAACATGTAGACGGCGCAGAAATCCAGCTCGCGATCCTCTGGCTTGACTCCGTATGGCGGGTCGGTGAAGTAAACGCTGCCATCGGATTTCACCACCAAATCGTTCGTGGAGTTCAGGCGCTTTCCCTCATACTCCGAGACCAGCGGTACAATTCTGCCGTCCTTTTCCTGGCGAGTGATTCGGTGCATTCCGTATTCCACCGCGATCAGTCGGCCAAGTTTGTCAAAGGTTAGCCCGTTCGAGAAGCCCGGAACCTCGCGATAGACACTGATCTTGTCCGTAGACGGCTCCCATTTCATGATGCCGTTGACGTGGCAATCGCTGAACAGCAGATAACCGTCCCTGTGCCAGACCGGGCCTTCCGTGAACCCAAATCCGCCAGCTATCTTCTCCAGCTTTGCATCCTTCGGCGCCAGGCGCCAGAAAGCTTCGCACTTCGCAACAAGCGACCCTGCGTCATCCGCGCCACAGGCAGCGGCGAGCACAAGAATGGCAAGTATGGCCAGACTCAGTTCTTTCACGACCGACTCCTTCCGAGCTACATCTTCCAGTATTTCAGAATCAGATCACGGGTCTTCTTGACGCCATCTATCTGGTCACCCGGTCCTTCGAACTCGATGGAGACCGCGCCCTTATACCCGGATGCCTTCATCATATTGAGCAACTTCTCATAGCTCACAGAGGTCTCCTCGCCGTCCGCCCCAAACTGATAGGCCTTGGCATGCACATGGTACGCATACTGCGCCATTTTCGCGTTCTCTGCGTAGAGCGCCTCAGCGGGCCAGTTCCTGAAGTCAAGGCATGAGCCAACCCACTTCGGGTCCGTTGCTTTGATGATTCGGATGATGTTGTCGGCCTTCTTGGACGGACCACCGTGGTTCTCAATGGTCATCTTGATCTTGAGTTTTTTGGCAAGCGGAAGAAGCTGCTTAAACGCTGCGATACATCTGTCTGTGCCGATCGTGTCGTCCTTCGCCTGGTCGCCCAGCCCTCCAAGGTTCAGGCGCACAATCGGCGCGCCCAGGTAGGCGGCCGCTTCCATTTTCTTCGCATCCAAGTCCACCTGTGCCTGCCACTTCGCGTCATCGGTAGTTGATAGGTTTCCCTCGCAAATCAGACCGGCGATGATGATGCCGTTATCCCTTGCGGATTTCTTGATCGTGTCCAGGTACGGCTTGTCCGTGGACTTCAGCCAGATGTCGTTCAGGGTTACTCCCTTGATATTCAGTTCCTTCATCAGCGGCATCACGGACACGAGATCGTACTTGCCTTCGTTCATGTATGTGCGAAGGCTGTACGTTTCGCAAGCCAGGAACACATCCGGCTTCTTGACCGTATTCGCATTGTGTCCGGGACCGATCAGCTTTGCCACGAGAACTCCTCCAACAATCACGGGTAACCAGTTCATACTACTCCTCCTAGAGCTTCTTTCATAGACTTTATCGCTGTGGGGACAGCGGTTTTCGGATCTTCGCCGCCTTCGTATTCCAGGGTCAGATAGCCTCTGTATCCTGCGTCCTTCAATATGCTTACGATTCGCTTGACGTCTGCGGGACCGCCCTTTCCTCCTGCAGGAGTGACGACTGTTTTGTAGTGGGTTGTGACCGCATATGGCGCGGTATTCTTGATGTCCGCGTAGGGATCGGCGGTGTGGAAGTTGCCTGTATCCAGATTTGAGCCAACCCAATCAGACTTCACACCGTCCAGTATCTTGACCACTTCATCGGCGGTGGCCGGCATGCCGCCGTGGTTCTCGACCGCCATAATCACGCCGCACTTCTCCGCAGTGGGAAGACACAACTCCAGGCACTCGTTTGTCCACTTCAGACAATCCTCACGCGAAACATCTTTCGGCACCGAGCCGCCGAAAACGCGCATGCACGGCGCCCCCATCTCCTCGCAGTGCTGAAGCCAGGTCTTAGTAAGAGTAATACTCTCATCTCTCTTCGGGCCTGCAGGCTGTGCAAAATTGTTGCCGACGGAGCTAGCCGATATGTCCAATCCCAGCAGGAAACATCTTCGTTTGATCTTGTTCAGGTACGCCCGGTCAAAGTCTTTCGGCCAGTAGTAGGATGTCAGTTCCACGCCGTCACAGCCCAGTTCCGCTGCAAGGTCAATAAAACCCTCCAGTGTCATATCGCCCGCCTTCAGAAGCTTGGAATACGACTGTGCCGCACAGCCAAGTTTCACCACCGGCGCGCCTTTCCTCGCCACAGGTGTCGCTGCAAAGACGTCACCGGCGCCCACCGCAACTCCTGCCGCCAACAACGCTCCAGTCTTCAGGAAATCTCTTCGTGTACTCAATTTGTCATCTCCATCCATAGCGCTTTGTAGTAGTGCATTATACTTTCAGGGTCCGCACTCTCCGGTATCTCGGCGAGCGTGAACCTGTCATAGCCTGTATTCTTGAAAAGCGAGAAAAGCTCATGCCAGGGATAATTCGTCTGCCACAGCTCGTTGATGTGGCATGACTTGATGTCCGGCCGCAGAAGATTGAAGTATTCCTTGACCGACCCGTCTTTGATGTCTTCCAGGTTGCAGTTCCAGCACGCGCCGACAGACGGGTGATCACAAATATCCAGAATGCGTCGGATATAAGGCGGATGCATCGTGCCTCGCCCATGTACTTCCAGCCAAATCTCGATACCGTTATCACTCGCGAATGTGCCGCACTCGTGCAGCGCTTTGCCTATCTGCTCCAGTGTCGCGTCCTTCGATACGCCCTTGTCCTCCTGAAACCCGTTGGGGCGAACCTTCACACCCTTCACACCCAAGTCCTTGGCCAGCAGAACGAACTCCTTGCATGTCTTGATGTTCTGCTTCACAGCCGCTAGGTCTGCCTGGTGAAAATCGCATATCGAACCGAGGCCCCAGAGCACGATGCCGGAATCCTCGAACCGCTTCCGCACATCCACACGCTGAGCCTTCGACAGCGACGGCTCCACACCGTGCGCGTGAGTCGTTCTGAGTTCGACTCCCTCAAATCCCGTAGTTTTGCACCGCTCGATGATGGTCGGAATATCCCAAGCGTTGGCAAGATTATATGTCACAAGTCCAAGACGCATTTTCGCACTACCTTTCTTCGCGTTTGATTCAGCAAACACAGGCCTGCCGCAACAAGCAGCCAGACCGACTGATACTCCCAGTTTCAGACACTCCCGCCGTGTAAATCTAGACATATCATGCTCCAAGCCGCGAAAGCATGTAAAGAATCAGCAGCACAACAAGTGAGAACGCGAGCGCGATTAGGAAACCACCTATGTTCACCAACTTCGGGCGTCTCAGTTCCCACGGATGTCCCTCGCTGTTGCCCGCGTACACAACTTCTATTCCCGCCTTCTTGAGTTCATCTTCTCTGCCAACCGGCGTGTTCAGTAGCATATAGAACTTGTCAAGTTTGACCTTGTCCGGTGTCTCCGAGAATACCAACCCGGCAGCGAGAGCGACAAGGCCGGCGATGAGACAGTTATCCGCAGCAACGAGGACTGCTTCAGGAATGTTGACAACAGCGTAGAACACTGGGAGTATGAACCATCCGGCAACCACCCCGCCGGTCCACGCGAGCGCCGAAAGTTTCGACTTCGATCTATCCGCTGCCAGGCTGCCGATGATGAGTGCGAGGATACCCGCCGGCAAGAATGATATGCCCAGGTACTGAAGCTGACTCTTGTACGAAAACATGCCAAGCCATTCCCAGCTCATATGAGCGTAACTCTTGATAGCGCCGCCAGCCGGGCCGAGTCCAACCCATAGAACGGCCATAACAATAAAAGAAACCCAAGCCCCGGTTCGGTTCGTGCCGCGCCAGAGGATTCCCATCCACATCAACACTCCGGTCAACGTTGAGACCGCCCAGTTGATTATCAACGCTTGAGCCACGCCGGAGACGCCTAGCGCAAAGACTACCCCAACCGCGACCACCAGCAGCCCTATCCATCGAGCTAGACCCAATAGCTGCTTGTCCGTGGCGTCAGGATTGATATGCTCTTTGTACACATTTCTGGCCAAAAGCGCAGACGAAGCAACCATAAATGCGCTGAGTGTGGACATCTGAGCAGCCAATATGGCAGCGAACATCAACCCAGTAAGACCAGCCGGCAACAACACCCGAATAGCAGCGCCAAACGCAGCCTCACGATTATCCAAAGCGGGCATTCCACCCGGCATGGTCACCATCGCCAGCACTATCACACCGGTTATCGCCCACCCCATCGCGCAGAACCGCTTGGTGAAGTTGCCGTATGTGAAGCCAACTCTGCCCTCAAACTCGGTTTTACCTGTGGAGCACACCTCCATGATATGCGGCTGTGAGACAATGCCTATCAGCATCATGACGGAACCCGTCACTATCCACGGCAGGGTCATCTCCGTGGGCGCATGCAAGCTGAACTTATCCGCCGTCAGTATGTGATGCAGCCCGGCAAAGCCACCCACTTTGGATAGCCCAAACGGGACGAGAAGAACCGACATCACAACTATAAGAAGCCCCTGCACCGACTCCGTGATGACCGTTGCCATTAGTCCACCGGCCAGTCCGTAGGCGACAAAGACCAATGTCATGGCGGTTATGGCTGTCCACTCGGATACCGCCCCGCCCGTAATGGCAGTGGTGAGCGAACCCGTGGCTTTCAACATCATGCCGATGTAGAGCGCGAAGGTAATCACGCCCATTACCGAGTAGAGCAGCGCCATCTTGCGGTCGAAACGCTCACGGAAGAAGTCAGCGGTGGTTATAAATCTTGACCGTCTGAAGAACGGCGCGATGATCCAGTAGAACGGGGTGACAAACAGATAGACAAAAGTATACCAGATGCCGGAGAATCCGTGGCCGTATGCAGCGCCGGTGACCACAACCGGATCATCCGCGTGGGTGCCGGTGCCAAGCGCGTGCATCATCATCAGCCACTTGCTGAACTTGCGCCCGCCCGCAAAGTAGTCACCTGAAGTCTTGATCTTTACTGCTTGATAGAGTCCCAGAGCGCAAATGCCAATGAGATAAACAAGGACTACAATGAGATCAAGCGTTCCAAAGTTATGCACTAACGCGGTTCTCCTCTACTTGGCTGCGGCCTTCGGTGGATTAAGATACGCTGAATACCGGTCCGCGACTCCGCCTTGCACTGTGTCGCCTTCGTGAATGTAGACCCTGTACTTGAACGTAATTCCACCGCCTTTAGGAATCGTGATACTAGCATCCTTCGTCTTGTCGCCGGTGTAGTCTCTGATGCCAAACGGGTTCTCCGCAAGCAGCCCATACGTTCGCACGTGCCAGTAGGTGGGCGGAGCGCCGCTCTCAGGTTTTCTCATCACCGCGATACCAACCGTCTTGCCGTCAACCGGCCCATAGTAGTCGCACCAGTCCGCCTTCTTGCCCCATGCGGCAGCATCTTTCTCACCGGTCGAGAGCAGGATGTGCCCCTGTCCCTTATCAACGGTCATGGAATCCGCGACCCTGATGCCGAACATGCCCTCTTTCGTGTTGCCGAACGTCAACGGACCTTCGGACGCACGGATGCGTATGTCAAAGTCCATTACACGCCCGTCGGTGGTCCGGTATATCCGAATCTCGCGTGTGTCTTCGCAGACCTTCTTGCCATCAGTACCTATCCAATCGTTGGTCGCGCGTATGCACCCGAACACCGGTCCACCGACTACCTTATCGAACTTGCGGTGTACGATCTTTCCGGTCTTTGGCGACTCTGTCCAGAAGTCCACACCGTTCACATTGCCGAACGTGAACCAGAGCGACCTGTGGTGCGGATGGTCCCTGGTCTCGCCCGCAACTTCCTTCATCGGATAGTCGCGCGTGACCGGCTTGCCGGTCGGGCCGATGAGCGGATAGCAGTAAGGCTTCGGCGTGCCGGAAAAGACATAGCGCGTGAACAAATTGCCGTCAATGATTACATCCACGGCTTCATTACCTTTGATGAGCTTGACGCCGGATGCGCTCCCAGGCTTAGCAAACCCGGGAGCGCTCAGGACAACTATAAGGAATATCACAGCTGCGATAGTTCGGAGACGAACTGAATGCATATCAGCTAGACCTCGCGCATCTCGCGGGTAGCAGGATCGTAGAAGACCTTCTTGCCTGTGCGAAGCGCACGGGTCGCCATGATAATCGCAACTGCATGCGAGTAGCCTACATGCGCAGGAGCATTGGGCTGCTGCCGACTCCTGATGCAACTCAGCCAGTTCTCCATATGGTTGACCGAGGGCTTCGGCTTGATCACTATTTCCTCTTTCAGCTTGCCGGAACCTCCGCCGCCGATTGGACTGATCTTCCACGTATCGCAGTCCAGCGTGCCGTTCGTGCCGCATATGATCGTGCGATCGCCTGCTGTATTGCCAAACTTCGTGCAGTAGCTGACGAGGAATCCCTTGGGGTATTCGAGGAGCGTTTGGAACGTATCGCCATTCTCACGACCATCTTTCCAGACATAGGTTCCGCCATTGGAAACCGCACTCGTAGGGTACTGCTCGCCGGTCATCCAGTGGATGACGTCTATCATGTGGCTCATCCACTGATCCGGGATGCCGCCGGAGAAATCGCGGTAGAGTCGCCACTCCATGAACTGATGAGGATCGAAGGGACGATATTTCTTGTTTATCAGGAACCGCTTCCACTCCACGTCAGCTTCTTTGGCCAAGTCTACATCGGCACGCTTCCAACGAGGGCCGAAGTAGCTCCACTCGCAGTCAACTTTGCTGATGGTGCCGAGCGCCCCGGATGCGATCACTTCAGCGGCTGCGGCCCACGTTCCCTCGCTCCTGCGCTGGGTGCCAATCTGAACAATACACTTGCTCTGCGCTACGGCGTCCACGGCGTTCCGAGCATCCCTGAGGTCATTTGCAAACGGTTTCTCGCAGTAGACATCCTTGCCGGCCTTCACCGCATCAGCCAGCATTCTGGCATGTTGGAAATCCGCCGTCGCGATAATCACCGCGTCAATGTCCTTGAGCGCAAGCAGATCCTCATAGTGCCGGAACTTGCGCGGCGCCTTGCCATACCATTCGGTAACCGTCTTTGCCGCCTTGTCGAGGTTCACACTCCAGATGTCACATACAGCGGTGACCTCCACATTGTATTTCGCCGACTGCTTGTGGAGTTCGTTCATCAGGTCACGGCATCTCTGCCCAATCCCTATGATGCCGACCGATATCTTGTCGTTTGCCGCCACAGCACGAGACGACGCGAGAATGGTGGAACCGGCAATCGCCAGTCCTGCCGCGCCCATCGTGGACTTCTGTACGAACTCCCGCCGTGTCATTTTCTCAGGTGTCATAATTCTGCCTCCGGTGATTGAATACCGCGAACTCCCTTTGCCTATTCGAGGCTCTCGCCCCAAGCGTTTAGGATGGTGTCGGCCATTATCTCATGCCCGGCTGCATTCGGATGAACGCCGTCGGGAATCAGTGTGAACGTTTTGTCGGTGCGCTGCCCGTTTGCGAGCGCCGCGCGCATTGGATGATACAGATCAATGACCGGAACCCCCTCCTTTGCGGCGATCTTCTTTGTCTCTGCTACGAAGCGTGTGAGCGTGATGTTATAGCCCTTGAGCTTATCGTGACCCTTGTCGTCAACGCAGGTGGTGGTGAGCAGTACCACCCGCGCATTCGTCTGTGTGCGGATCATGGAGATGAGCTTTCTCAGGCCGTCCTTGAATGTCTGCAGGCCCTTCATGTCAACCGCCGGCCTATACCCTGCGTCGTTCATCCCAAAGCAGATGGTGACTACGGTCGGCTTCTGGTCAATAACATCCTTCTGCACTCGGTTGACGGCCGCGCTGGACCGGTCACCGCCCACACCCGCATTCACAAATGTCACTTTCATGTCGGGTTCCACCGAGGTGAAGTAGTCCTCAATGTACTTTATGTATAACTTTTGGGCGGTAATGCTATCCCCCAAGAACACAATTCGATCATTCGGCTTGATGAACTGGGCCGCAGACGCCGGAACAACGAACATAACGGCGAGCAGCAATGCACCGATCAGAGTCCATACTAGTGATTTCATTCCGATCTCCTATCTCTGAAAAGATGGACGAACGGCTAGTCAGCCCTCTGCCATCGGACCATCCGACCATCTGACCATTTCCCTCTCAGCCATCTGACCATCCCCCGTGCGACCATTCCCCTATATCTTGAACATCTCCGGCTTGTACCAGAGCTTCTTCTGCTGTTCCATCGCCTGATTTGCCAGCAGACACGTTGCCGCAGCCCGCAAGCCTTCCTGCGCGCCGCATCCCTGTCCGTCCACCGGCTTGTGTTCACGCACGCAGGTGATGAACGATTCGAGCTCGCTGGAGTAGTCATCCTTTGGTGCGGTGTCGGTCTTCAGAACTTGCTCGGCACCCGCCTTCGCCTGGAGTTTCGCGGTGACATCGGCATCAAGGAGAATGGCTTGCTTCCCGCCAACCGTCTCCTTGTGAGCCATGCTGCCCCATGCCAGTTCCTCTGCTGCCGGCTCTCGGATAATGCGAGCGTTGTTGCCCTCGATGATTAGGGTTCCCTTGTCGCCCATGAACTGCTCGTACACGTTGTCGTACTGGTTCGTAGTCAGCGACTGGAAGTAGACCTTCACGCCTTGTGGATACTCCGCAATGACGTTTACGTTGTCGAAGGTCGAGCGCCCGTCCTTCCAGTAGTCAATGCCGCCCATGCCCACAACCGATGTCGGTGTAGCGCCCAGGTACCAGTTTGTCACATGGAAGAGGTGGCTTGCGAGTTCGGCCATCAGTCCGACGGAATACTCGCGGTACATGCGCCAGTTGAGCAGCTTTTCGTACTTCGCATCCGGGACCGCCCGCCGCCAACTGCCGTTCCTGTTCCACATCAGCCGTACTGCCGTAATCTTCCCTATCGCTCCGTCCTGGATGAGCTTGTACGCATGGTTGTACATTGCGTTGTAGCGGCGCTGATGGCCGATCTGCAAGAGCATCTTGGTATCACGAGCGCACCGGGCCATCTTCTGCGCGTCCTCGATCGTGTAGCCCATCATCTTTTCGCACAGTACGTGCTTGCCCGCCTGCATTGCGGCAATGGCCATAGGAGCATGCAGATACAGCGGAGTGGCAATGACCACCGCCTGTATGTCCTTCCGGTCCAGCAGTCCACGGTAGTCCTCGTAACCGCGCGCGCCGGGCGTGTCGTGAAGCGCCTTCGTTAGATGGGGCGGATATATGTCACATATGCCTGCAACCTTCACTCCAGGTATCCGCAGCGTCTTGCCCAGCAGCATCCCGCCTTCCGAACCTACGCCTATGTAACCGATCTTAGTAGGCTCGAGACCACTTTGCGCCGATGCGTTTGAGGCCAGCCCCACGGACGTAGCTGCCAATGTGGTTGCCGATGCCTTCAGAAATTCCCGACGACTCAACTCTGTCATTTTCCCTGTTCCTCCGATTATTCTTGCGCGACTCCGATGCTGTCGGCACGGATCGCCTTGCCTCGGCGTCATCCACGCCTTTCGCACCGAAAACACCCTCTCCCCTTGAGGGAGAGGGCCGGGGTGAGGGGTACGACTACCTCAAGCCCCGCCGATATCCTGCAGTGTTCCTATCCTATGTACAACGGGGTCATCGCCCGGTTGTTCCTGTGTTACGATGATCGCGCCAACATCTCCACGCGCCTGGCAGTACGCGCGCGTCCACTCCAGACCGTTGATGAAGAATGCCGTGGACAGCGCATCGCTCTCAATGGGGTCATCCACCAACGCGCACGCGAGCAGCAGCCCCTTCACCGGCCAACCCGTCATCGGGTCAATGATGTGGCTGTACCGAACGCCGTCTATCTCCACAAACCGCTCGTGGCTGCCTGAAGTAGAAAACGCCTGATCTCTTATTTTGACGGTCGTGAGCCGCTCGTTGTTCATCAGCGGATTGCGGACGCCCACGGTCCAGGCATCTGCGTCCGGAGGAAATCCCAGCGGGTAGAGCGTACTCGTGCCCGCAGCCACCAGAGCGGTCTCGATTCGCGCATCCCTGAGAACCTGTACGACCTCGGCAGCAGCAAATCCTTTGCCGATTGCGCCAAGATCTATTCTCATGCCGGGTTTTGTGAACTCAACAGAGTTGTTGCGCTCGTTCAGATGGACGAACTGCATACCGGTGGTGGCACGTACGGCATCCAGGGCATCCTGATTGGGAACGCTCTCGGCAGATGACCAGAGCTTCACCAAAGCCCCTGCGGTTATGTCAAATGCGCCTTCTGTTTCCGCAGACAGTTCCGCCGCCTTCTGCAGCAACCGAAACACCCTCGGCGAAACGATCACCGGATGTTGATCGGCGAGCGCATTGACCTCAGCGATCTCGCTCGTCGGGATGAAGACACTCAGGTCTTCCTCCAACCGCCGTACTAGCTCAAAAGCCTCCTCAGCAGCATCAGTGAGATAGGCCTTTTCCGCACCGGTGAGCACAAGCTCAAACTCGCATCCCATAAACGCACGGCTTATTCTGATCATCGTGTCAACGGACATACCAGAGTGTAGCATACCTTCTGCTGAGGTTCAAGGAGCTTTTCAAGGGAGGACGAGAGTCCCTCCTAACGTGGCGCGGTTTTACTGCGTGTGGATTCTGTGGATCGCTTCAGCGGTTGTGCTTACCCGTGGCATAACGAGTGGTATTAGGCATGCATGTTTCAACAAGCGGTACGGCTTCTAGTACCGCCGTATTAGATTTCCTCCACGTAAGTGAGGGCAATCTACTTCGAGAGCTTGTCTAGTTTCGCGGTCAGGAAACCAAGTAACTCTGGGTCAAGATCGGAGTATGGCTCAAACTGCACTCCATGATCCCCATCATAAGGCAAACGGTGATCAATCTTATTCAGCAGTATTCCATCAGGGATGCCGTTCGGATACGCAGCACATACCGCACCGTCCTGAGCATGAATGCAGTACGCGCACTGTGACGGGATTATCTCACCGCGTCTCCATGTGATTCGTTCCAAATGTGCATCCATATCCATAGATTCACCCCAAACGCATGGAGAAGTCACACATCATCTGCGGATTGCACCCATGCCTACCGATTACCTTTGGCCCGGTTGTGGGTGATGCAGAGCATCTGGCAGTTATTGGCCGAACTCTCGCCGCCCTTGCTCCATGCGGAAACGTGGACGGCGTCCATTTCCTTTAGTTGGTACAGCTTGCCCTTGTTCGCGTTGTCGCCAATCGCGCAGAGTGGGCAGTTGGACACGCCCTTGGCCTCCGCTGCTTGCGTCTGCTTTTCGTAGGCGATCCGCTTTACCTTGTCATCGAACACGCGAACCGCCAACAACTTCTTGTCTACCGAACCGCCCAGGAGATACTCGAATATTCCTTTCGGATTCGTCACATAAGAATCGGCGACGAGTCTGTTCACATCGGCGGACATCTTCTTTGGATCGTAGGACTTGCAGTGGTACAGCTCATACAACCTGCCCCACTCCAAACCCTTCATCTCCGGGAGAACATCGGCAAACACTGTCGAAACCCAGTCTATCACGCTGTTGAAGTATGTCTTCAGCTCATTGATGTTGTCATCTTTGCGATGTTGGCTCATGTAGTCGCCGATCTTGCCTTTGTTCACCCAGTCCAGCGCCCGTTCCAGGAACTCCTGCCGGTTCGCGCAGCCCTTGACGTACGCGCTCCATTTCTGGATATTCGCGTTCTGGCTGTTGCTGAACTCGGCCTTGGCAAGTGTCACGAACGGCCCGGAGTAGATGGCATTCAATAGCTCTTGGGAATTGAGCGGCACGCCTGCGATGTTGATAGTCTCAAACCACTGCTTGATCTCTGTCTCCGTACCCTCGCACTCGTAGATGAGCAGTTTTGAGTCCCGAATACCGGCTTGTTGGTCGGCGGGCAGACTGCTGAAGTACTTCGGATTGCCGTTGTCCATGATCGCGAACTTATTGGTAACGAACCGTCCGATGCTGGTGATCCGCTGCTGACCGTCCAGCACCTCGAACTTGTCCTTCGCAACAGTGTTGAAATAGATCAGCCCCAGCGGATACCCCTTGAGGAGCGATTCGATGACTGCTTGCTCCTTCTTGCCTCCGCCGTCCGCATAGATGTAGTTGCGCTGGTACTCCGGCTGAATGGTGAGCTTTCCACCCAGCCCGAACAGCCCCTTGCCCTCCAGTTGGTTGTACACAAACCCGTCGCAGATGTCGGCAGCGGTGATGTCGGTTCTTAGCGTCGTTTTCACTCTTTCGTCCCTTCTACGGGTCTGGTACGGCGGCGGATGAGGACGCGCTTATAAACCTTGACGCCGTTCACGACCCCAGACGCGTTGAGGTCGTAGACACCCGGCTTGCCGAATAGCCTCTGATAAGCGTCCCGGCACTCCTGTGACGTGTACACTCGCGTCCTACAGGCATTGTCTGGGTCGTTGGACTCCGTGGTACCCACAATCTCGAACTGATCGGGGTTATACTTGTCAAGGAAGGTAATGGGTACACCCATGACGCCGCCATAATCGCTTGGGATTGCGTCGGTAAAGGGGACTTCTATCGCATCGTAGTTTTCGTACCGGTCGTACGCCGCCTTGTCTCTAATCCCCGTATGCTTGCTGAACCGCAGGTTGTCCTCCATAGTCATGAGAGGCAGTTTCCGATGACGGCGTCCGTGATCGAGGTTGGTGAACCAGATTGCCGGCACGTTGATCAACTTGACGCCGTTGACTGTCTTTTCGTATTTGCCCTTGTAGTCGGCGATGAACCACATTCCGCCCGAAAACGCTGTAACCCCCATCCACAGCTTGTTGTCCTTGATGAGTGGGAAGATTTCCTTGTAAGTGATCGCGTTCTTGTTCCCGACGATAAGGAACTTCTTCCCGTGCGCCACGAGCTGAGCGATGTACTCCTTGAAGAGAGAGAATGGCGGATTGGTCACGACAATGTCCGCCTGCTTGAGCAACTCGACGCACTCCTGACTGCGGAAGTCGCCGCCGCCCGCAAGGGGTGTGCGCGTGTGCGGGTTCTGCTCCAGGAATAGCTTGACGTCATCGATACCGGTCGCGCCGTCTTCGTTGACGTCCGTCACTTCCTCGATCTCGACGGCTATCGCTTTGGGCTTCCGGCGCTTGCCATTCCCTTCATCGTACTCCGGCAGGGTTAGCTGGTCGCCCGCAATGGGGGAGCCGTCATAGCTGGTGGAGATAAGCCTCTTGAGGCCGAGCTTGTTGAAGTTGGCGGCGAAATACTTGAAGAAGTTGCTTTCGAAAGGGTCGTCGCAGTTGCAGTAGACGACCTTGCCGCGGAAGGTGTCGGGGTCGAACTCCAGGTAGGCTTCCACCTCTTTCTGGATGTCCACGTACTGGGTGTAGAACTCGTCCTGTTTAGCCACCTTTGCGGCGTGAAGGCCTTGGTTCAGCGACTTGCTTTCCATGGGCAGTTGGCTTCCTTGTCTTCATTTCGGCTAGCAAGCGATTATACGAACCTGTCTATTATCGCTTGAGGGGCGCATCATGTCAAGTTCGGCTCTCGGTCTTCCCGATACGAGTCGCAGGCCCTTCGGCGTACTCATGACGGGCCTACGCTCGCCATACCCCACTGTCCACCGATCACTTCCCAAGGGGCCTCATGTACTCGCTAACCTTGCGCCGATCTCGTCCATGCCCTATAATCTGTTCAGTGATCTGCGCAAGTGGGTATCATAGTGCTTTTTCTTCTGCTTTCCATACTCCTCAATACCGTTTTCGCGGCGTGCTACAAAGTCGCCGTGCGCAGGAGCTGTCAGCTCGAAGTGGTCAACGTGTGGATGTACATCGGCTCACTGATCACTGCCGCCGCATACATCCTATGGAAGGGAAGCTACTCCCTGCACACCGCCGCCTTCTGGATGGGGACGCTCTCCGGTATCTTCGGGTACTTCGCCACGCTCACGTTCTTCTTCCACATCATCAAGGGCCAACTTTCGTCGTCCTGGACGGTGATAAGCCTCTCGGTCGCGTTCCCCGTACTGGCGAGCATCTTCGCCTGGCATGAATACCCAAACACCATGCAGACAGTCGGGCTTCTGCTGATTGCGGTGGCGCTGGTTCTCTTCGGCAGGCACGAGACGGGGAACTCTGAAGATGAGCCGCTGATTGTCCCGGATGACCTCGCGCAACCTGCGAAAAGCCCGGCGCCAGGCGGCGCGCGAAAGATTCAGGCGATGAGCTTCCTGCTTCTCATGATCGCATTCGTTCTCAGCGGCATGATCAGCATCGTCAACAAAGCGCTGATTCAGTTCGGTTTCGGCGAACACCGGGACAGCTACCTACTTGGGTACTTCATCGCGCCGACCATCCTGGGGGTGTTCCACCTGGCATCTCACCGCAAGTTCGGTGACAGCGCGGACCGGAAGGTGGGACTGGTGATGGGTCTAGGGGGCGGAACTAGCACGCTGTTCCTACTACTGGCGCTGCAGGGAATGCCGGGGATAGTGGCGTTCCCGGTGCGGAGTCTGGGCAACCTGGTGGTGACCGGGCTAGTGAGCATAGTGGCGTGGAAAGAGCGCCTCTCCCGCAGCCAATGGCTGGGAATAGCGCTCTCTCTCATCGCACTGAAGCTGATTTATTAGGGAACATGGGAGATGGTCAGGGACGATGGTCAGGCGAACATGACCATTAGACCATCTCTCCCCGACCATTTTCTCTCATGACCATTTCCCTCACATTCCCAAGGCTGCTTCCGCTCCGGCCTGTGCCGCCCCGATGATCTTGTCACCATCCAGCATGATGACCGACAGATTGCCGCCTATCGCCCTGGATTCTTCCTTGACCTCGTGTCCCCTGCCCCTGATCTCGTCCAGCGCGTTCGCAGGCACCTCATCGCAGTGAGAGATGAACCCACCCTCAGTGTGAATCCTCGGCGCGTTGATCGCCTGCGCGGGGCTAACACCAAAGTCCACAAGGTGTACAACCGCATTGGCTACCACAGCCGGGATCATGCGCCCGCCTGGGAGTCCGACCGACCCCACCAGTTCGCCGGCCTTGGTGATGATGAGCGGCGACATGTTGTGCAACGGTTGCTTGAACGAGCCAGGTGAATTAGGCCGCCCGGGACGCGGGTCGAAGCGCGACATACCGTGTCCGATAACGATGCCAAACCCAGGAATTCCGAACCGTGTGCCCCAACCGCCGCCGTGGGTCTGAGTCACCGAAACCATGTTGTGATCAGCATCGCAGGTGGTGAGGTGGACGGTCTCTTTCAGCGGATCAGCCCCGCCCTCGCCCTGCGTAACCTTGCCTGACCGCACCATCTCAGCAAGAGCCGAGGCATGCTCATCTGAGTGCAGTTCCGCAACCTTGTCGTCAAGGCCGGGAATGTCACCGATGAACGCCAGCCTGTCTCGCCATGCGAGAGTCAGCGCACCTGCGAAGTCACCCCAGTATTTGGTTTCGCCTGCCGAATACGGGCCGGCGTTCAACTGCTGAAGTATAGCGAGGGTCTCCATCGTGCAGATGCTTCCGGTGATGCCCGTGTTGGCGTGCAGCGTGACACCCTTGTACTCCAGCGTTACCGGTTCAGTGAACTCCACCTGGAAATCAGCCATGTCCTGCTCTGTAAGGATTCCGCCCGCCGACTGTACGCGCTCGACAATTATCTTGGCCACTTCGCCGCGATAGAACGAGTCGGGATCGGCGACCAGCGTCTCCATCAGCTTGGCAAGATCAGCCTGAATCCAGGTCTCGCCAACCTGCGGCACACGCTTGCCAGGGAAGAGCGCCTCTGCCGAAATCGGATCGGCATTCTCGGTGAAGCGCATGATGTTCTCGGGCAGGCTCTCGTATACCACGTAACCGTCTGCCGCCAGTTTCCGCGCCGGCTCCATGACCTCAGCCCACTTCAGCTTGCCGTAGGTCTTCTGTGTCAGGTACAGACCGGCCATCGTCCCAGGAATAGAGACCGCCAGCGGACCGAAGAAATTAGCCCTGCCCTTGATCGGCGGGAACTCGCTCCATCCACCGGGACCTACCTCGTCCTGCTCAAACATGTTTTCGTGAGCAGCCCTGGGCGCGCGGCAGTTGTAGTCGAGGGAGACTACTTTCTTCTCATCGCCGAGGTAGATGACCATTGACCCACCATACCCAGCGAGTCCGTTCGACGACGGCTGGACGACGCACAGTGCCAGTGCGGTGGCGACGGCGGCGTCAATGGCGTTTCCACCCTTCAACAGCATCTCACGACCCGCGGGTGACGCGAGCGGGTGCGTGGAACAGACCATACCCTTAGTCCCAGTGACGTCAACTGAATGAATACTCATTTTTCCTCCGACCTATTTGCTAATAATTGGGAGCGATGTCCCGCCATGCTTCATCACCAGCACGGTGGCATCTTGTCCCTTGATCTCTAGCGCCATGTTCAAGGCAGTCTGCGCATCCGGCGCATATAGGAAACCCAACTGCTCGGTGTCAGCCCGGCAAATGCCCGGCGACACCAGTATGCCAACTCCGTTGTCTCGGATCACCCGCCCAACGCGAACGAGGTGCGCGGCGACGATCTTGTCCGTAATCCGTCCACTCTCTACCATAGATATTGTGTCGCCGGACTGCCGATAACCTTCTTTCAGAATCAGGTTGTGCGTTTTCGATACACCTTCCGGGCATGGGGTGACAAGAATGGACACCCCACTTTTCTTCACAGCCAGTTCACCGGCGTACAACGCCTTCGCACCTTGCCAAAGCTCGATGTCCATCGGGTATGAGTCTATCACCAGGATGTCCGCTGGTTCTGGTATTGACACTCCGTAGACCTTTTTTGACAACTCAGCGCCCGCACGATGCGCGGCTACCGGGTGACCGACGAACATGCCCAGTAGATTGCCGTCCGAGTCACAAACGGCATTGATGATGGCAGCAAGCCCTACCCTCTCCGCTACCTGCTCGATCTCTCTGCGAACCGGATTGTCCGCAATGCCGAGGATCTCCGCACCGGGATACAGGGCGCTGCGCCAGTGCGTTTCCGCTGTCGTCTCCGCACCGCAGATACCCGGCTGGATTATCTTCCCGCCGCCACTGAATCCGGCAATTCTATGCGGAAGTATCTGTCCGATGCCAAGGACGAGATCAGCATCCGTCACAGCGCGATTCGCCCTTACCGGGGTTCCTGAATCCGTGACTCCGTAGTCAACAAGGTTCGCTTCGTCCTGCCAGTTGTGGTCAACAATCCTGAAACTGCTGCAGATGCTCTCGCCGAATTTCGCGACTCGTTCACTGTGCGTCATCGGACGATGCGTACCGAGTGCCACCATGATGGTGATATCGTCCCGTTCGACGCCCGCGCTCGCAAGTTCTGGAATCAACCGATTGAGAATCTCCCGCACCGGTGTCTTTCGCGTGTAGTCGTCGGTGAGGATCAGGATACACTTCTTCCCAACCGCCATGTCGCGTATCCGTGGCGAACCTATCGGGTTGGCAAAAGCCTGTTCCATCATCTCATCGGCGAAGCGACCTGGCAGCAAAACGGACGGCTGACAGACTCCTATCAGATTGTCGTCCGGGACATCCAGCCCTGTGATGTTCTTGTAGTATGGAAACTCAATTCGCATCAGGCATTCCTAGACGAGTGCGCCCTGCTCACGCAGGTGTTTCAACAGTAGATTCGTGTCGAGTGATCTCGGTTTCACGCCCTTCTTTGCACACAGCGCCGCCGCTGTCCCGGCAGCCTGACCAAGCGCCATGCAGTTTGGCATGATCCTCAC